>CAJXMD010000031.1 GCA_913056165.1 uncultured Halieaceae bacterium
CCTCAAAGCCATAAATTTGACGAAATTCAAAGGCCTCGGTGTCGGCCGTGCCAGTCATGCCCGCCAGTTTGTCGTACAGGCGAAAGTAATTTTGAAATGTCGTTGAGGCGAGGGTCTGACTCTCGCTCTGAATGTTAACGCCCTCTTTCGCTTCAATCGCCTGATGAAGGCCCTCGGATAAACGACGGCCCGGCATGGTTCGTCCGGTGTGCTCATCGATTAGCACCACCTGACCATCCTGCACGATGTACTCAACGTCCCGTTGAAATAGCACGTGGGCACGCAAGCCCGAGTGCACGTGATGCAGCAATCCCAGATTCGTTGCCGCATACAGACTGTCGTCCTCAGCGAGTAATTTCGCCGCAATCAACATCTCTTCAATCTTTTCGTGGCCTGTCTCGGTCAGCTCAATCTGTCGTTGCTTCTCATCGACGGTGAAGTCTCCCTCCTGTCCTTCCAGTTCGGGGGAAAGCTTTGGGATCAGCTTGTTGATGCTTCGATAAAGTTCAGAACTGTCTTCCGCGGCGCCAGAAATAATAAGCGGCGTTCGCGCTTCGTCAATCAGGATCGAGTCCACTTCGTCGACCACTGCAAAGGACAGCTTGCCCTGCGCCTTGTCTCCCATACTAAAAGCCATGTTGTCGCGGAGATAGTCAAAGCCGAATTCGTTGTTAGTGCCATAGACGATGTCACTGGCATAGGCCGCGCGTTTCTCTACCGGATCCTGACGGGACTGAATGACGCCAACGGTCATCCCCAGGAATTCGTAAATCGGCGCCATCCACGCGGCGTCTCGACCCGCGAGATAATCATTGACGGTAACGAGATGCACCGCGTCGCCGGTCAAGGCATTGAGATAAGCGGGCAAAGTGGCAACAAGGGTTTTACCCTCACCGGTTCGCATTTCGGCAATCTTACCCTCGTGTAAGGCAATACCGCCGATCAGCTGCACGTCGAAATGACGCATACCCAAGGTTCGCTTCCCCGCCTCGCGGACTGCGGCGAAGGCCTCGGGCAGGAGTTGATCCAGTGTCGCACCCGCCGTGAGCCGACCCCGAAATTCTTCGGTTTTGAGCTTCAGCTCCTCGTCGGTCATTGCCTCTAAAGCGGCCTCGAGCTCATTGATGCTCTTCACCATTTTGCCGATACGCTTCAGTTCGCGATCATTGCGACTGCCAAAAATCTTTTTTAATGCTTTAGCTATCATGGGAATAAACTTTTTATGGGGTAAAAACTCGGCACCCAAGTGAGGGCCGGCACGCTTACAAGAAAAGTAAAGCGCTCAGCGCAGAGTGCGCTGGATATAACTGGCGGGGTCGACTGGCCGACCGTGCTTGTACACCTCAAAATGAACATGAGGCCCCGTTGAACGCCCCGTATTGCCGAGGACAGCGATGGGTTGACCCTTGCGAACAAGATCACCCACTTCAACAAGATTTTCTTCGTTGTGGCCATACCGGGTGACCATGCCGTCCCCATGAGCCACTTCAAGCATGGTGCCATAGCCGGCTCTTTCGCCACTCCAACTGACGACGCCACTGGCGACAGCAATAACCTCGCCGCCTTCTTTGCCCGCGAAGTCGACCCCCTGATGCCAGGCACGTTGTCCTGTGAAAGGGTCCTTTCGATAGCCATAGGGAGAGCTAAGCCATCCGGTGGTAATCGGACGACCAGACGGAATAGCCTCAGCCTGAGCCTCAGCATCGAATAACAGCCCGGCGAGGACATCAAGCTGTGCATCTCGGTCATCAAGCGTGGCGCTGAAAAGCTCCATCTCGCTTGCGAGCTCAGCGGGCTGTACTACAGGGCCCGGAACAGCCGTTAGTGGACCCCCAAGCGCAGGATCCTCACTAAAGTCAAACTCTCCGCCATCCAGACCTGCCAGCGCCGTAATGTGAGTACCGAGCGCATCTAAGCGAGTCACCCGAGCTTGCAGTTCTGCCAATTTGCGGGTCATTGCTTCCAGTGTCCGACGCGCATCTGACGACAGCTGCGCCAATTCCTTGGCCCGCTGACTCACCACCTGCTCTGCCGCACTGAGACGCTCAGTCTGAGCCTCGTGAGAGCCCTGACGCTGCCCCAATTCATACCCTAACGCCATCAGCCCCAGGGGAAGTCCGAGACAGAGCACAGAGAGCACCGCCACCGACCAACGGCCGAAGGCAATGCTGCGAGAAGCTGCTGTTTTGTGGACAAGAATAACTTTCAACGGTGGCGACTGCTCAACAAAATGGACACGCACTATGCCACGCTGGGGCGGTTTGGCAAAGTCTGAAAGCTACCAAATGGCGTCTAAATCGACCGCTCTGGCGGATGCTAGGCAGTCGCTACCGCTGGCGCCGTGACATAAGAGATCGGGGCGACTGATGCGTCTTCAAAAGTCACCATTTCCCATGCGTCTTCCTGAGCGAGAAGCGCTCTTAAAACGGCATTATTTAGCGCATGTCCCGATTTGTGGGCGCGAAACTCTCCGATGAGCGAATGGCCGAGAAGGTAAAGATCACCGATGGCATCGAGCACTTTGTGCTTAACAAACTCGTCCTCGTAACGGAGTCCGTCCTGATTCAGTATCCGGAACTCATCCACAACGATGGCGTTATCGACACTCCCCCCGCGGGCAAGTCCGCGCGCCCGCAGGTACTCAATTTCATGCATGAAACCAAAAGTACGGGCACGGCTCACTTCCTTGACGAAAGACGTCGCCGAGAAGTCGATCTCTGCATAGGCGGATCGGTCGTGGAACACCGGATGATCAAAATCGATCGAAAAAGAGACTTTGAAGCCCTCAAAGGGCAGCAGGCTTGCTTCTTTGTCGCCCTCGGTCACCGTCACCGGGCGTTTGATGCGAATAAATTTTTTGGGGGCAGGCTGCTCTTCTATGCCTGCAGATTGGAGCAGGAATACAAAGGGTCCGGCACTGCCATCCATAATGGGGACTTCGGGGGCAGTAACATCGACAAAGGCATTGTCGATCCCCAATCCGGCCATGGCCGACAACAGATGCTCGACCGTAGAGACCTTCGCATCACCGAGTCCAAGACTGGTAGAGAGGGTTGTGTCACCGACGTTTTGAGCGCAGGCGGGGATGTCCTGCGCTGGGGAGAGATCGGTGCGCCGAAATACGATGCCATTGTCGATAGGAGCCGGGCTCAGGGTGAGAAAAACTTTCTCTCCCGTATGCAAACCGATGCCTGTCGCCTTGATCGGATTTCGCAACGTCCTCTGTCTGATCATCGTCTCACCCTCACCTAAGTGGAGGCGGACAATGACCCCCGATCAGTCCGCCTGTCGACGCAGAAATGCGGGAATGTCGAAGTATTCCTCTCCGCCGCTCTCTACCTGCGCCGCTGCCTGTCCTGCTGCCCCAGCGCGCGCTACACGGGCTCGGGTTGCGGGTGGCAAATCGTATTGTTCGTCGTAAGCCGGCGCCGCACTTCCACTTTGCTCGGGCTTAGTATCAACCACTGCCAACGAAGGCCGTGCCTCGCCGGAGGCCAATCCAGTGGCAACCACTGTGACCTTCAGCGTGTCGGTCATCTCGGGATCGATTACCGTTCCCACCACAACCGTGGCGTCTTCCGACGCGTATTCCTCGATGGTGTCTCCCACCTCGGAGAATTCACCAAGGGACAAATCCAATCCAGCAGTGATGTTGACCAAAACGCCACGGGCACCGCTCAGATTGATATCGTCGAGTAGCGGGCTGTTAATCGCTCGCTCCGCTGCTTCTCTGGCACGATTCTCACCGGAAGCCTGGCCCGTCCCCATCATCGCGGACCCCATCTCTGACATCACCGTACGCACATCCGCAAAGTCGACGTTGATCATGCCGGGGCGGATAATGAGATCGGCAATCCCCTGAACTGCCCCCAAAAGTACATCATTGGCTTCCCGGAAGGCATCCAAGAGACTGGTATTTTTGCCCAACACCTCCAGCAACTTCTCATTGGGTACGGTTATTAGAGAGTCGCAATGCTGCTGAAGTTCCCGAAGACCCTCATCTGCTATTTTGGATCGCTTTTTGCCTTCGAAACTGAAAGGCCTAGTAACCACCGCGACGGTCAAAATACCCATCTCCCGGGCGACTTCCGCGACGATCGGCGCACCGCCAGTGCCCGTCCCTCCGCCCATACCGGCGGTGACGAACACCATATCGGCTCCATGCAGAGCATCAGCGATACGGTCCCTGTCTTCCACCGCTGCAGCTCGGCCAATATCGGGATTGGCCCCCGCTCCAAGGCCCTTGGTAATGCTCGTTCCGAGCTGAAGCACGGTTTTCGCCTCGATATCGGACAGAGCCTGGCTGTCAGTGTTAGCGCAGATAAAGTCAACGCCATCCACGTGATTTTCGATCATATGTCGAACGGCGTTACCGCCACCGCCCCCGACTCCGACGACCTTGATCACCGCACTTTGTGGTGCACTATCAACAAGTTCAAACATGATTACTCCCCTTTTTTTAACATCTGCCGGTCGAAACCGGCGTCTCCCCAAACAACGTGAAAAATGCTCCTCCGGCCCTTCAAAAGTGCCGGCTGAACCAGTCTTTCACGCCATCTAAAAAACCTGCTGCACTGAGGCGGCCTTCCTTGAAATGCGCATCTGCCTGCTCATCTCTCGCGCCAAAAATCAGCAAACCCACTGCAGTTGCGTAGATCGGATTACGAATAATGTCGCTTAGGCCCTGTGCGTACTGGGGCGGACCTAGCCGCACGGGCATATGGAAAATCTCTTCAGCGAGCTCCACTGCGCCTTCCATTTTCGACGTCCCCCCCGTCAGTACCACGCCAGCAGGAATAAGCTCCTCGTAACCGGAACGTCTGATTTCTGCCTGAATCAAGGTAAATAGCTCGTCGTAGCGAGGCTCAACCACTTCAGCCAACGATTGCCTTGATAGATCTCTGGGGGGGCGATCGCCCACACTCGGTACTTTGATTGTTTCGTCCGCACCCGCGAGCTGAGTCAGGGCGCAGGCGTACCGAATCTTTATTTCCTCGGCGTGCTGCGTGGGTGTTCTAAGTGCCATGGCAATATCATTGGTGACCTGGTCACCCGCGATAGGAATAACGCCCGTGTGACGAATTGCTCCATCAGTAAAGATCGCGATATCGGACGTGCCGCCGCCAATGTCGACAATGCAGACCCCCAGATCGCGCTCATCTACGGTAATAACCGAAAAACTAGAGGCCAGCTGCTCCAAAATTATGCCGTCGACCTCAAGTCCGCAGCGCTGAATACATTTCTCAATATTCTGGGCGGCGTTTACTGCGCAAGTAACCAGGTGGACCTTGGCTTCCAGCCTGACACCGGACATTCCTAGGGGTTCTTTAATGCCGCCCTGGTTGTCAATCAGATACTCCTGAGGGAGAACATGTAATACCTTCTGATCCGCGGGAATCGCCACCGCCTGTGCCGCGTCCAAGACTCGCTCCACATCAGCCTGAACTACCTCACCCTCTTTAATCGCCACGATGCCATGTGAATTCATGGAACGTATGTGGCTTCCCGCTATGCCAACGTAGACTGAGTGAATCTGGCAACCCGCCATGAGCTCTGCTTCCTCAACCGCACGCTGAATGGCGTTCACAGTGGATTCGATATCGACCACCACTCCTTTTTTCATCCCTCGTGAGGGATGAGACCCGATCCCGACGACCTCGATAACGCCGTCGAGATCAACTTCACCGACGACAGCAACCACCTTGGATGTGCCAATATCCAACCCGACAATCATGCGTTTATCTGTTGTTCCAGCCATTAGCGTACTTCCTCTCCAGAAAGTTCATTCACAGCCGTTAAGGCCAACTGAGATTGATGACGAAAGGTCACTGCCGCCCCGTGCGAGTAGCGCATATCTATTCGAGCCACATGCTGGCCATCGAGGTGCCGTTCCCATAAAACGATGAATCGCTGCATGCGCTGCAAGAAATGCTCGGCGCCAAGAGCAATGCCAATGCCGTTATCGAGAGTCAGGTTGACCTGCCCTATCTCATCCTGCTCTAGGCTGACCACCTGCAAGTCCGTGTCCTGTAGCAAGCTCTCTACCTGTTGGTAGTGGCGCATCATGTGGGGGGCCGAAGAATCTGGCCCCCACAGCTGAGGGAGAAGTTCAAACAGTGTCGACTGCTCACCCACAAAGAAAACGCCTTCGTGATTCAAAAAACCCTGGTTTCCCCACCGCGCTATCGGGCGCTGCTCCTCCACAGTCACCACTACTGTATCGGGCCATTGCCGTCGAACGGCTGCCCTATACACCCAAGGAATGCGCTCCAGATCGTCACGAATGGCGTCCAGATCGGCTGCAAAAAAACCACCCGCCAAGGTGGGGGCTACCAGAGTTTTGATGAGATCAGCAGGTACGTTCTCCGTCGCACCGGTAATGACCAGTTGTTCAATGGGCAACGAGTAAACGTGTTTTGCGCCGTAGGCGCTCGCTCCAACGCAGATCACAAAACCGGCAATCACCGATGTTCGAAGCATGAGTTGCCGAACTTGCTGCCATCGGCTTAGCGACTTCACAGTCTGATTTTTGCGAACCGCTTGTCGTCTGCTTTCACGGCCCATGGCGCACCCCCAAACTAAGTTGCCAGATGTCGCTCAACAGCCTCTCCATAGACATATCTGCCGCCTGCGCAGCCATTGGGACCAAGCTGTGGCTGGTCATACCGGGAATCGTATTCACTTCCAGCAACTGCCAGTCACCGCTGTTCTTCCGCATGACATCAACTCGACCCCAGACCTGCGCACCAACCACTGAAAAGGCCTGCAAGGCCAGCTCCGCCAAGGCACCCTCTTCCTGATCGGTGAGACCTGAGGGGCAAAAGAACTGAGTTTCGTCCGATATGTATTTAGCGTTGAAATCGTAAAAGCCCGCCGCAGGTTGAATGCGAATTACGGGTAGAGCGCGATCGCCGAGTACTGCTACCGTGTACTCATCACCCTCTACGTACTGCTCGGCGAGCACGTGGGCTCCAAAGCGACGAGCCTCCTCGAAGGCCGATTCAAGTTCCTCCGGCGTCTTCGCCCTGGTCATGCCGATCGAGGATCCCTCGAGAGCGGGCTTTACAAAAACATCGCCCAACTCATCCATGACGGCGGACCACTCCGTTTCCTCGGAGAGCGCTACAAATGCGGGCGTTGGCAAACCGAGCCCCTGCCAAACCAGCTTGGTCTTGACCTTGTCCATCGTAAGCGCCGATCCCAAGACACCTGAACCGCTGTAGGACAACTTCATCATCTCGAGCATCCCCTGCAGCGTACCGTCTTCGCCACCTGGCCCATGGAGCAAGTTAAAAACAAACTCAACTCCCTGAAGTTTCTCTTGCCAACCGTCCTCCGCAGGATCAACAAAGGCAACTCGCGCACCCGCTGCCTCAAGACTTCGACCCACAGTGCGACCGCTTTCAAGGGATATATCGCGCTCCGCAGCTGACCCCCCCAACAGAACGCCAAAATAATGATCGCGAAGGACCGTGCTACTCATGCCAAGCCCTCCAGACTACGGGCTTCAGCGAGAGCGGAAGCGAGCCCGGCAATGTTGCCCGCACCCTGAGTCATCACCAAATCGCCATCCTTCAGAAGTTTTGCCAAAACCGCTGGCACATCGTGCACGGCGTCGACAACAACAGGGTCAACCAAGCCCCGCTGCCTTATTGATCGCGCGAGGGAGCGGCTGTCCGCACCGGGAATGAACGCCTCCCCAGCCGGATAAACATCTACCAGCACTAATACCTCACAGCGGGATAACACGGCGACAAAGTCGTCATAGTGATCCCGGGTACGGGTATAACGGTGGGGCTGATACACCATCACAAGTCGCCGATCGGGAAACGCGACAGCAGCAGCATCCAGAGTCGCTGCAACCTCGGTCGGATGATGGCCATAGTCATCAACAAGGAGTGCATTACCGGAAGAAAAAGCAATATCCCCCATCACTGTAAATCGCCGACCTACCCCGTCGAATACTGCAACACCCGTTGTTATGGCTTGATCAGAGAGACCCAGCTCGGAGGCGACTGCGATAGCCGCAGCGGTGTTAAGCACGTTGTGTAGACCCGGCATGCCGATGGTGACTTCCAAATCAGATCGCCCGTCGGGGCGACCAAGCTTGAAGCTGGACTCCAAGCCGCCGGTCTTTATTGCCTGTACGCGGTAGTCAGCCTCCGGGTGCTCGCCGTAACTTACTACCCGGCGAGTCATAGAGGGCATCACCGCCCGGACTCCCGAATCATCGATACACATGACGGCGAAACCATAAAACGGCAGGTTGTGTAGGAAGCCCAAGAACGCATTCTCATAATTCTTGTAATCGCCACCGTAGTGGTTCATGTGATCGGCTTCGATGTTGGTAACAACGCTCACCATTGGCAGCAGGTGCAAGAAGGATGCGTCGCTCTCATCTGCCTCGACGATGAGGTAACGCCCCTCTCCCAAGCCGGCATTGCTTCCCACGCGATTAAGGACGCCACCCACAACAAAAGTGGGATCCTCCCCCGCCTCTGCAAAAATCGAGGCCAGAAGACTCGTGGTGGTGGTCTTCCCATGAGTCCCGGCAACGGCGATCCCATACCGATGGCGCATGAGCTCAGCGAGCATTTCCGCACGGGGGACAACGGGAATACGCGCCGCTTTCGCAGCCACAAGCTCGGGGTTATCCGAACGAATTGCGCCGGATGTCACCAGCACATCAACCCCAGCCACGTGAGATTCACTGTGACCGATGTGCACAGCGACACCGAGTCCCCGAAGCCGGTCCAGTACCGGGCTCTCCTGAAGATCTGATCCACTGACCTCATAGCCCTGACGCGCGAGAACCTCGGCAATACCACTCATGCCCGAGCCGCCAATACCGACCATGAAGATACGTTGAATTCGATCCATCATGGGCAATCCAGAGGGAGCCTTAGCGCCAGTCATTGGCAACCTCCTCCAGAACATCAGCAACCTTGCAGCTTGAGCTACTTGAGACAATGGTGTCAGCAGCCGCGGACATGGCGGCCAGTCGCCCGGGAGAGTCTAGATAACCGGCCAGGAAGCGCGGCAAGTCATCGTCCATTAACCTGGGCTGCGGTAGCAGTTGCGCCGCACCCAGAGCGACGAGGGCTTTGGCATTTTCGGTCTGGTGATTATCGATGGCGTGAGGAAGCGGTATCAGAATCGCAGGCCGTCTTTGGCTTGCCAACTCACTCACCGTGAGAGCTCCTGAGCGACAGATCACCAGATCCGCGCCCGCGTAGGCAGCGCCCATATCTTCAATGAATGGATGGATATCAACGTGTGCGATCCCACAAGCTCTATAGGCCTGCCGGGTCGCCTCAAGGTGCTGTGCACCGCATTGGTGTATCACGGAGATGCGGCTACGCTGGTCATCATCCATCTCACCCAGTGCCGCTGGCACCCCATGATTAAGCGGCAAACTGCCCAGACTTCCCCCGAGAACCAGCAACCGCAGCGGACGTTGCGCAGTAAATTCGACAGGTACCTCAAGCACGTAGCCTTGCTCCAGATCTCGACGGAGAGGATTGCCGACTAGCTCTGCACGCCGCTCGTCCACAAAAGGCCCGGGGAGTCCGCTCAACACGCGCTTGGCCAATGGCGCGAGTAGCCGATTCGTTGTTCCAGCGATAGCGTTCTGCTCGTGGATTACAAGCGGCCTGCGTAACAGGTACGCGGCAAGCCCACCGGGGCCAGCCGCGTAGCCCCCCATACCAAGCACGACCTGAGGGCGCAAAGACAACATGAGGCCAAGGGCTTTGAATAGCGCCACCATCAAACGCCACAAGCCCTGAATTCTTCCGATGATGGGCTTGCCACGAAGTCCACTCACTGGGAGCACGTGCAGGGTAAGCTTGTGTGAAGGAACCACGCGAGCCTCCAAGCCACGACTTGTTCCCATCCAATCAACCAACCACCCTCTGTTCTGGAGCTCCTGAGCTACCGCCAGCGCGGGAAAGACATGTCCACCGGTCCCGCCTGCCATAATGAGCGCCCTGGGAGAAGTCATGACGACGCTCTCTTACCAGCGGATGCGACGCGCAGTACCTGCTCCACACGCAAGACAACCGCCAGCATGACGAAGCTCACGATTAAACTTGAGCCGCCGTAACTGATAAAAGGCAAGGTCAGCCCCTTGGTTGGCAGCAAGCCTGAGCTGACCCCCATGTTCACAAAGGCCTGTCCCGAGAAGATAAGTGCCACGCCATAGCAGACGTACCCGGCGAAAGGCTGCCCCTGTTGTTCTGAGCGCCAGCCAACCTGGAGAATACGCCCGACGAGCAGACAGTAGAGAAGAATGAGACTCACCGACCCAACGAGGCCCGTTTCCTCTGCCCAAATTGAGAATACAAAGTCAGTATGCGCTTCGGGCAGGTAGAAGAGTTTCTGAATGCTGTTGCCCAGCCCAACACCGATCCACTCTCCACGACCAAAAGCGATGAGCGATTGAATCAGTTGGAAGCCTGACCCATAGGGGTCCTGCCAGGGGTCGGTGTAGGCGGTTAAACGCGCAAGACGATAAGGTGCACTGAACACCATCAAAGCCAGCGCGCCCACCGCCACCGTAATTAACATCACGACGTAATGGAGTCGGGCACCCGCGAGGAACAACATGCCAAAAATGGTGCCGGCACAAATCACGGTAGCACCAAAATCCGGTTCGAGAAGCAGCAAAAAAGCCACCAACGCGAGCACGAACACGGGCTTTGCCAAACCCTGCCAATGGGTCCTTACCAACTCGGCGTGGCGCACTAAAAAGCCCGATACGTACAACACCAGGGCAAACTTAGCGATCTCAGAGGGCTGTAACGTTAATGGACCAATAGGTAACCAGCGCTGGCTTCCGTTTACATTGCGCCCGATACCCGGCACCAACACCAATAGCAACAGGACGAACGCCAGCAATAACCAGGCGCCTGACGTCCTCTGCCAGACCTCAAGGGGCACACGATAGACAATTAGCGCTGTGACGGTGGCAATCCCCAAATAGATGCCGTGTCGAATCGAGTGGTGCCAGGGGTTACTGAAATGCCAGTCACCATATTCAATAGACGCAGAAGCGATGGCAACCAAGCCAACAGAAATAAGCGCAAGGGCGGGGCCTATCAGCAACGGGTCAGGCGTGGAGGATCTTTGAGCTGCAACAACACTCATGCCGCCACTCCGGATCGCCCTGTGACCGCGACGCGAAATGCATCGCCACGAGCTTGATAGTTGTCATACATGTCGAAACTTGCGCAGGCTGGGGACAGCAAAACAATGTCACCCTCTTCCGCTGTTTCACCCGCTCGAGCAACCGCGGCCTCAATGGTTTGAACCCGATTAACCGGCACCAATTGACCAAGAACGATCTCAAGATCACGCGCCGCCTCGCCCATAGTGATGACTCGGCGACAGTGGGTCTGAACGGGATCCGCAAGTGGAGCGAAGTCCTGGTGCTTACCCTGGCCACCCGCAATCAGAATGACATTTTGCGATCGTCCAAGCCCTTCCAAGGCGGCTATGCACGCGCCGACATTAGTCCCCTTGCTGTCGTTGATCCATTTCACTCCAGCGGCCTCTGCCACTAATTCACATCGATGGGGCAAACCACAAAACGAGAGAAGACCACCGACAGCGGCCTCTATCGGTAGCTTTAAGGCCGTGCATACAGCGAGAGCAACGAGCGCGTTGTTGACGTTATGAGCCCCCTTGATAATCAGCTGATCAACCTCGACAACAGGATCAAACCCTCTGCATATAAACCTCTTGCCATCACTGACGCGGACGCCCCACTCCCTAAGGTCGGGCTCCTCTGGGCGCCAGATAACTACGCCCACCGGGGTATCGACCAAGGGCTGTGTCAGTGGATCGCTGCGATTAACCACCACAGCTTTTGCCCCCCGAAAGATCTGATGCTTGGCGAGATGGTACTTTGGCATCGACCCATGTCGATCGAGGTGATCCGCCGTTATGTTGAGGACCGTTGCGACATCCAGATTAAGGGGCTCACTACGCTCTAACTGGAAACTGGAAAGCTCCAAGACATAAAAATCTGTGGCGGGGTCAAGGACAGTAAGCGCGGGCATTCCGATGTTTCCGCCCAGCCCCACCTTCTTACCGCAGGCCTCGATCATGTGGGCGATCAAGGCAGCAACCGTTGACTTTCCGTTTGAACCGGTGATGCCGATTACGGGTGCGGAGGCCTCGGCGACAAACAAATCTATGTCACCGATGATGCGTGCACCCGCTTTTCGAGCTGTTTCTACCCACTGATGGTCAAGGGCGATGCCCGGGCTGACAATCAACTCATTGGTTCGCTCCAACGCTGCAGGCACATCGTCAGCTGCAACAATACGCCGCTCATCCTCTACCGCCTCTAGAACAGTAGCAGAGGTGAGCATTTCCGGCCTGGTGTCGGTTGCCAGAAACTCGATGCCTTGGGAAATGAACCAGCGCGCCACCGACGTTCCGGTCTCCCCCAGCCCGAGAATCATGCGTGTTGTACTACTGGCGAGAACGGATGCCATCATCACCTCATCGCAGCTTGAGGGTGGCGAGGCCAAACAGCACCAACATAACCGTGATAATCCAGAAACGGACGATCACGCGAGGCTCGGGCCACCCTTTAAGTTCAAAATGATGATGTATTGGCGCCATCCGGAAGACCCGCTTTCCTCGAGTCTTGAATGAAGCCACCTGAATGATTACCGAGACGGTCTCGACAACGAAAATACCGCCCATGATGAATAGAACGATTTCATGACGTATCACCACGGCCACCAGACCCAATGCGGCGCCGAGAGCGAGGGCTCCTACGTCCCCCATAAAGACCATTGCTGGATAGGTGTTGAACCAAAGGAAGCCGAGACCGGCACCTGCGATGGCTCCACAAAAAATTACCAGCTCTCCGGCGCCCGCGAGGTAGGGAATGTGTAGGTACTCGGCAAAGTTTGTATTGCCTGTCAAATAGGCAATGGTGCCAAGCCCAGTAGCGACCATGACCGTTGGCAATATCGCCAATCCATCTAAACCATCAGTCAAGTTGACCGCATTGCTCGAGCCAACAATTACCAAATAGCTGAAGGGGATGAACAGCAGACCCAGTGGAATCGCCACGTCCTTAAAAAACGGTACGTATAGAGTTGTTTCGGCAGGCTGCTGCGCTGTAACAAACAGCGCGGTTGCAGCGGCGAACCCCACCAGAGACTGCCAGAAGTACTTCCACCTCGCCGGCAAACCCCGAGGATCTTTTTCTACCACTTTACGATAGTCATCAATCCAGCCAATAGCGCCGAAGGCTACCGTGGTAACCACAGCCACCCACAAATATCGACTATCCAACCGGCCCCACAAAAGACTGCTGGTAACAATCGCAACGATAATTAGTGCGCCGCCCATGGTTGGCGTGCCGGACTTCACCAAATGGGTTTCCGGGCCGTCTGTCCGCACCGCCTGTCCAATTTGCAGAGAATCCAAATAGCGGATCATCCGCGGCCCGATAAGAAGCGAAATAAGTAATGCCGTGACAGCAGATAAAATGCCTCTGAGTGTGATGTACTGGAATACAGCAAAACCAACATCGAGAGTTTCTAGCTGTGCCATTAACCACGTCAGCATGGCTACACCCCCATCCTGATGACGATGGCTTCTACCAGCACGTCGAGACGAGCACCACGAGAACCCTTTATAAGCACCGTGGCACCTCGTTCAATAGGTGGATGCTTCTCCAGAAGCGCTTCATTACTTGCAAAGGCAAGCCCCCCACTGCCGAACGTGCCCAATGCGGGTCTGGGAATTTCCCCAACAATCCAAAGGGCATCGATACCCTTCTCTGCTGCATAACGACCAATCTCTGCATGAAAGCGGGGGGTATCGGCACCCAGCTCAAGCATCGCGCCGAAAATGAGATAACGCGGTCCCTCACAGGACGCCAACACATCAATTGCCGCCTTGACTGACAGTGGGTTGGCGTTATACGAGTCATCGACCAAGGTAATATCTTCAGCGAGAAGGAGCTGCTGTCCCCGACCAACAGCCGGTCGCACCTTTTCTAATCCGCGGGCAGCTGCCGCGTGACTGATACCGAGAGCAACTGCAACTGCGATTGCAGCCAAAGCATTCATGACTCCCTGACGTCCGGGGATATTCAGGGTGAGCTTCCACTCGCCAACCGGCGTCCTCACCTTGAGATAACTACCGGAAAAACCGTCGTAACTAACATCAAGCACACCGACGTCAACCCGATCTGAAAAGCCAAAGGTAATAACCCTTGCTGATCCAGCTCGGGCCCGCCAGGCGTCACACCATGGCTCATCACCATTAAAGATTGCCACCCCATGTTCGGGCAGTTGAGCAAGAATCGCGCTCTTGGTGTCTGCAATCTCATCGATACTGGGGTAGTGCTCCAGATGCGCGGCAGTGACATTAAGTAACATGCCGATTGACGGGCGAACGATGTTTTGGAGCCACTCGATGTCTCCGGGCTTGCCCGCACCCATCTCAATCACGGCGAATTCATTTGCCGGATTCAGCCGGGCAAGCGTCATCGGAACGCCCAGCTCGTTATTCTGATTTCCCTCTGTCGCCACTACCTCGCCAGCCTCAGCCAACACCGCCGCAATCAAATTTTTTGCTGTGGTTTTCCCCGCACTACCCGTGATACCAATCACGTTGCCGTTAAAGGCCTCGCGCGCGAGAACTCCAAACTCGGCAACAGCTGATTGGATATCGCCGTGGAGAATTTGCGGCAATTCATGTACCACTGGCTTACTGACCAGTGCTGCGACAGCGCCCACATCCGCCGCCGACGCGACAAAGTCGTGTCCGTCTACCCGCTCGCCCTGAATAGCGACGAACAAGTCGCCGGGCTTTACCTGTCGGCTATCTATTGCAATGCCCGTCAACATCACATCGGTGTTTGCGCCCGATATAAACTGGCCACCGCAGCGCTCTGCAAAATTTCTGGCTGAGGTCGCAGCGATCATCGTGCCAGCCCCTTGGCATCACACCACGCTTCCACAACCTCACGATCGCAAAAGGGCACACGACAACCATTGATTTCCTGATAACGTTCGTGACCTTTACCCGCCACTAGAACCGTATCCCCGGGTGCGGCCAAATCAAGGGCTGCGCCGATGGCCTCGGCCCTATCGCTCAATCGAATGTAATCCTCGCTGATACCCTGGATTACGTCGTCAATAATGGCCTCGGGCTGTTCTCCCCTCGGATTGTCTGAGGTCACCACGACAACATCCGCCAGGCGCTGTGCTATCGCACCCATTGCTGGACGCTTACCCCGGTCTCGGTCACCCCCGCAGCCAAAAACAACGATCAACTTACCCGTCGCAGTTGGTCGCAAGGCAGCGAGGGTGCGCTCGAGTGCATCGGGCGTGTGAGCATAATCAAGAAATACCCGCGGACCTTCCGCAGGACCGATGGCCTCAACGCGACCGACCACGGCCGAAACTTGCTCTGCCGCTTCAATAACGTCATGAGTCGCGATACCAAGACCCTGCACAACTGCAATAGCAACCCCGAGGTTGAAAGCATTGAATTCGCCACTAAGCCGACTGGTGATCCGCCCTTCACCGAAAGGTGTTTTCAACCTAAAAATCAATGGGCTCTGCTCAATGACGTCGATGAAAACATCGGCTGAGGCATTCACCAGAGACACTCCGATAGCAGCATCTGGCAGTAGATCCTTAACGCGACGCGCAATCGGATCGTCTTCGTTATAGATCGCGTGCTTGAGCGGAAAGTCGGTAAACAACTTCAGCTTTGCCGCTGCGTACTCTTCCTCCGACCCGTGATAGTCAAGGTGATCGCGGGATAGATTGGTAAACACAGCAGTATCTACTGACAGCCCAAGTAACCTACCCTGATCGAGTGCATGGGACGAGGCCTCTATGGAAACAAACCGTATTCCGGACGCCTCCCACAGTGCGAGCTGCCTAGTGATTGAGATAAGGTCTGGCGTGGTATTGGTAGCTGGAGACACGCTGTTATCGGTGCGTGCTCCTAGAGTACCGATGCTTCCCGATTCGCGTCCAAGCAGCCGTAGAATCTGACAGGTAAAATCAACTATCGAGGTCTTGCCATTGGTCCCTGTCACGGCGACAAGCGAAATCTTTTCGCTAGGGCGGTCGTAAAAATCCTGCACTAGCGCCGGCAAATTTTCGGCGAGGTTAGACAACGCGATAATCCGCGGGTCCTCATTTTTCAAACCGTCAGCCTCCGCAAGAACTGCAGACGCCCCGCGACTCAGCACATCCCCGATAAAGCGCCTGCCATCGGACGCTGTTCCCGGTAACGCGACAAACAGTCCGCCCGGTAAAAGCTCCCGACTATCGAGTGTCATATCGGTGGGAATTACGTTGCGAAGATGGGCAGGGCAATCAGGGACGAATACTCCCAGACTCGGTCTGCTTACCGCTCCCGAGGTCATGCACCACCCCCCAGGCCAACCAGCTGGCGAGCTTCATGGCTCTCGGCGGGAAGCGCATTATGTAACCGTAACACGCCGTCAGTGATGGCCGAGTAAATAGGTGCCGCCGCCGCGCCGCCGCCATAGTTGTCGCCTTTTGGCTGATCAACAACAACCGCGGTGACAAAGCGGGGATCCTCGATAGGCGCCACACCGACAAACAGGGCTACATATTTATCATCGAGGTACCCGGCGTCACCAACTTTGTGCACGGTTCCCGTCTTACCTCCTACCCGAAAACCTTCAACTCGCGCTTTTTGTGCGGTTCCCTCGGAACCGGTAACTCGGTTCAACACCTCCAGCACCTGTCCCGCAATTTCCGGACTAATCACCTGGCGGGTCGGCAGCGACTCCCCGTCGGTACGCTTCAGCAGCGTGAGCGGAACCTGACTCCCCTCATTGGCGAATACGGCATAAGCATGCGCGAGCTGTAAAGGCGTCGCCGTCAGCCCATAGCCGAAAGCCAGAGTCACTTTCTCGATATCGCTCCATCGCTGTCGATTGGGTAAAACACCAGATCGCTCTCCCGGAAATCCAATACTTGATGGTTCGCCGAGCCCAAACCTCTGAAAAACCTCGAGAATCGGCTCATGGCCCATTTGCTGTGCCATCTTAGTGACGCCAACCTGGCTCGATTTTTCGATGACTCGTGATACCGAAATTTCACCGTAATTTCTTGGATCAGGTAAGACCTTGCGACCCACTCGAACACGTCCGGGCGAGGTATCTATCAAGGATTCGATCGTGTACTCACCCGATTCCAATGCGGCGACCAAAGTCAGGGGCTTCATCGTGGAGCCCGGCTCGAATACGTCGGTCACCACCCTGTTGCGCGTCGCAGCATAGTCAAAACCCTCGCGACTGTTGGGGTTGAAGACGGGATGGTTCGTCATCGCGAGGATCTCACCTGTCCTCGCGTCCAGTGTCACCGCCGCACCCGCAGCAGCGCCGGTCTCAACCATGGCTCGCTGCAGCACTCGGTGCTGTAAATACTGAAGTCGAAGATCGATCGACAAAGCGAGTGACTTTCCTGAGCGCGCCTGCTCAATGACCCCAATATTGCGAATGGCGTCGCCGTGAAGATCTTTCAGGTAACGTTTTTTACCCGTCTGGCCACGCAACCACTCGTTGTAAGCGAGTTCGACTCCCGCGATTCCCTCGCCATCCACATTGGTGAGACCAACCAATTGGGAGACCACTTCTCCCGCAGGATAAAAGCGCCTGTATTCCCGCTCACCCCTGACCCCGGGTATGCCCAGATCGAGAATAGCTCGCGCCTGATTCGGCGTTTGATGGCGAGCGAGATACATAAATTGCTTGTCTGAGTAGAGGTTGATCCTCTCAGCAAGGGCCTCGGGAGTCTGCCCCATTGTGGTCGCCAACTGCACCACGTCAGCCGAATCACGCAGCTGTTGTGGGTTCGCCCAGATTGACACTACCGGAGTACTCACTGCCAAAGGTTGACCGCGACGGTCGGTTACCAAACCACGATATGCAGGAATCTCGGCAGTCCTGACTGATCGCAGTGCACCCTGCTGCTGTAGAAACCCTACACCTCTATCGCGATCAATTACCTGCAACACCACTAAACGCGATATCAACAGACCCGATAAAACAAATAAACAGAACGCGACGAAGACCAGACGCCACAAGGCCGGTTTGCTGACACCCACTCTTGATCTATTCACCGCTGTTGCCCACCCTGGAATTGCACAAGCCGGTGGACTGAAAGCTGTGGCGGCTGCATTGCGAGATCATCCTGCGCGATGCTGATAATCCTGTGCGGGCTGGCCAACGTGCTGTGCTCCAGGAGTAGTCGGCTGTAGTCCTCCTGCAACGCCCACTGCTGGTATTCAACCGATTGCTGTTTGGAGTACAGCTCCCTGACCACATGAGAGGAATAGACCACTGCCAAAGCTGAGCATAGAGCAGCAGCTAGCAAACAGGCAGGAAGTACTCGCAGAGTCATGCGATGCGCTCCGCTACTCTCATGATAGCCGAGCGGGCTCTTGGGTTACTCTCCAACTCAGCGTCTCCAGCCTTGAGGGGTTTCCCAACCAAACGTAGCCGCTGTCCCCGATCAGCATCGAGCACTGGCAGGCCTCTCGGCACTTGAATGCCTCTGGCTTCATTGCGCATGAACTGCTTAACCAAGCGGTCTTCGAGGGAGTGGAAACTAATCACCACGAGACGGCCGCCAACGGCAAGTAAATCAATCACCTTTCCAAGCAGACGCTCCAGGTCTACCAACTCATGGTTGATATAAATCCTGATGGCTTGAAAAACACGGGTAGCCGGGTGTTTATGCTTTTCCCAGGAGGGATTCGCCTCGGAAACTATTCGAGCTAGTTGCGCCGTTGAAACAAGAGACTCGCTCGCTCTTGCGGCGACGATCGCAGAAGCGATGCGCTTCGCGTATCGCTCCTCCCCATAATCACGAAATACAGACGCCATCTGTTGCTGGGAGGCGGTGTTAACGAAATCTGCCGCCGACTCACCGCCGTCTGGATCCATCCGCATGTCCAGCGGACCGTCCAATTGAAAGCTGAATCCTCGCGCTCGATCATCGAGCTGGGGACTGGAAACTCCGAGATCCAGCAACACCCCAGAAAAATTAGACCCCGCGCGTTCAAGCTCAGCAAAGCTGCCACGGAGAAAGCTTAAGCGGGAATCAGTACCGACCATTTCTTCCGCGACTCGAGCTGCCTCGGGGTCCTTGTCAAAGGCGACCAATCTGTCTTCGCGCGGTAGACGCTCCAGAATTCGAGCGGAGTGACCTCCCCGGCCAAAAGTGCCGTCAACAAATACCCGATCTGCCAACCCCGTTGTTGCCGCCATCAGTGCGTCAACAGCCTCCTCCAAAAGAACCGCCTGATGAGCCAATGCCATCAGAGGGTCAAAGACATCAATTCTGCTGGTACTTCACCGCTTTCGGCCGCGAGAGCGGCATCACGTTCTACGAGCCACTGGCTCTCGGACCACAGCTCCAACTTGTTGCCCTGCCCGACTAAAACCAGCTTTTTCTCGAGGTGGGCGTAGTCCCTTAGGGACTGAGGGAGCAGCACTCGGCCACTGCCATCAAGATCAAGCTCAGTCGCATAGCCCAGAACCAGTCGTTGAAATCGCTTGACCGCGGGATTGAGGGTGGGCAACGCCTGAATGTCCGCCTCGATTCGCTCCCACTCCGGCAAGGGGTACATCACCAGACAGGACGCCTGAGTATCGATCGTAATGACAACCTGCCCGGCACACTGGATGAGCAACGACTCCCGCTGCCGGGTCGGCACCGCTAGCCGGCCCTTGGCATCCATGTTGATATGCTGGACTCCACGAAACACGTCGTCTTCCCCACTCTCCGCCGGCAAATCCCACAATCGGGACCATAAACCCACTTTGCTCCACTTTTCGCCACTATACGGGTGCGAGTATTGGTCAGTCAACGCAAATAGAAAAAAAATCGTGCAATTTCATAAGCTTAGGCCGGTGGCCGACAGCATTTAGAGGTCCCAAATAGCCGATTTAGGCCAAGCAAAAACCCTCGGGCAAACAGCTCATTATGGGCAGGGTGGAAGATAGAACTTTAGAATATAAAATTTAAAGGAATATTAAATGTTTTTTATATTCTAATTTGTATTAGTCACTTGAAGGGAAGCCCCCCGTTTCCGGGGGGCATAAAATGAGTCGATCGATAAGCCGGGTTCTGTCGAGGGCGACCATTCATCTGCGACGGATGTCGCCATCCGCCTGAAGCGACCTACCCGGATCCGCCGGAGATCACGGCATAAGGATCCCTATTTGGTCTTGCTCCGAGTGGGGTTTACCATCGCCACGTCTGTTGCCAGCCGCGCGGTGCGCTCTTACCGCACCTTTTCACCCTTACCTGAGACGAGCTCAGGCGGTTTCCTTTCTGTTGCACTTTCCGTGGGCTCACACCCCCCAGGCGTTACCTGGCACTCTGATCTCTGGAGCCCGGACTTTCCTCTACCAAATAAGTTGGCAGCGGCCGCCTAATCGACTCGCCCGCGACTGTACCTTGTCCAGACGTCTTCGTACATGGTTGCTATTCCCGTTTTTCGAGCATCAGTAGATTATAGAGGTCTCGAGCTCGAGCGCCGGTGATTTCGGCAGTGAGCGCTGATGCTTTCCGCGGCGGCAACTCTTCGGAAAGCAAGCGCAGTATCCTAAGGGCTCCTTCTGTAACCGTGGTGGCAGACTGTTTGGCTGGCGGGCCCAACAAAAGCACTAATTCGCCTCGCTGTTGGTTGACGTCATCAGTAACCCAGGACCACATTTTCTCAAGCGGCAAACGACGGATGGTTTCAAAAGACTTGGTCAACTCTCTGGCAAGCGTCACCTCCCGCTCCGAACCAAAAATCGCGAGCATGTCCTGTAACGTCTCCGCCACCCGATGCGGTGCCTCGAGAAAGATTAGTGTCACCTCCAGCTCCGCGAGCGCCTCGAGACGACGACGCCTTTGCACCGACTTGGCAGGAAGAAAGCCTTCAAAATAAAACCGATTGGTCGGCAGACCGGAGGCACACAGCGCCGTAATTAACGAACAGGGGCCGGGAATCGGCACCACCGGCAGCCCGGCATCCTGCACTTCTCTCACCAACCGATAGCCCGGATCAGAAACAAGGGGCGTTCCAGCATCGCTGATGAGGGCAACACTCTCACCCTGACGAAGACGGTCAAGCAGTTTAGAAAGTGCCCCGGCTGTCGAGTGCTCATGATGTGCCACCATAGGCGTTGAGATACCCAAATGAGACAGTAGAACCTGACTGTGACGTGTGTCCTCGGCAGCGATGAGGGTAGCCTGCCTCAGGACGTCTATCGCTCTTTGGGAAATATCGGAAAGATTTCCTATCGGTGTCGGTACAATGTACAAAGCAGCTTCCACGGGACTAACTCCGTTTTATACTTTCCACATGATCGCAAAATCCGTGTCTCTTCGCTTTAGCTTTTTCATGCAGTCAACCTGCTGGGAGCCAGCGACCCGTCTGGCAAAAGCACTTGGTCTAATCATGCTTATTAGCGCCTGCAGCTCAACTGGAAATCGAGAGGGAGCAGTCACGCAACCAGTCAGCATCAGTGGGATCTCATTACCCGGGGAGCAGGCAGAATATAAAGCCCTAGACGCCCAGTTAATCAGCGTCATTAAGGAGTCGGCCGCTACCAGCGGGCCGCGAGTTGCGGCTAGCTTATATCGCACCCTCACTGCTGAAGCGGTCACGGATCCAGCGACAGCCGCAGTCATCGAGTCACATCTTGCATGGCTGGAGGGGGACATAGTTTTTTCCGAGGAGCGCCTGAAAATAGCCTCAGGGCTTTTGGGTGAGGAGCATCGAGCGATCGTCAATGAGCGAATCCGCCGGTTGGTAATTCAGGGTGATTGGCTTGACGCCAGCAGGCTCATTTTCCAGCATCAACCGACCACAGAGGGGATGGGTCAGCCCAATGCAGATGTCCTCTGGGCAAGCCTGCTTCACGTTGACAATGCGCAACTCAACATCGCGATTCAGAAAGCAGAGGATGAAACCTGGCGCGGCTGGCTTGAGCTCAATTACGCCTATCGCATAGACAAGGCCGCCGTCTCTACCTGGTTTGAAGCGAATCAACAGCATCCAGCTGTCTTGTCGCCACCATCCAATATAGTAGCTTGGCTTGATTTACCACCACCAAGTCGGGTAGCGGTCCTACTTCCACTGAGTGGTCGCCTTGAGGCAGCAGGATCCGCGGTCTATGAAGGAATCCTGGAATCACTCTTCGAGACCTATCCTGATGGTGAGGACAGGCCTCACTTATTCGCGGTGGATAGTCAGGCCTTTCCAGACACGGGTGCAGCTTACCGATACATCGAGCAGCGCCAACCCGATATCGTGATAGGACCTCTCACCAAAACTGGCGCCGCCCTGTTGCGGGACGACCCCTCACGAACCCTGCCTGTCATTAGTCTCAATCGTCCTGAGTCTACCTCGACTGACAGACCCGAGAACTGGCTATCCTTGAGTCTCGCCCCGGAAGACGAAGCTCGACAGTTGGCACAGCTGGCCTTTGGTAAAGGCCAGCGGCGCGCTGTCATCATCCAGCCAAATTCTGATTGGGGTAAGCGCATGGGCGCCGCCTTCAGCCGTCGCTGGTTGGATCTCGGGGGCACTATTGTCACGCAACTTACACTGCAGGATGAACCCAGTGAATCTGAGCAAATTAGCGCGATCGTAGGCGCTCTGAAATCTGAAGACAGGATTGGCAGTGTCGAAGCTGCCTTCGACGCCCCCGTCGAATCAAGACCACGACGACGCCAAGACTTTGATGGGATTTTCCTGCTGGCACCAGACCCGGACACCGCCCGGAGACTCAGACCCCTGCTTATTTACCACTACGCAGGAGATATTCCCGTCTATGCCTCCTCGGCGGTCGTGAATGATCAGGGCCAGACACAGAATAGGGATCTGAATGAACTTATTGTTCTAGAAATTCCGGCCCACTTTACCCAGGCCTCAATCTCCCAAACACAGCGGCTGAATGCGCTGGGCAAGGACGCGGTGCAGCTACTGGACCGTTGGCAGCAAATTAGATCGGCCGATACAACCTTTATTCGCGCCCAAACAGGCATCCTGAGTGGGACAAATTCAGGCAACATCGAGCGAGAATTGATACCCGCCATATTCGATGGCGGCTCTCTGGTACCTCTGACCCTACCCTAAAGCATTTGAATAAATGCCAGGGAATTGCGCATGAACCGGGAGGGCGCGGCTGCCGAATTGGCCGCCCTGTACTTTTTACAGCGTCAAGGCATGACCCCCTTAACCAGCAATTTCAGATCCAAGCTGGGCGAAATTGATATCATCATGCTGGATGGACAGATCCTTGTTTTTGTTGAAGTCCGTCGTCGCAGCTCAGATCGCTATGGAGGCGCAGCTGCCTCGATTAGCGCGGCCAAGAAAAAAAAGCTGTGGCGCACCGCCCAACTATTTTTACAACAACATCCGGCTTATCAGCGCCTGCCCTGCCGATTCGATGTTGTAGCCTATGACGGCAGAGATTTAAGGACGGAGCCAAGCTGGCTCATGGGTGTATTGTGATGGGATCACAGTATGTTCGAGGCTATACTGCGCCGATGACAAATTTCGATCGCATTGCCAGCTTTTACCAGAGCTACATCGAGCAAATCAGTATCTCGGTGGATTCCATCGTTAGTGCCACGTCGGAAGCAGCCGACGCCGCAACTACCGCAATTTTTGAAGAGCGCAAACTCATCGTCTGCGGACTAGGTGTCGATTCAGCTCCTGCAACACTTCTATCAGAACTGCTGCGAAACGGACTGCGAGCAGACAGGCCAGCGCTCCCCACTATCGAGCTGATAAGTCGCTTCGCCACCCCACGAGAAGGCAGCGTCAACTGGTTGAGCCAGCAATTAACGGTGCTTGGCCAACCTCAAGACATGGCAATTGTTTTCGCGAGCGAGCTTGATCTCGCCGACGTCGACTTAATCCTCAATGCCATCAACAAGCGGTCAATGAATATTTTTTGGATTGGGGCGGCGGGACCTCATGGTCATCTCTGTTTTGATCGCTGCGACCCCAAAGTCTCGCTCAGTCTTTACCATTCCGCTGCCATATGCCTGGCAGACCTAATCGAAGTAGCAATGTTCGGACCCATGGAGGAATACCCTTGAACCCACGCATTCGCCAAATCATGCTCTGCCTGTCCCTAATCGCGCTTTCGGGCTGCGGATCTATGATGGCTACTTTCGAGTCTGACACCATTGAGGAAGATCCCGGGGAGCGAAGTTTTTCCCAGCAAGTGGAAGATGAAAGTATTGAGACAAAAGCCATTGTTAACATCCATGCCGCCAACGAGGCTTTCGACGACGCCGACTTTCTCGTGGTGTCTTACAACGGCTATGTGCTCATCGCCGGCGAGGTAGCTAATCAAGCTCTCAAAGATCAGGCCTCCGACGTGGTCAAAGAAATCCCTGGTGTGCGCCGTATTTACAACGAGATGGAAATAGGTCCCCCCTCTGATGCCAAGACAGAAGCAAGTGATGTCTGGATAACAGCGCAGGTTAAGTCAGTGCTGTTATTTGGTTCCGATACGCCATCCATGAGGGTCAAGGTCGTCACAGAAAACAGCGTTGTCTATCTGATGGGACTGCTAACACCTGAGGAGGCAAAACGTGTGGCTGAGAGGGCTGCGGAAGTGAAAGGTGTCACCCGGGTGGTCCAGCTCTTCGAGGTTATTTGACGATCTTGAGTGCTGGCCTTTTTGCCTTGGAGTCTTTTGGCGGGTCAGCGTCCGGCGGCTCCGGCTCGGGGGATGACCCATTCTCGAATACCATGCCTTGACCATTTTCCCGCGCGTAAATGCCTAACACTGCGGCTATAGGCACCTCAACATCTCGCGGCTGCCCACCGAATCGGCCATTAAAGCTGACGCGTTCATTATCTATCTGTAATCCGACGACAGCAGCGGAGGAAATGTTAAGTACAATCTGGCCGTCTTTCACGAAAGTTTCTGGCACGATCACACCATGACAAGTCGCATCGACGAGCAAGTGCGGCGTGCAATCATTGTCTACGATCCACTCGTAAATGGCTCGAACGATGTAGGGTCTGCTGGGGGTCACGAAGCTGGGACGCTAGTTTCGCATCTCTTGTTCTTGCACTGACAGACTCTCTACAAAGGACTCACGCTGAAACAGTCTATCCATGTAAGCCATCAGAGGCTTAGACTGTTTGCTTGGACGTATATCGACGCCGAGATCTGGCAAACGCCACAGAATTGGTGCGATGCAACAGTCCACAAGGGTGAACTCGTCGCTCATGAAAAATGGCTTTTCGACAAAGATGGGGGCGATCGCGAGCAATCCTTCCCGCAACTCCTTGGCGGACTTTGCGACCACATTATCCGAACGAGACGATTGAATAGCATCGACCAAAGAGCACCAATCTCGTTCGATGCGATACATCAGAAGACGGCTCTCTGCTCTGGCAACGGGATATACAGGTAGTAACGGTGGATGTGGGAATCTCTCGTCAAGGTATTCCATCATTACCTTGGACTCATACAACACGAGTTCTCTATCCAACAACGTTGGCATGCTGTTGTAGGGGTTCACGTCTGCGAGTTCCGCTGGTGCCGCGCCAGACTCTGACTCAATCAGGTCCACAGTCACACCCTTCTCTGCCAACACTATTCGCACACGATGGCTATAGTGGCTCGTGTTGTCAGAAAAAAGCGTCATCGAAGAGCGCTTTGATACGATGGCTGATGCATCATCTGTCATAGTTATTCTCGCTCTCTCAGGCGGTCACCGCGCGCACAACAGACGCTCCTGTCGTTAGAAGCCCCCCGGCTCTAGTGTACGTCTTTCCAATACTCTCGGCTAAGCAACCAAGCGAAAACGAAAAAGATCGCTAAAAACAGCATGACCCGAATTCCGATTCTCTGGCGCTCTAGCTTCATGGGTTCTGCAGTATACGCGAGAAAGTTGACCAGGTCGTAGATCGCTGCATCATACTCCTCGCCGGTCATCGCTCCTGCAGTGGCGATCTCCAGCGTGGCACAAGGCTTATCCATACCCGCGTCGCCAGAAGTAGCGCCGGGGGCACACTCGGCCATCCCTTGAAGCTCCATGAGCACGTGGGGCATGCCCACTTCCGGGAACACCCTGTTGTTAACGCCATATGGACGAGAATCGTCGCGGTAAAAAGTGCGCAAATAGGTATATAGCCACTCGGGCTGGCGAGCTCGGGATACCAGAGTCAAGTCCGGCGGCGTGGCGCCAAACCAAACCTTTGCATTTGCCTTATCCATGGCGTTATCCATCAGGGCGCCAATTTTAATCGAGGGGTCAAACATCAAGTTAGCCTGGTACAGATCCTCAGGAATCCCTAGGTCCCTGGCTACACGGTTATACCGGGAGTACTGAAGAGAATGACAGCCCATGCAGTAGTTCGTATATAACGCTGCTCCCCGCTGCAAAGACGGCTGATTTGACGGGTCGGTCTCAATCTCGTCACAGACCATGGTGCCGCAGTTGTAGGCCGACTCTGCACCGACCACTTGCAAGGGGATTACGGTAAGGGCACCGATAATGCCGATCGTGGCAGCGCTCTTGAAGAAGCCCATACCCCCATTCATGGTAACTCGCTCGGGAACTGGTTTCGTCTTGTCCATCGTCGACCATATCGGCATGCCCAAGAAAAAGACGAAGTAGAAAATCGTACATATCTGAGCCAGCACTGTGCGCTCTGGAGTCGGGCTTTTCACACCGAGCACACCCAATATCAGGAAGCTGGCAACAAACGTAATCAGCATGACCCGGTTGATCATTCCCCGGTACCGCCAGGACTTGACCTCGCAACGATCCAGCCACGGCAGCGCGAAGGGTATGGCCACCGACGCTGCGAAGAATACGAAGCCCCAGAACTTGTCTGGCACTGCTCGCAAGACCGAATAGAACGGTGTGAAATACCACACGGGCGCGATGTGCTCCGGGGTTTTCAGCGCATTAGCCTGCTCGAAGTTGGCAAACTCGAGGAAATACCCGTTCATCTCGGGCATAAAAAATATGATGCCGCAGAAGAAGAAGAGAAAGACGGCTATTCCCTGCACGTCATGCACTGAGTAGTAAGGGTGAAACTTAATACCATCCAGTGGCACGCCGTTGGCGTCTTTCTTCTTCTTGATTTCAACCCCATCGGGGTTGTTTGAACCGACTTCGTGTAGCGCAAGAATGTGCAGTACGACGAGCGCGAGCAATACGATAGGCAGCGCTACGACGTGAAGCGCGAAGAACCGATTCAACGTGATACCAGAGAGAAGGTAATCCCCGCGGATCCAGGTCACGATGTCCTCACCAACAACTGGAATAGCGCCAAAGAGCGAGATGATCACCTGCGCGCCCCAGTAGGACATCTGGCCCCAGGGCAGCACGTAACCAACAAAGGCTTCAGCCATCAAGACCACAAAAATAAGCATTCCGAAAATCCAGATCAGCTCTCGCGGCTTCTTATACGATCCATAAAGTAGCGCGCGCATCATGTGCATGTAGACCACAATGAAAAACGCAGAGGCACCCGTTGAATGCATGTAGCGAAGTAGCCAGCCGTAATCCACATCGCGCATGATGTATTCGACGGAGGCAAAGGCCTCTTCCGCCGAAGGGGTGTAATTCATGGTGAGCCAGATCCCGGTCAGCAGCTGATTAACCAGCACGAGAAGCGAGAACACGCCAAAGAAATACCACAGGTTGAAGTTCTTGGGCGCGTAGTATTCACCCATGTGAGTGTTCCAGGCTCGGGTCAGTGGCAGACGCGCGTCAATCCATCCCACGAAAGAAGTAAGTGCTTTTTCCATTACGCTGCCTCCGCGTCTACGCCAATCACAAGTACGTTATCGCCTTCGAAACTGTAGGGCGGAATGATCAAATTGGCTGATGCAGGCACGCCTTGGTAGACACGGCCCGCCAGATCGAATTTAGAACCGTGGCAGGGACAGAAAAACCCTCCCAACCAGGAATCACCACCGAGGTCTGCAGCACCGACTTCCGGCCGGAATTTAGGTGCGCAGCCGAGGTGAGTACACAGCCCCACCGCTACAAATAATTCAGGGCGTATTGAGCGCCCCTCAGCCGCCACATAGGCTGGCTGTTCAGAAGCTGCCGAAGACGGATCCTTCAAGCTGTCATCAAGCTTGGTTAGGTCGGCCACCTGCGATTCGCTTCGATGTAACACGTACACTGGCTTGCCTCGCCACTCCACAACCACCATTTGTCCCGGTTCAAGTTTGCCAATGTCGGCTTTCACCGGAGCACCCGCCGCTTTTGCCTTTTCTGAGGGGTTCCACGACCCCATGAACGGCACTGCCACGCCCACGACGCCAGCGGCACCCACGGCCGAGGTAGCCGCGGTGAGAAACTTGCGGCGGGTGTGCTGGGTATCCTGTTCTGCCTCGGGCGTCGTATCGGTGTCAGTCATCTGAAGCTTCTCCGGAAAAATTCACCACAAAATGTCGTCTGGGCGCGACTGCGCTGGCGGCTGTAGCACCCACCCTAAAATGGACGGATTTCAAGGCGCTGAATAGTAATGGTC
>CAJXMD010000032.1 GCA_913056165.1 uncultured Halieaceae bacterium
ATCGCAAGCACAGTGAGTAAGTTGAGAGAAAATCCCATTAGCGACATGGCGCCAATAGCGCCAAGAATTGAAATAGGGATGGTCAGAAGAGGAACAAGTGCGGTGCGCACGGAACCCATCAACGCTACAACGACGAAGCCAACAAGCAAAATAGTTTCTGCCAAGGTGATAGCGATTTCTTTCAGGGCGTCGCGCATGTAGAGCGTGACGTCATACCCGATGAAAAATTCATATGCCGGATCGAGGGTCTGGTTGATCGCGTCGACTTCGGCGTAAAGGTCATTTGCCACGGCGATTTCGTTGGCGCCGGGCGCCGGGTAGATACCGATGAAGACCACGTCAAACAGGCTGTAACGGGTGAGCTGGTTTACCTCCTCAGAGCCCGCTTCCACCATTGCCACATCACTCAGACGAATGTCGATATCAGCATCCGATTTAATGATGATGCCGGCAAAGTCTTCCGGTGTTTTTGCTTCAGTATTTGCCACAAGATCGATTTGCTGTGACGTGTTTTTAGCGCGACCAAAGGTGCTGCTTACATTGTTTTCGCGAAGCGCTTGCTGGATATCTCCGGCACTCACCCCAAGCGCTGCCATTCTTGTGGTATCGAGCCAGATCCGCATAGCCGGCCGTATACCTGAATTCATGGCGTCCTGAACATTCGGCAGTGATGTGAGGCGGGGCAATATGTCTCGCTGCATTAAATCCGTAACGCTTTGGCGGGTTTCCCCGTCGGGAATAGTCAATGCAAGATAAAAGCTTGCATAAGGGCTGTCTGCTCGCACCACCTCAATTGCTGGATCTTCGGCCCCATCGGGTAATTCGAATCGGATCTGACTCAGACGGGTGTTGAGCTCGGCAAGAGCATCGGTGCTGTCCTCGTTGAGTTTGAGCCATACCTTGATCAGGCTGCTACCACTGGTAGTGGTTGATTCGACGTAGTCAACACCCGGAACCGACGAGGCGACTCGCTCGATCGGCTCGGCAACAAACCCTCTAACCGTCTCCGCGCTGGCACCCGGATACACGGTTCTGATTTCCAGCGAAGCACTCTCGATAACCGGGAACATAATGACCGGTAGATTTATCGCAGCGCGCAATCCCAAGAGCAACAGCGCAAGCGACAACACGGTAGAGACCACTGGACGGCGGACAAAAATATCATTCCAGCGAGGGCGTTTAATTAACTGGGTTGTCATCCTCGAGAGCGCTCTTCAGTCAGCTTGGCGAGACCGCCATCGCTCAATTTGAAAGCACCGTCGGTGGCGATCATTTCTCCAGAGAGCAGCTCTCCGTCGGCAAGTACGGTGCCTCCGAGGTCACCAAGCACGGTGATGTTTCGTCGCTCTGCCCGGAAGGGGAGATAGGCACCTTCCTCTGCCTTGCGCAGCACAAACACATGAGGTCCTTCTACATCCCAGCGAACAGCACGCCCTGGCAGCTCAAAAGCGAGCCTGGGGCGACTTGTCTGAACTTCGACGAGCACCAGTTCACCATGACGCAGGGAGGCCGCTTCAAGAGACGCTCGGACCTGGTAAGCACGGAGACCGGTGCTTAGGGCATCCGCAACAGCGATGATCGTTGCCTCGCCCACGAGTTCCTTGTCGATGGAGAACAGCTTTACCTTGTCCCCCGTTGTGACCCGAGCAACTCCTTGGGGTATCTTGAAATCTATCCACCGTGTAGCACCCACCCCCGTAAGGGTGGTGAGCGTCTCACCGGATTGCATTAGATCGCCGATGGCCTGGCTGTATATCCCCAGTCGACCCTCAAAGGGCGCATAGATAGTTTGTCTCGACAGTTGTGCATCGACCGCGGCAATTTGCGCGCGGAGACTCTGGTGGCGCGCCACCAGCGTATCTAACTGATCCTGAGATGCCAGCGAGCGTTCCATCAGAGATTCCACTCGTTCAAGCTGGGTAAGCACGAGATTTAGATCTGCCTCCAAGGCTACCCGCTGTGCTTTGAGGTCTTCGTCGAAAAGTTGCAGCAACATCTCGCCCTTGTTCGCGATTTCGCCGGCCGCGATGGGCAGTGCCACGATTTTTCCGGTAGCCTCAGCGGTGACATTGATGAAGTTCGGCGCGCGCACCGTTCCTGTCAGGCGCCGCACAGGCGTCCACTGGGTCTCCACAACCTCCGCTGTGGCGACTACTGAATAGGGGGGCGGAAACTCAGCTGCCATCGCCATGGCGGCAGAGACCTGAAAGTACTTGATACCTCCAAGCAAGCCAGCTACCACAGCGCACACGGTGAAAGTGATAATCCAAGACAGGCTTCGCATGGTTTCCTTAAGTGTTGGACATTAAACGTGGCGTCAGTTGACGGCTACATATGTACGTTATGGTTGACCGGGCCGGATTTAGCGGGCCAGATTTAAAAGGCGCCGTGATTTTCGCATATTCCAGGTTTGCTTGGGATGGCCACATAAAAAGCAGTAGCACGAGGTTTTTTGTTGACGGTGGTCAACTAGTCGGCGGAATAAACCCCTCAGCTCGCTCGTGCTCTTCCCCCGAGAGAAACTTGTCCATTTCACCCTGCAGGTATTTTCGTGCGTCAGGATCCATCAGGCTGAGGTGCTTTTCGTTGATAAGCATGGTTTGTTCAGCCTGCCATTCTGTCCACGCCTTTTTTGAAACCGTTTCGAACAGGTCCTGACCTTTCGCACCGGGTAGCGGCGGTCTATCAAGCCCCTCCAGTTCCTGCTGATATTTTCGACAAAAAACGGTTCTGGTCATCTTTAATCTCCGAGCTTTTTGGTCGGTCACGCCGGCCCTCACAAAGGGCTGCCGAGCGAGGATCGTGTCGCCAGCCTAGGCTGGTCCGGCAAGCAACTTGAGTAAGCGCACAATGGGCGCGGGCAGGCCCAACTCGTCGGGGCCTGCGGGGTCCACCCATCGGTGCGAGTCTACATCAGCAATACCGAGGTTTGGATCGTCTATATGAAGAAGCACCGGTGCCATGATCAGGTGAAAGTGGCTGAAGGTGTGTTCAATGGGCTCCATTGACTCGGTGCTGACCGGGTGCATGCCAGTGTTTGCGATACACCACTCATCTAGGTCGGCGCCGGACGGAAGCTCGGTGAAACTCCAGAGACCACCCCAGATCCCCCGATCTGGACGGCGGGATAACCTTACTTGCCCATTGGCGAGTCTCGGAATCACCAGTTGGGTATTGCGAACAGGCAGTTTTTTCTTGGGTTTTTTCTCGGGGAGCTGACCCTGTAATCCTTCAGCGGACGCCAGACAGGATGCCTCGAGCGGACAGCGGTGACAGGCAGGAGATGTGCGTGTACAGACAGTGGCGCCTAAGTCCATGATGCCCTGAGTGTAATCGCTCACCCGCGTCACCGGGGTGACTTCATCAGTGATAGTCCACAACTGTTTTAGTGTTTCGCTGCGATCGGGCCACCCCAATACTTTGTAATGGCGACAAAGAACCCGTTTTACGTTGCCGTCCAGAATCGGCGCTCGCTTGCCCATCGAGAGACTCAAGATGGCGCCAGCCGTTGATCTGCCAATACCCGGGAGAGCAGTTAAGTCGTCAACGTTGGCAGGGAACTGCCCCAACAGATCGGTGTGGATTAGGCGTGCTGTTTTCAAAAGGTTTCTTGCCCTGGCGTAGTAGCCCAGGCCCGTCCACAAGTGGAGCACATCGTCGTCCTGTGCTTCGGCGAGTTGGTCTATTGTCGGATAGCGCTCGGTAAAGCGCTGGAAGTAAGGAATAACCGTAGAGACCTGTGTTTGCTGAAGCATGACTTCTGAGAGCCAAACCCGGTAAGGCGTCCGATTCTCTTGCCACGGCAGGTCCTTTCTTCCCTCCCGATCAAACCATTCAAGCAGGCGTTGACTGAAGGAATCAGCGTCGAGAACTGTGGTTACCTGTTGCTGATTAGTTGGCATGAACCGTCACTGGATCTTGGATACAATGGCCGATTGTAGCGTGTTGGGACTCATCACTTTGAGCCCCGGCATCAATGCCGTTTCAGGAGACCAAGATGAGTGTAACTACCGAGGCACGCCGCGCCAGCGTTAGTCGCGAGACCTTGGAGACCAAGATCAGCGTTGATCTCTGTATCGATGGATCCGGCCAAGCTGAATTTTCCACCGGGGTCCCCTTTCTGGAGCACATGCTGGACCAGATAGCCCGTCACGGCATGATGGATCTTAAAATTGTGGCCGAGGGTGATTTGCACATCGATGGTCATCACACGGTAGAGGACATTGGCATCACACTTGGCCAGGCGTTTGCCGAGGCGGTGGGGGACAAAAAGGGTCTGGTTCGTTACGGCCATGCCTATGTCCCTCTTGATGAAGCGCTATCCAGAGTGGTGGTTGATTTTTCAGGACGACCCGGCCTTGAGTGGCACGTGGCTTTCACGCGCGCGATGATAGGAACCTTTGATGTCGACCTATTTGTCGAGTTTTTTCAGGGCTTCGTTAATCACGCGCAGGTGACCTTGCACGTTGATAATCTGCGTGGGCACAACGCTCATCATCAGGCAGAGACAGTCTTCAAGGCTTTTGGTCGTGCTTTGCGTATGGCTCTCGCACAGGATCCGGCGATGGCGGGAGTAACGCCATCTACCAAAGGGGTGCTGTGAGGCGGTGACTACACACGTTGCCGTTATCGACTACGGCATGGGCAATCTTCATTCCGTAGCCAGCGCATTGAAGCATGTGGGAGCCGATCGTGTAGATGTCACCCATGACCCATCGACAATCGCCGCGGCGGACCGGGTGGTGTTCCCGGGGGTTGGGGCGATCCGGGACTGCATGACGGAGATAAAGCGCTTGGGGTGTGATGATTTGCTGAGAAGCGCTTTGGCTGACCGTCGAAAGCCGGTGTTGGCAATTTGTGTTGGCATGCAAGCACTGATGGATTCCTCCGAGGAAAACGGAGGCGTGGAAACCCTTGGCATTGTGCCCGGCAGCGTGCGCTTTTTTGGGCGAGATCACACCGATTCCTCTGGTCATCGTTTGAAAGTGCCTCACATGGGTTGGAGTCAGGTAAAGCAGGCCATGGTGCATCCCTTGTGGGCTGGTATCGATGACAGCTGTAGGTTCTATTTTGTTCACAGTTACTGGGTCAGCCCGGCTGCGGAGGAAGTAATAGCAGGGACCTTCGATTACGGGTTGCTGGGGTGTGCCGCCATGGCCAAAGACAATCTATTCGCTGTCCAGTTCCACCCGGAAAAAAGTCATGACCCGGGACTTCGGCTGTTACGCAATTTTCTGAACTGGGATGGATCATGTTAGTTATTCCTGCGATTGATTTGAAAGACGGTCAGTGCGTGCGATTGCGTCGGGGTCTGATGGAGGACAGCACGGTCTTCTCAGACGATCCGGCGGGTACGGCTCTTGAATGGGCAGGTCAGGGCGCGCGTCGCTTACACCTTGTCGATTTGAATGGCGCTTTTGAGGGTGAGCCCGTCAATGGCGATGCAATTGAGTCGATTGTGGACGCGGTTCCCCAGTTACCCGTCCAAATTGGCGGCGGTATCCGTGACATGCAGACAATCGAGCGTTACCTGAAGCGGGGGGTGCGCTGGGTGATTATTGGAACAGCGGCAGTCAAAGATCCCGAGTTCGTCAGGTCCGCCTGCAAAGAGTACCCCGATCATATTGTCGTAGGTATTGATGCCAAGCAGGGTCGCGTTGCCACGGATGGATGGGCAGAGGTGTCGGAGATGGAAGCCCCTACTCTTGCCAGAGAGTTTGAGGCCGCCGGTGTGAGTGCCATTGTTTACACCGATATTGATCGGGACGGCATGATGCAGGGGGTCAATGTTGAAGCGACCCGCGAGATGGCTCGGGCGTCGAGTATTCCCATCATTGCATCCGGCGGCATCACAAATCTTGAGGACATCAAGGCGCTGGCGGAGCACACTCGCGAGGGCATCATCGGGGCTATCACGGGCCGAGCTATCTATGAGGGAACTCTTGACCTCGGCGCGGCCCAGCATATCGCCGATGAATTGGTGGCTGGTCACTAATGCCCTTGGCGAAGCGGATCATTCCTTGCCTCGATGTTGATCGGGGCAGGGTGGTTAAGGGCATTAATTTTGTGGGAATTCGCGATGCCGGTGATCCCGTCGAAATCGCGCGGCGCTATAACGAAGAGGGCGCCGATGAACTCACGTTTCTCGATATCACGGCAAGTCATGAGGCCCGTGACACCACGGCTAGTACCGTCGAGAAAATAGCGCGGGAGGTATTTATACCCCTGACCGTTGGTGGCGGCGTCCGTGAAGTGAGCGATATAAGAACGTTGCTCAATGCTGGAGCCGATAAAGTCAGTATCAATACAGCGGCTATTCACAACCCGGAGCTGGTCAAAGAGGCTGCGGAGCGATTCGGATCTCAATGTATTGTCGTGGCAATGGATGTAAAGCGAGTCAGCGAACACGCGCAGCCGCCACGATATGAGCTTTTTACTCACGGGGGGAGAAAGCCGACCGGAATCGAGGCAGTGTCCTGGGCGCAAAAAATGGCCGAGTTGGGTGCTGGAGAAATCCTCCTGACCAGCATGGACCGCGACGGTACCCGGGATGGCTTTGAGCTTGTGATTACTCGCGCCATTTCCGATGCGGTTGATGTTCCGCTAATTGCATCAGGGGGTGTGGGCAACCTCGAGCACCTTGCGGAGGGTATTTCTGTAGGGGGCGCGGACGCGGTGCTCGCGGCTAGTATTTTTCACTTCGGTGAGTTCACTATCCCTCAGGCAAAAGCCTACCTCGAGGGCAAAGGTATCGAAGTCCGGTAGCCAGCTCTGGCTGTTTTAGTATCTCGCCAATTGAGAGGCATCAGTCGTCGGTTGACTCTCTATTGGCAACCTCGGCGGGGCTTGACGCTGGCGCAGCTGGCATACTGCCAGCTAGCAGCGTGAATCCTTTGAGAAGGGTGAATGCTTCATAGAGCTGATTATCATTTTCTCTAAGGTTTGCGAGGCTTTCGCTCTCGGCACCTTCGTCCTGTGGATTTGCCTCCCCGTCTCCGGTGAGGCTTCCCTGGAGGTCCGCTTCGGTTATCCGTCGGCCTTCCACGCTGGTAACTTGTGCTCGTTCCACAACGATGTCAGGAACAATCCCCTCGGCTTGTATGGAACGGCCATTAGGAGTGAAGTATCTCGCTGTGGTGAGCTTGACGGCACGGCTCTCAGATATTGGCAGGACTGTTTGCACTGAGCCTTTTCCAAAACTCCGCGTACCCATCACAATGCCCCGCCGCCGGTCCTGCAGCGCTCCGGCGACGATTTCTGAAGCACTGGCGGAACCACCGTTGATGAGTATGACGATAGGTGCGCCTGATAAGGCGTCACCGCTGGTGGCACTGTAACTGTCGCCGGCACTTGGGTGACGACCTTTGGTGTAGACCACTTCACCCTCGTCCAGAAACAGGTCTGCCACTGCCACGCTGGCTTCCAGCACTCCTCCAGGGTTGTTCCGGAGGTCGATTACCAGGCCTCTCAAGGGGCCGTCAGTGGCAAGCTTTTGAATTGCCTCACCTGCTTCCTGCCCAGTGGATCTTCCAAACTGCGCAATACGCAGATAACCATAGTGAGGGGCCAGCAAACGACTTCGGACACTCGCTATCTTGATCTTGTCTCTGATGATTGTGACTTCAAAGGGTTTTGCCTCGCCAGGCCGGCCTATTTCGAGCAGTATGGAAGAGCCGACTGGGCCACGCATTAGGTCAACTGCCTCGTCGGTTGACAGGCCTTTTACCGAGGTATCGTCCAGTTTGAGGATCACATCCCCCGACTGAAGCCCGGCTTCTGCGGCCGGGGAACCGTCGATCGGTGCAATGATTTCTATGTAGCTTCCCCGCCTGCCGATCTCAATGCCAAGGCCCGAAAATTCGCCATCAGTTTGAGTTTGCAGGTCCGAGTAGGCCTCGCGGGTCATGTAGACCGAGTGAGGGTCTAGTCCCTCGAGCATCCCTTTGACTGCGTATTCAAACAAGGTGCTGTCGTCTACTTCCTCAACGTAACCCTCTCGGATCTGATAAAAGACATCGGCGAAGGTTTGCAGTTGCTCAAGGGGCAATTTGCTCTTCGCCTCGGTACCTTCGCTGATGGCAGGTTGTTCTTCCTGTTGCTCCACAGGTTGACCAAAAACAGGCCCGCTTACACTGGTTACAAGCGTTAGCAACAGGAGGTGCAGACGAATCATAGCTGGATCTCTAAATAACATCGGCTGTCATGGTAACCGAATAGTGCCGCGGAGGGATGTGCTTTCTAGGGATGCAACCAAAGCGATGGGTCGACGGGGTTGCCCGCTTCGCGAATCTCGAAATAGAGCGCGGCTCGATCCAGCCCGCCAGTTGTCCCGACTTGGGCAATAATTTCCCCGGGATTGACCTTGTCGCCCACGGAGCGCTGCAAGCTGCGGTTGTGACCATAGAGACTGAGGAAGCCGTCTCCATGATCAATGATAACCAGCAGACCCTGTCCGCGGAGCCAGTCAGCGTAGACCACCTGGCCGTGGTAAATAGCCTGGACATCGCTGCCCTCTGCAGCGGGGATTAACCACCCACGCCAACGCATATCTGATGCGTTGCGGCGGGCGCCGTAGCGATTGCTCGGTTTACCCGTGATGGGGTAGACCATGGAGTCTTTAGCGTTAGAGAAGGGCTTGACGGGCGCCACCAGATCCAATTCCGACAGTGCCGATCTGATCTCCTCGAGTAGAGCTGTTAACGCCGTAGCATCAGCTTGCAATTTTTTTAACGCTCCGTTGTCTTGATTCAGGCTACGTAAGATGTCAGAGAGGGCTGACTTCCGTTCTGATTGCACCAAGGTTTGCTGCTGCCGTTGTTCTTCCAGTTGAGAGCGCTGTTGTGCAAGTCGCTTTTGGGATGCACTCAAGGCCTCCCGGTTTTTATCCGCAGCTCTGATCAATTCAGCGAAACGTTCGAGGGATGCCTCACGCGCCTCAAGCAACCGCTCAAAGTAGACGAGATTGAGCGCCATTTGGTCTGGATCCTGATCTCCAAAAAGCAGTCTCAGGCCACCCCCCTGATTCATTAACCAGATAGAGCGCATCTCATCGGAAAGATGTTGTTGCTCCTTTTCCAAGGACGACCGTAGGTTTTTTCGTTCCTGATCGAGTGCAAGGAGTTGATCAACTTCCGTCTCTATGGTGATTTCAATGTCAGCCAAGGACTGATCAAGCGAGGCGAGCTCAAGTTCGGTATTTCTTAGCCGGGTCTGCAGTACGTCGCGCTCTGTGCGCTTTCGCTCTATGCCTTCTTGAATCGAGGCTATTTTTCCTTTTAAGGCTTCAATTTCCCGCTGGGTTTGTTGTTCCCTGCCCGCTTGGGCGACGGTGGTCGTGGTAATCACCGCGGCATAAAAGAACAGCGTGGCAAGCGCCGCCGGATGCAGAGCTTGCAATCGGATGGCAGGGGACCAACCGCGCATCAACCTTATTCAGTAAATGTCATTAGATTGGTGCCCGACATCTCTGCAGGTTGATCAAGCCCCATCATGGCTAATAAGGTTGGTGCGACATCTGATAAAACGCCACCACTCGGCTTTAGGGAAACTGCTCGCTCTCCGATGTAGACCAGTGGAACCGGATAGACGGTGTGCTGGGTGTGAACTTGACCGCTGTCATAGTCATTCATCTGCTCACAGTTGCCATGGTCAGCGGTGATCAAAGCTTCTCCACCGAAATCGTTGATTGCTCTGACAAGGCGGCCAATACATCTATCAAGCGCTTCGACCGCTTCGACTGCCGCAGCGTACACGCCCGTATGCCCTACCATGTCGCCGTTGGCGTAGTTGACCACGATCAGGTCATGGGATTTTTTCTCGATAGCTTTGACAATCTCGTCGGTGACTTCATAAGCGCTCATCTCAGGTTTGAGCTCGTAAGTGGCGACGTCAGGTGATGGCACCATGATCCTCGTCTCGCCCTCGAAGCAGGCTTCCTGTCCGCCACTGAAGAAGAAAGTGACGTGGGCGTATTTTTCGGTTTCAGCGATTCTTAGCTGTGTCAGCCCCTGATTTGCAATGACCTCACCCAAGCTGTCGCGAATAATATCCGGTGGAAATGCTATTGGGAGGTCGAAATCTGCGCTGTACTGCGTGGTGCAAACAAATCTTAGCTCGGGTCTTTGATCACGATCGAAGTGGACAAACTCGGGGGCTACGAGGGCCTCTGTCAGCTGACGGGCACGGTCGGCCCTAAAATTCATGAACAACACGGCGTCACCGTCCCTGAAAGTCGCCGGCTCTCCTATTGTGGTTGGGGCGACGAACTCATCGTTTTCATCGCTCTCATAGGCGAGCCGGAGCGCGTCGAGTGCAGAAGGCGCAGAGCGCTCGGCTTCGCCATGGCAAAGCAGGCGGTATGCCTTTTCAATGCGATCCCAGCGTTTGTCGCGATCCATCGCCCAATAACGACCCTGCACTGTCGCAATTCGGCCAACGCCCAAGTCATCGAATAGCTTTTCGGCAGCGATTAATGACTCCGCGGCGCTCCGTGGCGGCGTGTCCCTGCCGTCGAAGAACCCATGGAGAAAAATTTTTGACGCACCACGCTTAGCGGCCATTCGTATTGCCGCAAAAAGATGTTTTTCGTGACTGTGAACACCACCGGGGGAAAGCAGCCCCATGAGGTGTACCGCGTTGCCCCCCGCTACGGCGGCGTCAACAGCGGCACAATAAGCGTCATTATTGTCAAACTGACCCTCTTCAATGGCCTTGTCGATTCGCGTGATCGACTGATAAATGATTCGACCAGAGCCTAGGCTCATGTGCCCCACTTCACTATTGCCCATCTGACCCTCGGGCAGTCCCACGTCGAGTCCTGAGCCCGATATCAGGGTCTTTGGGGCATGGTTCCAAAGAGAGTCCCAGTGGGGTGTATTGGCGTTAGCGATCGCATTGTCCTCACGCTCTGGCCGATAACCAAAGCCATCTAAAATGACGAGAAGAGTGGGTCTCGGTGCTACCTGCGTCATGGGGCGATAAATCCCTCCGGTGGTCTGAGTACGTTATTGTAACCGCAGTAGCGGACCTTCTTGTGCACTGTTTCGGGGCGCTGGAGCACTGCCAAGCAACCGGCTATACTCCGGCACCTGAAATTCACCAACAGGCCGTGCCGCGAGACCCTCTGGCTGGGTACCGCGCTGTAAACCGCCCCAACAGCACTCTTTGCCTCGGAATAGCCAAGCGAATGGATTTATTTATTGAATTTTTTATAGAGCAGTGGGTGCTGTTTTTGGCACTTGGTGCCTCGTTCGTGATGCTTTTTCTGCACGAAAGTCGGAAGGCTGGCCCTGCCGCCACACCCCAGCAGGCTATCAGTCTCGTAAACAGTGACGAGGGGGTTTTCCTGGACATACGCGATGGCAGTGATTACAAGAAGGGCCATATCGCTGACTCGGTACATATTCCTCTGGCGCAGCTGCCGACGCGACGGGACGAGCTCACAAAGTACAAGCAAAAACCTATTATCGTGGTGTGTAAAATGGGTCAGACTGCGGGGCCTGCTACCCGCCAGCTACGAGAGGCAGGCTTTGAGCGCGCTCAGAAAATGACGGGCGGTATGATGGAGTGGACGGCACTGAAGCTGCCGATCGTAAGCAAGTGATGGCTGAGGTCGTTGTCTACACCACCCGCTGGTGCCCCTACTGCATCAGAGCCAAAGGGTTGTTGAACAGTAAAAACATTTCTTTTGAAGAGATTCCTGTGGATGGTGATCGCGCTCTTCGGGAAGACATAGCGAGGAGGGCGGGAAGAACCAGCGTGCCCCAGATTTGGATCGGTGATCAGCATATAGGCGGGTGCGATGAACTCTACGCTTTGGAGCGGGCTGGCCGTTTGGACCCAATGCTGCAATCTGAGTGGGTGCAGGGCGGGTAGAGCGCACCCAAAAATATAGTTTCCAGGCATCAATACACATAAATCTTTAAAAAAAAGGCAGGAGTAACCTCATGGCTGAAGAGCAAGCCGCAGCAAACAATGAAGCAAACCAGCAGCAATTTACGCTGCAGCGCATTTACACCAAGGACGTCTCTTTTGAGTCGCCCTCCACTCCGAGCATCTTCAGGCAGTCATGGCAGCCCAGCGTCAACGTTGACTTGAATACCAAAAGCTCCCGTGTCGACGACGACGGCAATCACGAGGTTGTGCTGACCCTAACTGTAACCGCCAAGATGGGTGAGGACACTGCGTTTTTAGTGGAAGTACAACAGGCTGGAATTTTTTATGTTGTCGGTATCGATGGTGAACCACTGCGACAGGTGCTTGCCACGGTTGGCCCGAACATTCTCTTCCCCTACGCACGAGAGAGTATCGATGCGCTGGTAGTGAAGGGTGGCTTTCCTCCACTCATGCTATCTCCGGTGAACTTCGAAGCGCTGTATCGTCAGGCGGTTGCTCAGCAGGAAGCGCAGGACGCCTCAGCAGCTACGGAAGGGGAGTAGGATCAGGCACCTTTTACCGAGGTGCCAGCTGTCTCCAACTCTTTAATCTTTCGGGTGAGGGTGTTTCGGCCCCACCCCAAAGTCTCTGCGGCTTCTGCTCTGCGTCCGCCCGTATGGGCAAGAGCGGCTTCAATCATAATACGCTCAAACTCGGGCAGTGCGTTACGAAGCACGTTCGATTCCCCTGCTGCCAACTTGTTACCAGCCCATTCAGCCAGCACCCCTTGCCAATGTTTGGTTGAGGCGCCGTTGCTTTCCGAGGGCGGTTGAAGCAGTTCAGGGGGTAAATCGCTGAGCAGTATTTCTCTTCCAGCTGCCATGACCGTCAGCCAGCGGCAGGTATTTTCCAGCTGCCTGACATTGCCCGGCCATGGTAGCTGGGATAAAAACCGTTCGGCTTCACTGTCGATGGCTTTCGCTTCCACATCGAGCTCTCGTGCAGCCTTGTGCAAGAAGTAATGCATGAGCTTGGGAATGTCTTCCCGGCGCTGGGCCAGTTTGGGCAGGTGCACGCGGATGACATTCAGTCGGTGGAAAAGATCCTCACGAAACTTTCCCTCTGCGACCAAACTCTCGAGATCTTGATGCGTCGCTGCAATGATTCGGACATCGACTTTGACTGGCGACGTACCGCCAACGCGGAAAAACTCGCCGTCCGCCAGAACTCTGAGCAGTCTGGTCTGGGTCTCCGCTGGCATATCGCCGATTTCATCGAGAAACAGCGTGCCCCCGTTCGCCTGCTCAAATCGTCCCTCTCGGAGCGCATTTGCTCCCGTGAAGGCACCTTTCTCATGACCGAATAGCTCTGCCTCCATAAGCTCCTTGGGTATGGCGGCCATATTGAGAGCAATAAATGAGGCGCTGCTCCGGGGGCTATGCCGATGCAGGGCTCGTGCGACCAGCTCCTTCCCCGTACCGGATTCACCATTAATTAGCACTGTAATGTGGCTCTGGGCGAGTCGACCAATTGCGCGAAACACTTCCTGCATCGCTGGCGCGTTGCCGATAATCTCAGTTTGTGGTGGCGGTTGTTGGCCTGCAGAAGCGCCGGAACCAGTCTTCAAGGTTCGTGCACGGAGTACCGTGGCCACCATCTCGTCGATATCAAAAGGTTTGGGCAAGTACTCGAAGGCTCCCTCTTCATAAGAGGCAACCGCACTGTCGAGATCGGAGTGGGCCGTGGTAATGATGACAGGTATCTGGGGATGCTCATGATGTAATTTCGCAAGTAGCTCCAGGCCGTCGGTACCGGGCATACGAATATCGCTGATAACGACGTCGGGCACCTGAAGTGTCATTGCATCGAGCATGTCGTCAGCACTTTCAAAGCTTTCACAACTCAAACCAGCCTGATTAAGTGCCCGCTCCACTACCCAGCGGATCGAGCGATCATCATCCACTACCCAAACTGTTTGTTCATTTGACAACGTTTATCCCTCCATGGGAATTAAGAGCGTGAAGCAGGTATCGCCGGGTTCACTTTGACACTGAATTAAACCGCCGTGTCGGTTTGCGATCATCTGTGCTATCGACAAACCAAGACCGGCGCCGCGGGCACGGGAGCTGACCATCGGCAGGAATAGCTGTGGGAGTATTTCCTCGGGAATGCCGGGCCCGGGGTCAATGATGTCCACGGCGCAGACAAGCTTGTGACGCTGACCTCCAAGTGTGTACTGCCGTTTGGCGCGAGTGCGGAAGGTGATTTTTCCCTCGCCCTGAAGTGCTTGAACCGCATTGCGCGAGATATTTAGTATGACTTGAGTGAGCTGATCAGGATCCGCATTGAATTCCGGAAGAGACGGGTCGTAGTCTCGAGCAACGGAGATGGTGCCCGCAGATTCTACCTCAATGAGTTGTTTGACCCGTTCCAGCACCTCGTGAATGTTCACCAAACGAGGATGCAATCGTTCTCTCGGACCCAGTAACCGATCCACCAGCGCCCTGAGACGATCAACCTCTTCCATAATGACGTCGGTGTACTCACGTAGTGTTGGTGCATCGAGTTCCCTGGCGAGTAATTGGGCTGCTCCGCGTATGCCCCCCAAGGGGTTTTTCACCTCGTGAGCGAGGCCTCTGATGATTTGGCGTAGAGAGGCTTGTGCCTGCCACATGTGTTCATCTTCGGAGATGGCGTTTAGTCTATCGACTGGGGTGAACTCCAGCAGTAAGTGGGCAGCCTTGCCAATATTGATCGGACTGACAGTCAGGTCGAGGCAGTAGCGCTGGCCGCTACGCAGTACGACATCCAGCTCACGCTTCACCACTGGATAATTTTTCTCGAGGGCCTGAATCAGCAACGAGTCGAGAGTGTCATCCAGGTCTATAACTTGCGCCAGATCATTGCCTCCAATTCTGGCGGCGGACATTTCGAGAAGTGTTTCGGCTGCCGTATTGAGGACAAGAATGTTGCGGTTTTCATCAAGCAGGACGACACAGCTCGCAAGTTGATCGAGCAACATCCGCGATGTGTCACCCAATTCACTGGTAGCCTCTTTTAGAGATTTGTCGGCCATCGCGTTCACCGTATCGATGGCCTGAGAACGAATATGGTGTTGGTCGCAGAGCGGTGTAAAACCTGCTCCTTGCCTAGCAGTCGCTCTGCGACGAGTTTGTGCTCGCCGCGAAATACATTGGTAAGGTGCCATGTGGACTGCTTTTGCGCTGGTCCCACGGCGACCTCGTCGATCATCAGCCTCACAGTCTCCTGAGGGCTCAATGGAGGCGATAACAGTGCGGTAACGGTAAAGTTTCCGGGTCCTACGGGAATCGTATCGCCATCTTCAGGGCTGGAAATAACTGTTTGATAATGTACCGTGGATTTTTTTTCGGCTTTTGGGGTTCCCCCGTTGCTCTTGTCTATCGCCGTGGGCGTAGCCGTGTTGGTTGACTCTATTTCAATCAGTTCGGTTTTACTATTGCTGCCGGGAGGCTGGTCCGTAAAAACAGTCTGGCCATCTTCGTCGACGTACTTATAGATCGGAGTTTGGGCATTGGCCGGGCTTTTTATGACAGCAAGTAACGTAAGGAAGCTCAGCACGGCGAGATTCGAGCGGTTACATGTCACAACGCTATCCCTCTTTTCATAAGCTCGGTTGTTCCGACGGCTGCATTGGTGGGATGAAATAGAGTCCCCTCACTTATAAGAAAAAAGCCCGCGACAGCGGGCTCTACAGATAGCACTCGAAGATTAAACCGAGTAGTACATATCGAATTCGACCGGAGCCGTTGTCATGTTCAGACGTTCGATCTCTTCTTGCTTAAGTTCGATGTAACCGTCGATCATGTCATCGGTGAACACCCCGCCACGGGTCAGGAACTCCCGGTCAGCATCAAGGGCGTCCAGCGCCATTTCGAGACTGGAAGCTACAGTCGGGATTGCCTTGGCTTCTTCCGATGGCAAGTCATATAGGTCCTTGTCGGCTGCATCCCCGGGATGGATCTTGTTCTGGATCCCATCAAGGCCCGCCATCAGCATGGCCGCAAAAGCGAGATAAGGATTGGCCGTTGGGTCCGGGAAGCGAACTTCGATTCGCTTGCCTTTTGGTGACGGTTCGTAAGGGATTCGAATTGAAGCCGAGCGGTTGCGCGCTGAATACGCGAGCATCACGGGGGCTTCAAATCCAGGTACCAGGCGCTTATAGCTATTGGTTGACGCATTGGTGAAGGCGTTTAGCGCGCGCGCGTGCTTGATGATGCCTCCAATGTAAAACAATGCTGTCTCGGAAAGCCCGGCGTAGCCGTCTCCAGCAAAGGTGTTGTTGCCTTCTTTGGAGATTGATTGGTGGCAGTGCATGCCAGACCCGTTGTCGCCTACCAGCGGCTTCGGCATGAACGTCGCAGTTTTGCCGTAGGCGTGCGCGACGTTGTGCACGCAATACTTAAGAATCTGCACTTCGTCGGCTTTCTTGACCAGCGTGTTGAAGCGAACTCCGATCTCGCACTGTCCAGCAGTCCCCACTTCGTGGTGATGCACTTCGATCGGCAGCCCCATTTGTTCCATCGCAGAACACATCGCGGCGCGGATGTCATGCAGGGAGTCAACTGGCGGAACAGGGAAGTAGCCACCTTTGACGCGAGGGCGGTGACCTGTGTTGCCATCATCGTAGTGAGCGGAAGATGACCACGCCGCTTCCTCGGAATTGATGGTATAGCCGGCACCACCCATCTCGGCGTGCCATTTGACGTCGTCGAAGACAAAAAACTCGGGTTCTGGGCCGAAGAACGCGGTGTCCCCAAGACCAGTTGACGCGAGGTAGGCCTCTGCTCGCTTGGCGACGCTTCGCGGATCTCTCTCATAGCCCTGCATGGTGTCGGGCTCAATGACGTCGCACCGCACGATCACTGTAGCGTCGTCAGTGAAGGGATCCAGCATTGAGCTCTCATCATCGGGCATGAGAATCATGTCGGACTCGTTGATGCCCTTCCAGCCGGCGATAGAAGAGCCGTCGAACATCTTGCCTTCATCGAAGAAATCCTCATCGACTTCTGTGGCCGGGATAGAGACGTGTTGTTCCTTACCTTTGGTATCTGTAAACCGGAGGTCTACCCATCGGATGTCGTTGTCTTTGATCAGGGTGAGCGTGCGCTCAGACATGTTGTTCTCCTCGTGAGATGGTTATTGGTGGGGGTATCCCCTCCCGGTGCCTTGATGGCGTGCAAGCGCACCATGCCAGCTTTTGGGTCCTCAGAATAGTGCAAAGCTCGTGCCAACGCCCCAAAATGAGTCAATATTTTTTTAAGTAACTGTTTTATATCAGAATTATCTAGTAGCGAAGTTGGCAAATTGAGGTTGTACTACCGCTGGAAAGGCGTGCGCCGCACCAATAAAGAGCATTAGCGCACTAAAATAATGCAATTTAGTGCAGAGCCTCTCCCTGTTCTAGGCGCGTCGCCGGGCCCCGCTACGCAGGGTTTTCATGGGGTGCTTTAATTTCCGTTAAAACTAAAGGTATACGGATTGCGTATCACGGGTCTCTGATACACTCCGCGCGCCTCGCGGCAGCCCCCATCATCCTAGAACCGAGAGATCCTGATTGTGATCAGCCAATTACGTAATATCGCGATTATTGCCCACGTGGATCATGGCAAAACCACGCTCGTCGACTGCCTGTTGCAGCAGTCGGGCACCCTCGACCGCAAAAACGTCGGCACTGAGCGAATCATGGATTCCAATGATCAGGAGAAAGAGCGAGGCATTACCATTCTTGCGAAGAACACGGCAATTCGCTGGAACGATTATCGCATCAATATTGTGGATACCCCCGGGCACGCGGATTTCGGTGGCGAGGTTGAGCGGGTGTTATCGATGGTTGACTCGGTCCTGTTATTGGTTGACGCGGTTGACGGGCCGATGCCCCAAACTCGTTTCGTGACCTCCAAGGCATTTGAGCGCGGTTTGAAGCCCATCGTTGTCATCAATAAGGTAGACCGCCCGGGGGCGAGACCAGACTGGGTGGTGGATCAGGTTTTTGATCTGTTTGACACCCTAGGCGCAACTGAAGAGCAACTTGATTTTCCCGTGATCTACGCATCCGCCCTTAATGGCATCGCCGGTGATGATCACGAGGCGATGAGCACGGATATGACTCCCCTGTTTGAAGCGATAGTAGAAAAAGTAGCCGCCCCGGAAGTGGACACCGCGGGACCGTTGCAAATGCAAATCTCGGCGCTCGATTACAACAGCTACGTCGGCGTTATTGGTGTTGGTCGTATTACCCGCGGCGCGATAAAACCTAACACTCAGGTGACCGTTGTTGATCGCGATGGGTCAACCCGCAACGGAAAAGTACTGCAAGTTATGGGTTACCACGGCCTTGAGCGTACCGATGTCTCCGAAGCGAGTGCAGGGGACATAGTTTGTGTCACGGGAATTGAGGCGCTCAATATTTCTGACACGCTTTGCGATCCGGCCGCTTCAGAGCCGCTGCCGCCTCTCACTATCGACGAGCCAACGGTGAGTATGACTTTTCAGGTTAACGACTCACCCTTTGCCGGTCGTGAGGGCAAGTTTGTTACCTCCCGCAATATCCGCGAGCGTTTGGACAGGGAGCTTATTCATAATGTGGCGCTGCGCGTGGAGCAGGGCGAGTCACCCGATAAATTTATCGTTTCGGGTCGCGGTGAACTTCACTTGTCGGTATTGATCGAAAGCATGCGGCGAGAAGGTTATGAACTCGGGGTATCACGACCAGAGGTCATTCAGAAAACAATCGAAGGCGTGCTGAGCGAGCCCTACGAGCATCTGGTTATTGACTGCGAAGAATTACACCAGGGAGGTGTTATGGAGGAGTTGGGGCTCCGCCGAGCCGAGCTGAAAAACCTGGTGCTCGACGGTAATGGACGCGTTCGACTAGAGTTCGTCGTGCCAGCGCGGGGCTTAATCGGATTCCGCTCCCAGTTTATGACCCTGACCTCCGGATCGGGCATTATGACTCACATTTTTGATCATTACGGCCCGGTGACAAAGTCCGAGCTGGGCGGTCGGGTGAACGGTGTTCTGGTGTCCATGGTTACAGGCAAAACACTCGCTTACGCGCTTTACAGTCTGCAGGATCGTGGCAGATTGTTCACTGATCCCAACATTGATGTTTACGAGGGACAGATTGTGGGGCTTCACAGCCGTGGCAATGACTTAACCGTCAATCCAACGAAAGCCAAGCAGCTCACAAACGTGCGCGCATCGGGTACCGACGAAGCGCTGATTCTTACCCCTCCAGTTAAACACTCGCTTGAGCAGGCATTGGAATTTATCGAGGACGATGAGTTGGTGGAGGTAACGCCCACCAGCGTTCGTATTCGCAAAAAGCTGTTGCTGGAGCACGAGCGCAAGCGAGCCTCTCGCAACGCCGCCTAAAAAACGACCCGATTGGAGTAGCTCAGGGTCCCGGCAACAGCATTTCAATATGGGGGATATCGTCCTCTAGGTAGGGCTCGCTGACCGTTGCGAAATCCAAGGACTCATAAAAATTCTGCAGATATGCCTGTCCGCTGATGCGGATGGGCATTGGAAACAAATCCTGACAAAAAGCAACGCCCCGGAGCATGAGCTCACGACCTAGTTGCTGACCGCGAAGATCGGGATCCACCACAACACGACCGATTGAAGGCTCATCGTAACTAACTCCCGGTGGAACGACACGCAGCGTCGCTACTAATGCGTCTCCGATAAAGCCTTCCAGATGCCAGCATTTTGGATCCTTTTGATCTGGGTCGAGGTAGGGGCAATCTTGCTCGACGATGAACACTCTGGCCCGCAATTGCAGAACCGCATGCCATTCTGCAGTTTCAAAGGAGTCAAAGTGCCTGAAACGCCAGATCGCCGCGGCGTCGCTTGTAGCCATAAAGGCATCCTTGGTGGAAATAGTAATACTCGCTACAACTGGTCGTGGCTGTAACAGTCCGGTCAGGTTAGGATACCCGAGGGCAACTGCTTTATGGAACTAGCCGATGCTTGGGACGGCGCAAACAGGTATGGATTTCACCGGTCCAAACGACGCGGCAAAGCAGGCGGTACGCCGAGTATGCGACGGTTTGAGGAGGCATCCATCGGCATTGAGGTCTCGGTATCTCCGGCTCCCGTAGAGAAATTTTTAATGAGTATGACAAGGTCAACCACTCACTTGAGTGAGAAAGTTGTTGTCCTAAAGTGTCGCCTGCAGAGTAGGTAGCTAACAAGAGCAAGAATATGTCAGAGATGATTCCCGACACGGCGGGTGTGGAAAAACTGTCTTTACGTGAGTATGCCGAGAAAGCCTATCTCGACTACTCCATGTACGTCATTTTAGATCGTGCACTCCCGCACATTGGTGATGGGTTGAAACCAGTTCAGCGGCGCATCGTGTATGCAATGAGCGAGCTGGGGCTGAAGGCGTCCTCAAAGTATAAAAAATCAGCGCGTACAGTTGGCGACGTGATCGGTAAATTCCATCCCCATGGTGACAGCGCCGCCTACGAGGCGATGGTGTTGATGGCTCAGGACTTCAGTTACCGCTATCCCTTGATTGATGGTCAGGGGAACTGGGGTTCGCCGGATGATCCCAAGTCGTTTGCCGCCATGCGCTACACCGAGTCGCGACTGACGCGTTATGCCGAGGTGCTTCTTGGAGAACTGGGTCAGGGCACCACCGATTGGCAGCCAAACTTTGATGGGACCTTGGAAGAGCCGGTTGTTCTGCCTGCTCAGGTTCCAAACCTGTTGCTCAATGGCACTACCGGTATCGCCGTAGGGATGGCAACGGACATTCCTCCCCACAACCTGCGCGAGGTGGTTAATGCCGCCATCCATCTGCTTGATAGTCCCAAGGCCACGGTGGACGATCTGTGTAAGCTCGTCGCCGGGCCAGATTTTCCGACCGATGCGGAAATCATAACGCCGCCAGCAGAGATCAAGGAGATGTATACCACCGGGCGAGGCGCTCTGAAGATGCGTGCTGCATGGCGCCCTGAAGATGGCGCTATTGTTATTCACGCTTTGCCATATCAGGTGTCAGGTTCAAAGGTGCTCGAGCAAATTGCTGCGCAAATGCAGGCAAGGAAACTACCCATGGTGAGCGACCTTCGGGATGAATCTGACCATGAGCATCCGACCCGCTTTGTCATTGTTCCCCGCTCAAATCGCATCGATCTTGAGGGCCTGATGAGCCACTTATTCGCAACAACAGATCTTGAGCGAAACTATCGCGTCAATCTCAATGTAATAGGAATTGATGGCAAGCCGGGGGTGAAATCTCTCGATGGGATTCTGCGGGAGTGGCTCAAGTTTCGGCGCGAGACCGTCCGGCGGCGGCTAGAGCATCGTCTGGAAAAAGTGCTCAAACGCATCCACGTGCTCGAGGGTTATCTGGTTGCCTTTCTCAACATTGATGAGGTCATCAAGATAATCCGTGAAGAGGACGAACCAAAAGCTGCGTTGATGAAGCGATTCAAAATTACGGATGTGCAGGCGGAAGCGATACTGGAATTAAAGCTCCGTAATTTAGCCAAGCTTGAGGAAATGAAGATCCGCGGGGAGCAGGACGAGCTCAACGAGGAGCGAAAGGCGCTCGAAAAAACTCTCGGCAGTGACTCTCGGTTGAAAACTCTAATCAAGAAAGAGCTTAAAGGAATTGCCGAAACCCACGGCGATGACCGACGCTCGCCCCTTGCGGAGCGCTCGGAGGCCAGAGCATTCAGCGAGCTCGAGCTCACCACAGCGGATCCGCTGACCATTGTGCTATCTGAAAAGGGATGGATTCGTGCGGCCAAAGGCCACGATATTGAACCTGCGTCCTTGAGTTACAAGTCAGGTGACGGCTTTAAGCTGTCTGCCCGGGGTCGAAGTAACCTGCCGACCGTGGTGTTCGATTCAACCGGCCGGTCCTACAGCCTTCCGAGCCACCAGCTACCTTCTGCTCGAGGGCAGGGTGAGCCGCTGACAGGGCGGATCAATCCACCCTCTGGCGCCACTTTTGAGGCACTGCTCACAGGGGCAGATACTGACCGGTTTTTGCTGGCCAGTGACGCGGGCTACGGATTCGTGGCTCGGTTTGCGGATCTTCAGGCGAAGAATAAAGCTGGAAAGGCGGTCCTGTCTCTACCCAAGGGTGCACAGGTGCTTCAGCCGGCGTCAATCAGAGAAGGAAATGATCTGCTGGTTGCGGCAGTCACAAACGAAGGCAGAATGCTGGTATTCCCACTCGCCGACTTGCCCGAGCTGGCAAGGGGTAAGGGCAACAAGATCATCGGCATTCCCTCCGCAAGAGCAGCTAGCCGGGAAGAATTCATGGTAGGCCTTGCGGTGGTATCTGCTGAAGACACCCTTCGCATTACCGCAGGGAAGCAACACAAAAACTTCAAGCTTACTGAGCTGGTCAACTACCGGGGTGAGCGGGGTAGACGGGGTAACAAGTTGCCCAAGGGCTACCAAAAAGTAACTGCTATCTCGGTTTTGCCCAAAGAGTAGAAACTCAGAAGTAGGTCAATCACCAGTGCTGGCAGAATCTTCCGGGACGAGCGCCTTGAGTAGGATTTGGAGCTGCCGTTCAAGCAGGTCCCGCTGGCCGTCCGCCAGATCACCGAGGCGAAAGCCATCATCACCCGCGGGTTCTACTGCCATCCGTGTTACGAGATCCAGATCTTGTGACACGAAGTCTGCAATGTGAATGCCGTCCTGGGTTTGTCTGGCGACAACCTCAAGTTCATCGACAGCCGCTTGAGTGTAGAGACCCGGATAAATATCTCGCTCATCACCCCTTCCCAGTTCGCTACCTCCCAGAGAAAGGCCCAGTCCAACAGAAAGGCGAAGCGACGTCTCTAGCTCTGGTGCCGCCTGTTGAATCAGCCAGGCGCAACTTGCTCCCCGCAAGGCGGGTGAGCCGGTTTTGTGTTGACCCTTAAACCAGATGACCAGTCCGAACTGCCGAACCACCTGCAACTCGCCGCTATAAAATCCCGCGGCGCCATAAATCATCCTGTGCACCGTCGCCACATATCGTTGCAAACGACGCTCATCTACGGTCTCTAGGTAACCGGGCAAGCTCCTAAGATAAATGAACAGAATAGCGGTATCTGCATAGTGATCTTCGCTATCCCCATCGATTACTCTCGGCTGCAACAGTTCTAGCGGAAGGGCGGCAACCCGCTCTTGCAGGGCCGTTACCTCATTTGGACTGACTTCGCTTTCTCCTGTGACTGCCGCCAGTTCGGCGCTGACCAACTGAAGATTTTTTGCCAGGCGCTGCGCCATCGCACGAGTGGCGAAATAGATGCCGATGCTAAGCAACAGCGCCAGGCCCGACATCGACAACAAAAACTGTTGTTGGGCGGACCGCTGGACCTCGGTGTCTATGGTGACCTCAGCAGTTCCCGCCGTATCGCCCGCGATTACGATGGAGGATGTAAAGTACAGGCCGTCAGGGCGCCTAATGCCTGCTGCGGAAAGCTCCAGGCCTTCCACATCCAGTGCCCTGCCTGCCGAAATCTGACTGTGCTGTGTTATTCGGTTTAGTTCACCGGCGACTCCCAGCATGTCGCCAGTGGCCAACTCATTTCCAAGCCGATCAGCGAGATGTTCGGCCATGGACTGACCAAATTCTGCCTGTAGGTTTTGCTGGGTGTATCGATTGGATTGGGCAGCGAGCACAACCAGTGTGAGTGTCGCAACCAGACAGCAGCCGCTGGCAGCGAGCGCCAGTTGTTGGCTAAGCGGCAGTCGGGTTATCGATGACAAAAGATCGCGCACTGCTTCTCTCGATCGGCAAATCGTGAAGTGAGTATAAACCGGTCCATTGCGCTATGCTTGCACCCCCCATGACGGAGGAGCCGATGATTACGCCGAGGTACGCGCTAACGGCGATTGCTACCAGCGCTGAGGAAAATGTCTTTCATCCATTGGAGGCGTTTTTGCCTTCGATGAAAATAGTGCCCGTCGATGCTCGCGAGTTGCCGGTACCACGAAGTCTCTCCAATTGCCGTCGGGCACGCACCTTTTACTTTGGGGATACAGAACACGCCGGCTCGGTTCAGGCGGCGCTTCAGGTGTTTTCCAAAAAAAGTGGAATCGATATTTTTTGGCAGAGTCTCGAATCAAGACAGCGTGCATACAAACTCGCCATATTTGACATGGACTCAACCCTTATCCGCTGTGAGGTAATTGATGAGCTTGCCTTGGAGGCGGGTGTTGGGCCGGAAGTAGCCGCTGTTACAGAGCAGGCAATGCGTGGAGAGATCGATTTTAAGGAGAGCTTTAGGCGGCGGCTCGGGATGCTGGAGGGATTACCTCAGGAGGCACTTGGATTGATAGCTAGCCGTTTGCCAATCACCGAAGGGTTGCCCGAGCTCATTACTACTCTGCGAGCGCGAGGCTTTCTTACTGCTATCGTTTCTGGCGGATTTTCCTACTTTGCGGACCATCTTCAGGCGACTTATGGATTCGACCGGATTAAGGCGAACGAGCTTGAGATTGTGGATGGCAAGGTGACCGGTCGCGCGGTGGGTGACATTGTTGACGGGGAAGCGAAGCGAGCATGGCTCAGATCTTTGGCGTCGGAGTTTGCCCTGACGGCAGATCAGGTCATTGCGGTTGGCGACGGGGCCAATGATATCCCTATGCTTACTGAGGCAGGGCTGGGTGTGGCTTTTCAGGCGAAACCCATTGTGAGCGAGGCCGTGCCCTTTGCGATTAATTTTTCTGGTCTTGATAGCGTCCTCTACCTATTGGGATCCCAGAGCGAGTTAGAGCACAACTCACACTGACCTTCCGGGTTGACTGGGGTATCATCACCCAGCTTTTTCACTGGAATATGTTATGGCCAATTTTTCTACCAATGAATTCAAGCCGGGGCTTAAGGTCATGCTTGATGGCGATCCTTGTTCAATCCTGGAAAATGAATATGTAAAGCCCGGAAAAGGGCAGGCTTTTAATCGTGTAAAGCTGAGGAACCTTAAGTCAGGCCGGGTCTGGGAGCGCACCTTTAAATCTGGTGATTCTCTGGAAGGCGCTGATGTCATGGATGTTGAGCTGGAGTACTCCTATACCGATGGAGAGTTCTTTCACTTTATGGACCCTGTCAGCTTCGAGCAGCATGCTGCATCGAGTGACGCGGTAGGAGAGACGCAAAAGTGGTTAAAGGAGCAGGAGAAATACGAGGTTACCCTCTATAACGGCGCACCCATCACGGTAACTCCTCCAAACTTTATCGAGCTTGAAATTACCGAAACCGATCCGGGGCTAAAGGGTGATACAGCGCAGGGTGGTTCCAAGCCGGCGACTTTAAGCACCGGCGCAGTAGTGCGGGTACCGCTATTTATTTCTCAGGGCGAGGTGATTCGCGTTGATACGCGCTCGGGTGAGTACGTTAGCCGAGCAAGCAAAAGCTAACCGGTGACAGATTGGCGACCGAGCGCAAAGCGGGAAGCGCTCGAAGCCCGCGCTGTTCTTCTTGGACAGTTGCGAGATTTTTTTGAACATAGAGGTGTGCTGGAAGTAGAAACCCCGCTGCTGTGTTCTGCGGGGGTGACTGACGCGGCTATCGAGCCCTTTGTTTTAGGTCTTGCGGACGGCCGACGTTATCTGCAGACATCGCCCGAATATCCCATGAAGCGTTTGCTGGCTGCGGGCTCGGGGGATATTTATCAGATCTGCAAGGCGTTTCGGGCCGGTGAGCTGGGGCGGCAACATAACCCGGAGTTCACGATTCTCGAGTGGTATCGCCTGCACACCAACCACTACCAACTAATAAGAGAAGTTGCGGAGCTGATCTCTGTCGTGCTGGCCCGCAAAGGATGGCAAATTTGGCCTTGGCAAACTCTCTTTAAAACGGTTTTCGATATTGACGGCCTCAGCGCTACAAGTGGAGAACTTCGGGCTCTGGCCAAAAGCCGGCTCGATCATGTGCCAAAAGATTTGGATCATCAGGGGCTTCTCGATCTTCTCTTCACTCACTGCGTAGAGCCGGTCATCGCTGACTGGGGTGTGGTCTTTGTTGTTGACTATCCCGCTTCTCAAGCTGCTCTCGCACGCGTCATGGTTGACCGTCCCATCCCAGTTGCCGCGCGTTTCGAGTGTTATGTGGATGGGATCGAGCTTGCAAACGGCTACTGGGAGTGTGTTGACTCGAGGGAGCTTGAGAGACGCTTTGAGGCAGATAATGATCAGCGGAGGGCCCTTGGAATTGAGACGCGTCCATTGGACTCTGCACTGCTCGCCGCCGTGGGAAGTGGCATGCCTGAGTGCGCAGGGGTGGCGCTTGGAGTTGACCGTTTGTTGGCGCTGCAACTGGGTCTGGCATCCATCAGTGATGCTATCAGTTTTGACTGGCAGGCGTCCTAAGATAACGACGAATCGTCGGGCTATTTAATGATGGCTGGTTCATAACACTCAATAAAGGCCTTTGGTGGGCGCTTGGGGCGTCCTGATGATATCTCTATACAGACAAATTCCAATCTTGCTCGCAGGACGCTATCCCCGCTTACCAGATTAATGATTTGAATACGGCGCTCCATGGTGAGCCGCTTATCCCAGGCAGTAATCCAGGTACCAACGGCAAGCTTGTCTCCACGATAGGTGGCAACGAGATAATCGTACTCGGCCCGAATCAAAGCCATTGCACGATCGAGGTGTTGGTATTCCAGCGCGCCGAGACCAAGGGCCGTGGTGTGCGCCCAGGCCGCTTCCATGCACCAATTGACGTAAACCGTATTGCGGGTGTGAGACAGCTCGTCAATATCTGATGGGGCGACCCGGGTCATCCAAACAAAGGGATTGTGGTAATCCCATTGAGCGTCGGCAGCTTCCATCATCCGCTCAATGAGGCCTGTTTTTGTGCTATCAAAAAGTAGGCAAGGGTAATGGCGACTAGCGGCCCTACGTAGTTAAACACCGCGTATGGAAGATAATCGAGCGTGGCCACCCCTAGGGTAGCGCTCATGTAGGCGCCGCAAGTATTCCAGGGCACCAACACCGAGGTGAGCGTTGCAGAATCTTCAAGGGAGCGCGATAGGTTGAGACGATTCAGATGCCGTTCATCATAGGCCACGGTAAAAAGTCTACCCGGCAGGGCAATGGCCAAGAATTGATCGGCGGCGAGAATATTGGTGACGACCCCACCAGTGATAGTTGCCAGTACCAGATCCCCAGTGGTTTTTACCCGCTTGAGTGCCACATCCAAGATTTCCTTGAGGATGCCGGTGCGCTCAAGCACCCCTCCCAGAGATAGAGCGGTGATGATTAACCAAACCGTGTTGAGCATGCTTGCCATCCCTCCTTTGCTCAACAGGTTGTTCAGGGATTCATCGGGGCTACTGCCTTTGTACCCATCGAATAACGCCGTCCAGAGACCTCGAATCATTGGTGACGAGCCATCAGCAGATAAGCTGAGTCCGTAGCGCATCACCGCCTCCGACTGAAAGATCACCGCGAAAAATAGTCCGATGAGAGTGGAGATAAGAATGGCTGGATAAGCGGGAATTCGAAGTGCTACCAGCACGAGCATGCCAACCAGAGGAAGCAGGCTATACCAACTAACGTCGAAGGCCACAGCAAGCGCTTGTCGCAATTTCTCGATTTCCTCAGGGGGTCGAGCAGCTTCCTCCGCGTTAAGCACGAAGAAGATCAGCGCAACGATAAACGCCGGCACTGTGGTCCAGAGCATATGACGTATATGGGCGAACAAGTCGACGCCAGTGCAGGCTGCCGCCAGATTAGTGGTGTCCGACAGCGGTGAGAGCTTGTCCCCGAAATAGGCGCCGGAAATAATGGCGCCTGCTGTAAAGGCAGGTGAGAGGCCAAAGCTGTCCGCAATGCCGATTAGACCGATGCCTAGTGTGCCTGCGACAGTCCATGAGCTGCCTATACTGATTGAGGCAAGCGCACAAATAATGGCACTTGCTGCATAGAAAAATGACGGGTCTAGCAAGGCAACCCCATGGTAAATCATGGCGGGCACGGTCCCGCTCAGGATCCAGCTACCAATTAGTGACCCTACAGCCAGAAGGATGAGGATAGGGCCCATTCCTACCTTGATGCCTGACACCAGCGCTTCCTGTATGTCCTCCCATTTCAGTCCGCGATGAAGACCGACGAGAGCCGCTGCTGCGGTGGCCACGACGAGGGCAATCTGGTTTGGTCCGTAAGAAGCGTCTGAGCCGAACAGTTGAACCGCAGCAGAGAGGAGGCCCACCAATAATATGATGGGCGCAAGTGAAAGCAGCATGTTTGCGCCTGCGTTAGACCGGGCGGTAACGGGGCTTGGTCATCGT
>CAJXMD010000033.1 GCA_913056165.1 uncultured Halieaceae bacterium
GGTTCATCCCAGGCACAGCGCAGGACCTGCGGGTTTATTTTTTAACGCTGCAATACTGGCTGGCAGGCTCTGAAAAAAATCTTGCGAGCATGATTCAGTTGCTGATCCAGCGGTATGCTGGGGGACCTCGAGCGCCCCTGCGGCGTTTGCCTGAGCCACCGCCACCAGTTGAGTATCCTGAAGTCGGGATCTACCACCCCGGCATCAAGGCAGGCATCTCAGAAGATCGGCGAGCACTCGACAAGCTGTCGTCGGGATCAAAGCAAAATGGTACCGTGGGTGTGCTGCTCATGCGCTCCTACGCTCTGGCGGGTAACAGTCGCCACTATGATGGTGTGATACGCGCCTTCGAGTCCCGCGGCTTGTCGGTGATTCCCGCCTTCGCGAGTGGTTTGGATGCCAGACCTGCCGTGCATCGATTTTTTATGGACGGCGATAAGCCAATCGTCGACACCGTTGTGTCGTTGACGGGATTTTCTCTGGTGGGTGGTCCGGCATATAACGACACTGATGCTGCGCAGGAGTTATTGAAAGAGCTCGATGTGCCATATCTCGCGGTGCAGGCTCTGGAGTTTCAAAGTCTTGAGACCTGGGCTGACTCGGCGCTCGGATTGATGCCCATAGAAGCAACCATGATGGTATCAATTCCCGAATTGGATGGGGCGACTGGCCCCATGGTGTTTGGCGGTAGGCAGGAAGGGTTGGCCGACAACGCCAGTGCCATGATGCCCCATGAAGAGCGCATACAGATGTTGGCCGCACGGGTGTCGAAGCTGGTCGCTCTGCGGCGCACACCTAAAGAGGCACGAAAGATCGCGGTTGTGCTATTCAATTTTCCCCCGAATGCCGGCAGCACCGGCACAGCAGCACACCTCGCCGTTTTTGATTCCCTATTCAATACACTGAAAGCGCTATCTGCGGAGGGCTATGCGGTCTCCTTGCCCGCCAGTGTTGAGGAATTGCGAGAGAGGCTTCTTCAGGGAAATGCCCGTCAGTACGGTACGGACGCGAATGTATGCGCCACGGTCAACGTGAATGATCATGTGATCGCTGATCCCTGGTTGAATGAAATTGAGGCTCAGTGGGGTCCTGCGCCGGGAAAACAGCTTACGGACGGACGTTCCATTTTCATTCAAGGAATAGAGCTTGGTAACGTGCTGATTACCGTGCAGCCGCCGATGGGATACGAAGGCGATCCGATGCGCCTGTTGTTCGAAGGAGGGCACGCGCCGACCCACGCGTTCTCTGCCTTCTATCGCTATCTGCGAGAGGATTGGGAGGCCAGCGCTGTGCTGCACTTTGGCACCCATGGTGCGCTCGAATTTATGCCCGGAAAGCAGGTGGGTCTCTCGGACGCATGTTGGCCTGACCGACTGATTGGTGCCTGTCCAAATTTTTACCTCTACGCCGCAAACAATCCTTCCGAAGGTTTGATTGCGAAGCGCCGGTCGGCTGCAACATTGATTAGCTATCTGACTCCCTCGGTGGCTCAAGCCGATCTTTACAAGGAGTATCGATCGCTCGGTGAGTCGATTGACCAGTGGCGTAAACGGGATGTGTCTATGGATCCCGAGGCGGTAGCAAGCTTGATGGCCCTCATTGCGGAGCAGGCAGAGCTATGTGAATTGGACTTGGCCACTGACTGGTCTGCAAACCCTGAAACAGCGATTGAGGATCTTCGGTGCCAATTACAGGAGATCGAGGAGTCATTGATTCCTTACGGACTTCACGTAGTTGGGGAGTTGCTTGAACATGAGGATCAAATAGACTTGCTCAACTCTATTGCCAGAGCTCACGGCGATGTGACCGTTAGTGAGGACCTGTTACAGGACTTGCTGACTGCTGTTCGAACCGGTGAAGAGTCGGACGACCTTGTCGCAGCCAGTAAGATGAACCCAGATCTGATGGGGCGATTGTCGAGTGCAGCTCAGGCTCTCACTAAAGACAGCGAGATTCCGTCGTTATTGCGTGCCCTTGATGGCCGATTCATCCCTCCCGTCTCTGGTGGCGACTTACTAACCAACCCCGAGGTACTACCAACGGGCAGAAATTTACACGGCTTCGATCCTTTCAGAGTACCGAGTGACTTTGCCCTCCATGAAGGAGCTCGCCAGGCGGAACAACTGCTTGCACGTCACGCTAAAGATGGCAGCGGGTTGCCTCAGTCCATCGCGCTTGTTCTATGGGGAACCGATAATCTCAAATCTGGCGGCGTTGCTATTGCTCAGGCGCTTCATCTCATTGGCGCGAAACCTCGCATTGATGGTTATGGGCGGATTTGCGGCGCCAATCTCATCTCGCTCGAAGATCTGGGGCGTCCTCGCATCGACGTCGTCATGACGCTCTCTGGCATTTTTCGGGATCTGCTGCCTCTGCAAACACGCTTGCTTGCAGAGGCGGCATACCTCGCAGCAATGGCTGACGAGCCTGCTCATCTTAACCCCATAAGGGCCCATGCGCTGGACTATCAGGCCAAGTATGACTGTGACCTCGAAGATGCAGCGCTACGAGTATTCAGCAACGCCGAAGGCACCTATGGGTCGAATGTGAACATGCTGATCGATAGCGGTGCCTGGGACAATGAGGATGAGTTAGCCGATACCTTCACGACGAGAAAAGGGCACGCATACGGCCGTAACGGCGCCGTTGAGGCAAAGCCTGACCTACTCACAACAATGCTGGCTGATGTTGATTTGGCTTACCAAAATCTTGACTCAGTAGAACTCGGCGTCACCACAGTAGACCATTACTTTGACAGCCTCGGTGGTATCAGTCGAGCCATATCCAAGACCGGCGGTGCTGATGTGCCGGTCTATATCGCTGACCACACAACAGGCAGAGAAAAGATTCGAACGCTTGCAGAACAGGTCGCATTAGAGACCAGAACGAGGGTGCTCAATCCGAAGTGGTATGAGTCCATGCTGGATCATGGTTACGAGGGTGTGCGTGCTATCGAAACCCACGTGACGAACACGATGGGCTGGTCAGCCACCACGGGTCAGGTGGCCCCTTGGGTGTACCAGCAGTTGTCGGAAACTTTTATTTTGGACGAGGCCATGCGGAAGAGACTTGCGAGTCTAAACCCGAAGGCTGCAGCGCGTGTGGCAAGCCGTTTGCTCGAGGCGCAAGAGAGAAACTATTGGGATCCAGATGAGGCAAGTCTGAACGCGTTGCGTGAGGCGGGCGAGGATCTTGATGACTGGATAGAAGGTATTTCACCAGAGGCTGTCGCATGAATATAAGAAATAACCACATACCTATAAAGGCGATCGATGCTGCCGGAAGCCCCCCAGATGGGGATGGTAGCGTGCAGGTGCATTTGGATCCCCAGATTCAAATTGATAAGGCAAAAGTCTTCGCTGTTTACGGCAAAGGTGGCATTGGGAAAAGCACAACATCGTCGAACCTGAGTGTCGCCTTTTCAAAGCTCGGTAAGCGGGTGATACAGATCGGATGCGATCCCAAGCACGATTCAACCTTCACATTGACAAAGGCGCTGATGCCGACGGTTATCGACGTGCTGGAATCCGTGGAGTTTCATGCGGAAGAGTTGCGGCCAGAAGATTATGTCTATGAGGGATATAACGGCGTCATGTGTGTCGAAGCAGGGGGTCCCCCTGCAGGCACAGGCTGCGGCGGCTATGTGGTTGGCCAGACCGTCAAGCTGCTAAAGCAACACCATTTGCTTGATGACTCAGATGTCGTGATCTTCGACGTACTCGGTGACGTGGTATGCGGCGGTTTTGCGTCGCCTCTGCAGCATGCTGAGCGCGCTCTGGTAGTCACCGCAAACGACTTTGACTCTATTTTTGCGATGAACCGAATTGCTGCCGCCATCAACGCAAAAGCCAAGAACTATGGCGTTCGAATCGGCGGCGTGATCGCCAATCGCAGCGCGGCAACTGACGAGATAGATCGTTTCAATGAGGCTACGGGGATGCGCCGGCTGGCGCACTTTCCGGATTTGGACGTCATCCGCCGCAGTCGATTAAAGAAATCGACGGTGTTTGAGATGGATGACGCGGAGGGATTGGCTCAGGTGCAGGCAGAATATATGGCCCTGGCCGAGAGTTTGTGGAACGGCACTGAGCCAGTGCCCGTTACACCCATGAAAGATCGTGATCTCTTCGACTTTCTAGGTTTTGACTGAGAGTTCTGGCATGAGCACAGCGAACTACGAACAACGCCGAGCGCAGATCGAGCATTATTTTGACCGCACAGCAGCTGACACCTGGGCAAAGCTCACCTCGGATGTCCCAGTCAGCGGTATAAGACGGACTGTACGGGCCGGGCGAGACGCGATGCGCGAGACCCTTGCCGGTTGGCTGCCAGAGGATCTCTCGGGAAGACGGGTGTTGGATGCAGGATGCGGCACCGGCGCTATGGCGGTTGAGCTGGCACAGAGGGGAGCGGAGGTCGTTGCGATTGATCTCTCCCCGACACTCGTAGATTTAGCCCGGGAACGTATTGGCGAAGAGACAGGCAGTGGATCGATTGAGTTCCTGGTGGGTGATATGCGTCACCTCGATTTAGGTGCCTTTGATCATATCGTGGCAATGGATTCTCTGATTCACTACGCCCCGAGAGATGGGCTGCAAACCCTGGCGACAATGGCAGCGGATGTGAGTCGAAGTATTGTCTTCACCTTTGCACCCAAGACGCCGCTCCTTGCGTTGATGCACCGGGTCGGGCAGCTGTTTCCCAGGGGAGACCGCTCCCCGGCAATAGAGCCTATCGGTGTTAATTATCTACGCCGAGCCCTACAAACTATGGGTGATTTTAACGATTGGACGGTATCTAGAGACTGCCGAATAAACAGCGGTTTCTATATCTCTCATGGCCTGGAGATTGTGCGTCAATGATGATGTTGGGCCAGCGATTTCTCTCCGGGGTGCAAAGCATTGGCAGCCGATGGCTGCCCTTTGCTGATGCCGTGAGTGATGAGCTGGCGCTTGGTCGGTTGTTGCGACTGTCGATGTTTCAAGTATCGGTCGCGATGGCGGCTGTTCTATTAAGCGGTACGCTCAATCGAATTATGGTGGTGGAGCTTGGCCAGCCCGCATGGTTGGTTGCCTTGATGGTAGCTATCCCGCTGTTGCTGGCTCCCGCGAGAGCACTGGTCGGTTTTCGATCGGACTACCACAAGTCCTACCTTGGCTGGCGCCGAGTGCCCTATCTCTGGTTCGGTACTCTGCTACAGTTTGGCGGATTAGCGATTATGCCCTTCGCTCTTATCGTGATGACCGAGCCTCACAGTGGGCCGGCAATGACCGGGCCTGTTGCCGCTATGCTGGCTTTTGTGCTCGTGGGAGCGGGAATGCACACCACGCAGACGGCAGGGCTTGCTCTCGCCACAGATCTCGCCAATGAAGAATCTCGACCCAAGGTGGTAGCCCTTCTTTACGTCATGTTACTGGTTGGTACCGTGGCAGCAAGCTTGGGATTCGCCCAGTTGTTGGTGGACTTTACTTACTATCAGTTGATACAGGTACTACAGGGTGCTGCGGCGCTTACGGCAGCATTGAATTTTGTTGCCCTGTGGAAACAAGAGCCGAGACAGCCCCATCTCACCCGCCACGATCGGACCACTCCGCCATTTATGACTGTCTGGCGTGAATTCAGTCTTCAACCCAGAGCACGAAGACTGCTGGTTGCGATAGGGCTCGGGACCATGGGATTCACCATGCAGGATATTCTGCTGGAGCCCTACGGCGCTCAGATTCTCGCCATGACAGTGAGTGAGACGACGCAACTTACCGCCTTGCTTGGTGGCGGCATGCTGGTAGCATTTTTGGCAGCCGCGCAGTTACTCGGTCGAGGTAGTGATCCCATTCGCATTGCCGGTTTCGGTGTCATGGTGGGCGTGTTCGCCTTTTCTTCAGTCATTTTCGCAGCGCCCTTTGACTCTGAACTTATTTTTCGTGGAGGGACCTTCGGCATAGGTCTCGGCAACGGCCTTTTTGCTGTGGGTACGCTTACGGCGGTCATGACCTTGGAGCGTAGTGATCTAACGGGTCTGGCTTTAGGCGCCTGGGGTGCCGTACAGACAACGGCAACCGGTATAGCAATTTTTGCAGGAGGCGCTCTGCGCGACATTGTTGCTGCCTGGATTGACGCTGGTTTGCTGGGCGAAGTACTGACCGAGCAGAGCATGGCGTACGCCGTCGTTTATCACGTCGAAATTTTTATCTTGTTTATCGCGTTGATCGCATTGGGTCCCCTTGTGCGTCAACCCGATGAACAAAACGAGCAACCACCGGGAATGCGCCTCGCGGACTTTCCCGGATAACGAGCAACCACTGAGGAGTAATGCAATGGAAACTGGAGCCATAACAGAGTACATGGATGTGGCACAGCTAGCGCTGTATGCCTTTTGGATTGGTTTCTTTTTTCTGGTGCGTCATCTGCACCGGGAAGGGAAGCGCGAAGGCTGGCCACTGGACCTGGATGGTCAGGGCAAGCATTTTGCCGAGGGCTTTGGCGGTATGCCAGATCCCAAAACCTACGAGCTTGCCAATGGGCAAGGGAACCGCACGGTGCCGGGGCCAGCCAAAGCCGGTTACGAGCTACGAGCCGTTGAAACGGGTAGTTCAGATGGGTCGCCGATCCATCCTACGGGGGATCCCATGGTCGATGGCCTTGGACCTGCAGCCTGGGCGATACGACCCGAGGCACCCGATCTGACAGTTGATGGACGTCCACGGATTGTCCCTCTGCGAGTAGATGCTGAGCACAGCATTAACAGCCGAGATCCTGATCCTCGGGGTCAGCCAGTGATTGGCTGTGATGGCAAGCAGGGAGGCACCGTGGTTGACCTTTGGTTTGACCGAGCGGAACCCCATTTTCGCTACGCAGAGGTCAATGTGGGAAGCCATACAGTATTGCTGCCAATGACCATGGCGCGGGTGGCGAAAGACGGTACCGTAAGTGTCAAGTCGATCAGAAGTGATCAATTTGCTCAGGTGCCACGACTGGCAAACCCCGACCAGATCACGCTGCAAGAAGAGGATAAAGTGACCGCGTTCTACGGCGGCGGTACGCTCTACGCGCATCCAGATCGAATGGGGCCCTGGTTGTGAGAGAGCATGAGTTCGAGCCGATTCCTGGCCTGCCGGAACACCTGCCAGAAGGAGAGCGTATTGTTTGGCAAGGTATGCCAAGCCCTACAGCTCTCGTTAATCGGGTGTTCCAGGTCAGGACCCTCGGCTTCTATTTCACGCTGCTGATCGCTGCCGGGTTGATATACGAGTTCCTGAACGGTGCTCAGTGGGCCGATATAGCGACCACGTTGGGGTGGCAAATGGGGCTTGCAGCCGTGGCCTTGGGATTGCTGACCGGTGCTGGCCACCTGTATGCAAAAGGCTCTTTGTACACCTTGACGAATCGTCGGCTGGTGCTGAGGTCGGGGGTGGCTCTGCCCATGATGGTAAATCTCCCGCTGGATCGTGTGAAAAGTGCTGGATTACGTCTGTGTGGCGATGGGACGGGCGATATCCTGTTAACACCAGACAGCAGTGCTCGTCTTTACTACCTTATGCTTTGGCCTCATTTGCGTTTGCTTGGATTTGGCAACGTCCAGCCACTGCTAAGAGGCATTTCTGATCCCCAGCAAGTCGCAAAATTGCTTGCGCAGGTGGTGAGAGAGGCTGGCGGTGGACGAGACGTCGCAGTGAATGATGAGCTTACCGAAAATTCATCAAGAGACCGAGGGGAGTCTTCTTATGGAAACGACGGGACCGTCGCCATTAGCTAATTCGGTAGGCCACAGACCGGTTCGCCGGGTCGATGACCGACTCATGGTACTTATCATGGTCGGTCTGCTGTTCGTGGTGGGCGCTGTCCTGCTGGCACGAACCAACGATCAGATTGCCGCTGTGCCGGCGCCCTCGGGTGAGCTATTGGTGAGTCGAGTGTTGTCATTCAGTGACGCCCCCGGTGGGGAGATCATCATCAGTGATGGGGATAGCGGATCAACTATCCGGACCTTGAAGGCAGGCGAGGGCAGCTTCATTCGAGGCGTGGTTAGAAGCCTCGTGCGCATTCGCCAGCAATCAGGACTGTTCTCTCGGACCGGCTTTATATTGACACTTCACGCCGATAGGCGCTTGATCCTGATGGACCCGCTAACGACAGAAGCAATTGAGTTGGCGGCCTTCGGGCCAACCAATACGGGTGAGTTTCTCGCGCTACTGCCTTACCCTGATGCCGCTAGTAGGCGTGTTGATTAGCGGTTCGCCTGATGACGGAATATGCACTTGCGCTCTTGGTTGCTCTGACAGGCTGGTGGTTCTCCACTGGTCTTGTTCTGTGGTTAGTGCATCGTCCCGACAGGCACCACCGCTTTATTTTTGCTATCGCGACGTTGATCATGGTCTGCTCGTTCTTCGCGGTCGCGCATGTCTCGGACCAACCATCACTGGGATCCACTGTAGTAGCTTTCTGCCTGGCTCTGTTGCTGTGGGGCTGGCTGGAAATGGGTTACTTGATGGGGTTCGTCACGGGGCCCCATCAGCAGCCGTGCCCTGACAGCGCGGGTGTGCTTGGTCGGTTGGTCCGTGGTCTAGGTACCACTCTCTGGCATGAGTTGGTGCTTTTAGCGATGGTCAGCCTTCTTTATGCGATATCGGTCGGTAAGCCCAATCAAATTACTCTGTGGGCATTTTCTGTGCTGTGGTTAATGCGCTGGAGTGCAAAGTTAAATCTCGTTCTGGGCGTAAGAAATTACAATCGAGAGTGGTTGCCCGCGCACCTTTCCTATTTGGATTCCTACATACCCCGCAGATCTCTCAACGTCCTTTTTCCGTTGTCTCTCACTATGGGGTCTGTATTGACCTATCTTTTGCTGCACACGGCCTATTTAGCGACTGATCTCAGCGCGGTTGTGGGATTTACTCTGGTGGGCATGTTGGCGGCTTTGGGGACGCTGGAGCATGTTTTTCTTATGCTGCCCCTCGGCGATAGCGTACTTTGGCTCTGGGCAGCCCCGATGGGCCAAAAAGACAAAGTCGTGGTGGATTTTGAGGGAACGTAGGCCCTGAGGTACAAATTGGGCAAAACTTTGACGCAAATGCTTGACCTCCCATAGGCGGAGGAATACTGTGAGGGTTGCTGGTGGGAGTCATTGCATACAACTGGGCTAGATCGCGCGCCGTTTTAGGGTGTTTTGGCGAATTTACTGGCATTACGCGACTCAGGGACCCGTCAGCCATGTGCTTCGGCACTGGGGGACAGTCAAGATGAGCGACATTGATAATGGCAACAACGGGCCTCCGTCCCTGCCGACGGTGGCCATTGAGGTCTCGGACAGCGCCTATTTTGGCGGCCGCACCCAATCTCTCCTGCCCGAGGACTTCTCGGACGCTCTGGATAAGTTATCGATAACTGGTGCATTGAGCCAGGGTCTGGCGCTACATGTCCATGTACCCTTTTGTGCTGTGAGATGCGTAAGCTGCGACCGGGTCGCGGAGGTGGCGGAAAATCCGGCGGTCATTGACCGATACTTAACGGGTCTAGATGAAGAATTGCATCTTATTACGCGTCGGATTGGTCGAGGCAATTGGATCGCACAACTGCACGTCGGTGGTGGCACCCCGAACTTGCTAAATGCCGCCCAACTGGCCCGCCTTACTGCGCTGGTTGAAAAACACTTTCTGGTTGATGACAAAACAGAGACTTCTCTCGAAATTATCCCTGATCGAACATCCCGCACTCAATTGGAGTTGATACGGGGTCTGGGTTACCGACACCTTTTATTCGAGCTTCGTGAAGTTGATCCAGAAGCTCAGCAGGGCTTGGGGCGATCCTATTCGCCCGAATTGCTGCAGGATGCCGTTGCCAATGCCCGGGCGGCAGCCTTCGACACTGTATCCATTGAAATAATGTACGGACTGCCTGGGCAGACGGCAGCATCGATGAGAGAAACTATCAGTCAGGTGTCGGAACTTGAGCCCGACCGAATTGTAAGTCGTCCCTTTGTGCGGAAGGTGCAGGAATTTGCCAACCAAAAGGTGTTGGACACTGATGTCATTCCGACAGTAGCGGAGAAGATGGCAATGTTTGTAGCCATTTCAGATGCCCTGGAGAAAGCCGGCTATGGCTCGATTGGAATTAATGCCTTTGCCAAACCGGAGGATCCACTCAGCAGAGCTCAGGAGAGGGGTGAACTGCAACGCAACAGGCTTGGTTATTGTGCATCATCGGCCAGATGGCTTCTGGGTGTTGGCTTGGGTGCGATTAGCGAACTCCCCAGTCTGGTATCCAGAAACCAGCCTAATCTGATTACGTGGCACGATGCCCTTGACCAGGGAAGGCATCCTTCCAGAGTTGGGGTAGTGCTGAGCAAATCGGATTCCAGAGAGCGTGATGGGCTGAACACGCTAGCTGTAAAATTTAGGACGCCGCTGGAGAGTTTCACCAGTCCAAAAACCCAGCAGGTGATATCAAAGTTAGTCGAGGCCAACTATCTCACAATAAGCGACGGCGTGATTGAAATTACCGCATTGGGCCGACTCAATATCCAGCAGATCTGGGATGAACTTTCTAGTGAGCTGGGTTGGGCTCAGGTGGCCTAAGCGCCTCCCGCAGAGTCGATTGATAGGTAGTCTGCAGGGCCTTCCACTCCATTAGAAACCAAGGTGTAAACAGTTGGGGGCTCGTAGTCATCCATTCGTTTACTTCGCTCACCTCAAACCAGTCCCAAGTCTGTATCTCTTCTGGGTGAGGGTGTATTTGCGTATCTGAGCTTACGGAGCCGACATACACCTTACATAGCTCGTGTTCGGAACCGATGCCTTTAAAATGAGCCTGATATTCGAACTGGTAGATTTCGGTGAGTGATGTTTGCACGCCCAGCTCCTCTCCAGTTCTTCTATGCGCTGCCTCGACGTAGGATTCCCCGTGGCGCGGGTGACTGCAGCAGCTGTTGGTCCAGTATCCGGGCCACAAAGGTTTGAGGCGACTCCGCTCGTGAAGTAGCACCTGCCCCTCATGGCTGAACAAAAATACCGAGAAAGCCCGGTGCAATTGTCCACCCGGGCGATGTGCCTCCTGCTTGGTGGTTGTGCCAAGGAATTCGTCCTCGGGTGACACCAGGATAAGATTTTCAGATGCGTGAGAGACTGACGTTCCAGTAGGGTTCATCTAGTTGGACCTCGAACACCTCGAAAGAAATATGAAAAAGACCCGCCCCACAAGGGGGTTCCGCGGAGTTCTAACACTAGGGTTACCGAGCTGGCACTGGGGGAAGCGCACATTTTTACTCGTCCCTCCGCGAATTAAGATGAGGTTGGCGCCTCATCTTCGGGTCGAAACAGCTTAGAGCCTCAAAAGAGGCTCAAGCCTACCTTTTTCACTCGCGTGAAGCGGGTAGGGCTTGTACATGACCTGCTGCAGGCGCTGAGTGAGCACCGTCAAGCCAGTTGTACTTAGCCGAGCTAAGCAGAACGAAGTGGATGAACAGCGCCAATACAAACAAGAACGCTGCGTTAGCCACCAGCACTCGGCGTGGATCGAAAAGCATCCATACTCTATGCATAGTTTTTCTCCATGTGTTTAGGTGACTTACCCAAAACTGCCGGGCTTGTCACAGGGTTTACAGTGATTGCCTGATTAATAGAACCAGGGTTTCCACATGAACATCAGTACATGTGCAGTCACCGCGATAGCAACGAAACCTACCCATCCCTGTACATAAGCACTATGGAACTCCTTGGCTTCATTGCTGGTCAGCCCTGAAGGGCTACCGCCTTGCTCACTCATGGTTTTACCTCCCATGTTCTGTCAAGCCAGATGCCGCAATGATGCCAAGAAGGCGTCGTGCGACGGTTCACCGCCGAAGCACCCCTTTCGGAATGTTTCGACGATCTCCCAGAGGGCTCAAATGAACTCTCTGGCAGATTCGTTTGCCAGCCAGGATTTACCTAGTTGGTCTTGAGGAGGTGACCTCAGTTTCCTGCGGTCATTCCCTCTGGATTTTCCTCAGCCCCTGCCGCAGCTGCCTCGGCTTCTTCCTCTACCTCAGGAGTCGGCGCCGCTACGGTGTATTTGGCCAAGTTTGGATAATCATCAATCATGTTTGCGCCAAGAAGGGGCTGGTAAGCGCCTTGGTGGCATGTCGCGCAGTTAACCTTCAACGGGTCACCCATAGGCCCTTTACGGTGGTCCGGGAGCCAGTCAGCGGTTGGATTGACGTAATCATTATTCATTTCACGGACCATGCGTATGCCATGCCACGCTCGCACTCGCTCCGGAGAGCTTTGCTCCCAGTCATAGAAAGCGCGGGTATTGTGACAATGGGTACAGTTAACCCCTAGGGAGTCCGAAAAGTGCATCATGAGGCTGTAGATCCACTCGGTCTCTTTCACATTCGCCTGATTACCGTTGGGAAGGGCAGTGTGCCCAGCGACGCCCCAAGGCATCCCCGGCTCCTCATCGGCTGCACCATCGAGATACATGGAAAACGAGTCGTTGGGGAGAGAGCTGTATGCAGCATTAACCGATGCGATGTTTTGACCTGCGGTCATCACACCAGGTGGGTGTGGTCTGCCAGGGTCGGTGGCCCATACATACTCGGGAATATTTTTCCCCCTGTGACAGGTGTAGCAGGTGACACCTGCACCACCCACGTGATCGCCCCACGCGACATTCGCGCGCTGGGTCATCTGTATCATCACACGAGCCACTTTCTTGGTGTACTTGGTGTCGTACTGAAAGCCCTCGTTCACGTGGCAGTAATTGCAGCCTTCCTCAGGAGATACCCATTCCGTAATTGCGGCCATCAGTCGGGTGAACTCGCCAACACTTAGGTCGCCAAGAACCTCGACGTTTTCGTAGATGTCACCTGCTTTTGGACCACCCGCTGGAATCGGTGGTTGGGGAGCAGGGACCTGATTGTTGGCGATCGCCTCTGCGAGTGCATCAGGGTTGTACAGCAGCTCCTGACCAACGCCGCGATAGCCGCGCTGAACAGCTTCTGGTGGCGGATTCTCGCAGGCAGCAAGTAACAAGCTGCCTACAACAATCAGACCGATAGTCTTAAAAGTATTCAAGGTTTTCATTGGGTAGCCTCCGTCATCATCGGATCGACGACAGGCATGGCGTCGATGGCGGGATAGGCAGGTGCAATACCGTGCTTCACACCCCATAAGTACCAGTTCTCGACCACGGTTCCGGTCAGCAAAATACCGATACCACCGGTAATTACTGTCAGTACAGCGAACCACCAAGCCCAGCGGTGGATGGATTCCATCGATGCGTTGAAGCCCATGCACCAGCGCCAGAAGAGCATGGAACGCTCACCGGCGGTACCGATGTCAGTTATTTGATCGAGCTCCCGATCGCCACCGTAGCGACTAACAGCCAAGATCGTCGCCCCGTGCATGGCGAAGAGAACCGCGGACCCATAAAGAAATGCAATCGAAAGCATATGGAATGGGTTGTAGAACAAATTGCCGTAGCGCATGGAGAACGCGGCGGTCCAGTCAAGGTGCGGGAATATCCCGAAGGGTACTGCCTCACTCCAGCTTCCCATCAGGATAGGGCGGAAGAATCCAAGTACCAGGTAGAGCCAGATAGCGCCCGCAAAGGCCCAGGCGAGATAATTGCTCATGCCAAGATTGCGCGCGAGCTGGAATGTTCGCCACCACCAGAGCAGAATGCCCGCGGTTAGGAAGAATCCAGCCATTAACCACCAGCCACCCTCATTGAGAGGAGGGATACTGAGTCCATACTCGGGTGCTGGTGGCTCAAGGGCCAGCCATGGCAGCTGCCGCATGAATTCGATGGGATCCCAGTTGACCGAGGCCCACATGTTGAGGCCAATGATCAGAAAGGCGAGACCGCCAAACAGGAATGCCATGAAGCCGGAAGGTCCGAGATAGATGGGACCTATCTGGGCATCGCCCAACTTGCCGGCCAGCCAGCTGTGGATAGGACCACCCATGCGGTGTTCCTCGTCTTTGCCGATAGGGACCCCGGGATAGTCCGGAGCATCGACCTGTACCTGCGTAAAGATATTCTGGTATTCAATCATGGGTCAGCACTCCTTAATTCCAGATCGGCAGTTCAAGCCACCAGTTCCACCATTCGGGCCATCCTTTGGTCCAGAACGGTCCACTCAGGACAATGCACAAGGCGCTCCACCAGGCGGCACTCAGAGCGAGGAAGAGGCCGAGTCGGTGGATGCCGAGAGCACCAATTGAGTAACCAATGTCATCCCGGAAAAAGGTGTTCTCATGTTCGCCGGTTTTAACTTTTTCTCCTTCGGCAGGATCGCTTGCCATGAGGATCAGTGATCCATGCATGGAGAGCGCCATGGCTGTCGTGAAGAAGAAAGTGATGGCGATCATGTGGGCCGGGTTGTAATGAAAATGCAGGAACTGATAGCCCACATTAGAGACCCAATCGAGATGACTCAGAATTCCGTACGGGAAACCGTGGCCCCACGCACCGAGGAGGACAGGTCGAATGATGACCAGTGTGACGTACGCGAGGACGGCGAAGCTAAAGGCGAAGGGAATATGCAAGCCCATGCCGAGTTTTCTAGAGATCTCGACTTGCCGCAGTGCCCAGGAACCAAAAGCGCCGGTAGCGCAAATGGTAATCAGCTGCCACAGACCACCCTCATCGAGTGGAGCAACCCCCAAGCCATATGACAGGTCGGGCGGTGCAATATTGATCTGCCAGACGTTCCAAGTGTCACCCATGGACGCACCAATTAAGATCAGTGCGGTGCCAAGAATTGTAAAGAACGCCGTGCTGACGCCGAAGAACCCCACGTAGAAGGGGCCAACCCAGAAGTCGAATAAATCGCCTCCAATCAGTGTGCCCCCCCGGACACGATACTTCTTCTCAAAACTTAGTAATGACATGTCATGTCCCTCTCCGGTTATGCGGTCATCCCTGTCGCGATGCCGGTTTCCTCCTCGCTATGCGCCACCCTCCAGGTGAGCGCGTTTAAACATCAAACTCTCATGAAGGCGTAAGGCACTACGCCATACGCCGCTTTCTTGGCTGTTTGGAAGCAGCTCTCTCCTGGCGCCGCATGTTCCATCGATTGGAAGGTCAGTCGACACCACACTGCACCAATAAAAAACCAAGAGAACGCCAAACCAACCAATAAGCGGAACTGGAGACGCTCTCCAAAACTTTGTTGCTTGTTACCAGATGCTGCGGACATAACTCACTCCCCTCATGTTTGTTCAGGCTGCGTCATCGGTCTTAAATTCATGGCCTGCCAGCAGGACATGCTCTTTCACAACTGCCTCCGAACCGGCATCGCGTGCAGCGTGCTCTGCAGCGTCTCGAATTCGTTTAGCGGCTGAAATTCTTACCAGCACTGGCTGTTTAGCGACCAGAGCTTCAAGGGTTTTCTCTGCGTCATCCGCCCAGCGCATGTCTGCGCGAACCGGGGTGGATTCCACCTGATCCATTTCGGTTCCAAGCGGCAAAATATTAAAGAGGGCGTCGAATAGGGCGTTGCAGACTTCCTGCAGCAGGTAACAAGAACCTGCATATCCCATGAAGGGAGTCCCCGTATGGCGTCTTATGATTGTTCCGGGGAGTGACGCAGGAATGTAAATCCCTTTGTTGCCGAGTTCAGCCAGATACATGCGCTCGTTGTAACTACCGAAAACAATGAGTGGTGATGTTTCCGCCAGCTTTTTCCGAATTTCCTCATTGTTGGGCTTCACACCGGCCTTGCGCTCAAAATGAAAGGCGCAGGGAAGACCTAGTTCATCTTCGAGAAAATGACGAAGTCCTCGTGTGTATGTCTCGGTGGCACAAACGCCGAAGCTCGCTGTTCCAAAAAAGTCCTGTGTGACCGACCGCCAAAGATCCCACACGGGTTTGAGAGTTGTGTGCTTTTCCTCAGCGATGAAAGGCTCTGGATCGAGGCCCAATTCCTCCCCGAGGGCTCTGAGGAATTTCGTCGTACTGTGTAGACCGATTGGCGCCTGGAACCACGGTTTCTCCAATGTCTCGCACAATCGCGCACCAAATTCACGGTACATGCAAATATTTGCTGCGGCGTCTCCGAGCTTGGGAATCTCTGCGAGATCACAACCCAGAGGGAATGCCATATTTACTCTGGCACCAATACCCTCAACGAGCCGTCTAATTTCTGCGAGGTCGGAGGCGGTGTTGAAGTAGCCATAGGCGGGGCCAATGATATTAACCAGTGGTGCATTATCTTGGCTCTGGGCCTTTTTATTCTTCTTGGTGCCGTATTGTTCCCACAGCCAGACCAGAGCGCGATCGGCGCTCTGCCACTGATCTTCATCGATGGTTCGTGGTAGGAAGCGTTTTATGTTGGTGTCTTCTGGGGTTACACCACCACCAATCATCTCGGCGATGGAGCCTGTAACGACCACACTGGGCTTCTTTGGGTCGAGGGTTTGATGGGCTCTACGCAGGGCGCCTTCCGTTCCACGCTGTCCAAGCTCCTCTTCAGCCAAGCCGGTCACGACGATGGGTAACTCATGGGGGGGGAGACCATCCGTGTAGTGAAGGACCGAGGTGACCGGTAAGTTCTCACAGCCTACTGGCCCATCAATAATGACTTGCAAGCCCTTCACAGCCGTGAACACATAGACTGAGCCCCAGTAGCCGCCAGCACGATCGTGATCAAGCACCAACATCAGGCTGACCCTCCGACCATGCTGAGGCCCGCGTTGCGAGCAGTTTCTTTGGTCCAGACACCAGCGGCAGGACCTTCGCCAACGCCGTCAAAAAATTCATCCATGGCATCAAAACGATGCTTGTTGGCGACCGCCGTGTTGATGATTTGTGCCAGCGAGCCAGCGCCAGCCGGACCCATTAATGGGCGGGCGGAAATTAAATTGGTGAAGTACAGCCCAGGAATTCCCGCTTCCTTCGCATGCTGCACTACCGGTGTAGTGCCAATGGCCAGCTCCGGATTGAAGGTATCCATCGCGCAGAGATCATCTTCCAGGGATGCCCTGAATTTGACACAGACACCTCGAGCTTCCAGCCACTCGCGATCCTCTTCGTTCCACTTTGTGCCGGGGCAAGCGGATCCGACATAGCGCAGGTCGGCGCCGCTTTCTACCAGCAAACGACCGACCAAAAGCTCCGATCCCTCGTACCCTGATAGAGTTAGTCTCGCGTTAATGGGGTTTTCAGCAAGCGCGGCGCTGATGGCTTTACGCATGTCATCCTGCTGTTTTTTGAGTGTCTTCCCCGACACCCCAAACTGATCACCAATCTTTCCCAGCCAGCTCACTGTGCCCTCGACCCCGACTGGGGCAGAGCCGATCACGGGGCGGCCTGCGGCCTGAAATTCTCGTTGGGACGCCACGTAAAATGGGTGGAGCATCGCGGCTGCATCACACGCCATGGCAGCATAGAGCTCTCGCCATTCTCGTGTTGGAACAACAGGACCAGCAGCCACCCCCAGCGGTTTCAGTAGCCGATCGATGATTATCGCGTCGACGGGAAAAATTTCCCCTAGCAGGGCGATGCTGGGTAGGGGGTCATTTGCCTCGCTTCCCCGGGGCCGTGCAACAGGACCCGTGGACGCTTCATTCCTCGCATATTTCAACATGGCGGCGGCCAGCACATCCTTTGCTTCCGCGTGGGTGGGTACGCCGAACCCGGGCACATCGATGCCAATAATGCGCACTCCATTAATTTCCTTGGGCAATAAATCAAGCGGCACACCAGAGGCCGTTGGTACACACAGATTGATCACCACAACAGCGTCATATTTATCAGGGTCAGCTAACTGATGTACTGATTCACGAATGTCCTCAAACAATTTGCCCGTGACCAGAGTCTCGGAATCGAACGGCACGTAGCCCACCGTGCGGCGCGCCCCATAGAAATGCGAGGTAAACGTCAGCCCATAAACGCAGCATGCAGAACCGCTCAACACAGTAGCTGTCCGCCTCATGCGAAGGCCTACGCGAAGAGAGCCAAAGGCGGGACACATGCTTTGAGGTTGGTCATGGGGGCCGAGCGGGTAGTCTTCAGCATACTGTGCCATGAGTGCCTGATTGGCCTTGCTACCGGCACCTTTACTCAAGGCCTCTCTGTCACCATGGCAGCCCACGGCGTCCGGCGCGACATCGGAAGCGATGACGCCGGAATCGGTGACCATGGGCTCGACTTCAGACGTCGTCATAAACGACCTCGAGAGAAGGGCGGTTGATTTTTTCAACATCGCAAAGGTCTTCGAGCGAGGCTGGCTGCAGAACAACGTCCCGCCCAACGGAATCTCCGTCGAACAGGCCCAGCAGTTCGTCCTGGGTCAGAGGGCTTGGTCGATGGGGAGGCGCTTCGGCAACGTTGGTCGCCAGATCCGCAAATAGAGGCCCCCATTCGCCCTCGGGATGGCCAATGATTTCGTAGCTCGCGCTTTTGCGGCGAATGTCCTCGTTTGCAGGGATTGAGGCGAGCTCGGGGATCCCGGCCGCTTTGCAGAAAGCCTGCGCTTCGCCGGTACCGTCATCTTTGTTGGTCACCATGCCGGCGACACCAACGTTGCCGCCTAGCTTTCGAAAATATTCGACGGCAGAACATACATTATTTGCTACATAGAGGGACTGCAGATCGTTTGACGCAACCACGATAACCTTCTGGCACATGTCTCTGGCGATTGGCAAGCCAAAGCCACCGCAGACAACGTCTCCCAAAAAGTCCAGCAGCACATAATCGAAGTCCCAGTCATGGAACCCAAGTTTTTCTAGGGTCTCAAAACCATGAATGATTCCACGACCGCCGCAGCCTCGTCCTACCTCGGGTCCGCCAAGTTCCATCGCGAAGACCCCGTCGCGCTTAAAGCACACGTCCTCAACTCGGACTTCATCGCCTGCGGCCTTCTTAGCAGAAGCGGTTTCGATAATGGTGGGACACGCTTTGCCTCCAAAGAGGAGAGAGGTTGTGTCACTCTTCGGATCACAGCCGATCAGCAGTACTTTCTTCCCTTGCTGGGCCATCATGTAGGAGAGGTTTGACAGGGTGAAGCTCTTGCCAATGCCACCTTTGCCGTAAATAGCAATGATTTGGGTTTTGGGCGCTGCTTCGGTGGCACTCGCAATCACGTCGGCCCTCGCGCCGCTCGCCTCGAGACCTGGGTCGTACACGCGTGCAGCTTCGGTGGGGCTCATAGGGTTCTCCAGTCGAGAATCAGTTTTAGACAAGAAGGATCTGTGAAGGCGGTTTGGTAAGCGGGTGCCGCGTCGTGAGCAAGGAAGCGATGCGTGATCAAGTCCTCTAAATCGATGGCCCGCTCAAGCAACAACGTAGTTGCAACCGCGAGATCTTCCGGCTGCCACTCCGCAGCGATACATACGTTGGCTTCGCTCATGAAGGCGGGCGGAAAGGCGAATTGCACATTGTCCTGATAGAACCCTGCCAACACGGCGGTACCCCCCGTGAGCAGGTGTGGAAATATTTTGTCGAGGATCGTGGCATCGCCACTGACATCACAGACTCGCTGGTACTTGTCTGTGTCTTGATCGGGATGAATTACCGGATAACCGAGTTTGGTTTCTCGCCTAGACGGGTTTTGCTCCCAAACAGTGAGATCCGTCGCCCCCATGTGTATTGCAATTCGGGCAATAAGGCGACCAAGAACGCCGTGTCCGATGATGAGCTGCGGTAGCCTCTCATCGCCAAACCGTTTTATGGCATGGACCGCTGTGGCCACAAGGGCAAGAAGAACCCCTTCCTCAGCGACGCCATCGTCGAGGGAAATGAGTCGCTCAGCGTTGACTACCAGCCGCTTTGCGGCGCCGCCAAAAAGGCCTTGGACATCCTCAAACCCCCGGCTCCCGGGAACAAAAACTCGGGTACCGGGTTGAATACCTGCTCTGGGTCCAGCCAAGAGCACACGACCTACGCTCTCATAGCCAGGAACCAATGGGTAGCGCAGGCCCGGGAAGGGTGGCATGTTGCCATTCCACAGAAGGCGTTCGGTGCCAGTGCTGACGCCGGAATACTCAATTTCCACCAAGCAGTCGCTGGGGTCGCAGTCAGGCAGAGAAACCTCTCGCAGGGAGAGATTTCCTGGTGATTCAAAAACGACAGCTGTCGCAGACTGCGTCATGTAACTACTCCAAGGCGATGCACTAAAGGTGTGCAGCCCTATCTTGGTGCCGGCTGAGAAATAGGTATTATTCCGGCATCTAACTGTAAGTCTAAACGGACAATCTAAACTGTCAAGAAAAACTTACGAGTATGCCTTGTGGCCAACGATGACCCGAACAAGGCACGGCATGGGGGATTTCTGCTCCCTGACCTGCTCAAAACCAGCTTTATTGATAAAACTGGTCAATTCGGCGCTGGTTCGAGGCCTGCCGCTGCCGAGGGACCATAGATACAGGCCAAAATAGGCATACCCGATGGACTCCGCCCCTCGGGTTTCAGCCATAGGTTCCGCGACGATAATTCGCCCTCCAGGCTTAAGCGCCTTGTAAGCATTGGTAAGCGCGAGTTGCACCCGTTCATCATCATGGTCATGGAGAACGCGAATAAAAGACACACAATCGGCGCCAAGGGGTAACGGACCCTCGAACATGTCCCCTCCTACAAATCGTAGGCGGGGACTCTCTGGCTCCTGCTCAAGTCCTTGAGAGGCAACCGCGGGTAGATCTAAAACGGTCGCGGTCAGGTGGTCGGCGGATTCCAGAGCTCGGCGCGCGAAGGCGCCGGTGCCGCCCGCGATATCTAGGAGCTGTTGGCAGCCCTTGAGGTCGACTGCGGCAAGCACATGATCGGCGATCATCGCCTGCGAATCACTCATTAGGTTGCTGTAAACCTGAGGTTCACCGCTCCCCGCTAATACTGCATCGTAATGCCAGTATTTGCTGAGTGCGCTGCCATCTCGATCGCGTAGCAGTGATATCGGATCTGTGAGGTCTCGGTAAAGATGTTTGTGATGCCTGACCATCTCGGCGATGCCGGGATTGGCGAGCATGGCTGCGCCAAGCTCTCCAAGGCCCCAAAGGCCTTGTTCATAGTGCTCAACAAGTTTCAGTGACTGGCCAGCCTTGAGCAGTGTCTCTGTCGCGGGCTCAGAAAGTTGTTTTCTTACCGCGATCTCCTGCGTGGTAGTAGGGCCTTCAGCAAGCACATCAAGGAGCTCTAGTTCCACCAGCGCAGCAAGAGTCTGCGAGTAAACAAAGCCAGCAGTTAAATGGTGAAGTGCGATTGCCTTCCGGTGCCCTATAGGGCGGGTGAGAGGGTTGCGTGCTGCCCAGCGCTGAAAGGATGGATTGCTGAGCACACGATTTCGCCATCGATGCCAGCGGATCCGCCAGGTTAAGGTCGGTCTGGGCTTGACGGGCGTGGTGTAGGAAATGTCCATTGCTCTATCAGGCAGCGCTTCGCTTGATCCCCTTTGGGAAGAATCGGTTTGATTGCTTTTGCACAACCGAAAGAAGTTGCCCTCTACCGGGGCAGTGCGGTATCGAATCGAGTCCCTTGGTGATGCACGACTCGAGTCGCTTTATGGCGCCATCTAATCCCAGTTCTCTCACAGCGCTGGGACGGTTGAGTGCCACATCAATCCCCGTGGGTTTCCCAATACTTTCGGGATCAGCTACTGCATCCTGAATATCATCAGCGACTTGATAGGCTTCACCAACGCTCTCTCCCAAAGCGACCCAGCCCGCGGTCGGGACACCCGCGGCAGCTGCCCCCGCACAGGTAGCGGCGACGAAGAGTGCACCGGTTTTGGCGCGATGATAGAGGGAGAGGTCGACCCGGCTTTCGCACTCCCAGGCTTGTCCTGCGCAGATGCCCATAGGCGCGCCCACGCCAGCGCCGATAATGCCTAGCACGCTAGCCATACGCTCGGGGTTTTTGAGGGCGCTTGTGCTGTGGGCAATATGCTGAAAAGCCGCGACGATGAGCGCATCACCCGTTAGTACCGCGATGCGCTCTCCAAAGGTTGCATGCAGTGACGCCTTGCCGCGGCGAGTGGTGGCGTCATCAAAGCAGGGCAAATCGTCATGCACGAGGGAGGCGCAATGCAAAAACTCCACAGCAACTGCCGCAGCCGATGCCAGCAATGGATCCCCATTACCGTTCGCCAAGGCCACGGCAAGACAAAGTTGTGGTCTTACGCGGGCTCCTCCCGGAAAGACAGCATAGTCGAGTGCCGTTGTTAGCATGGGAGGACACTCAGGTCCTGTGGCCTCTCTGAGGGCCATGCCGAGCGCGTGTTCGCAGTTCAGAACCGATTGATCCATAACGCGTCCCTCCAACAGGGAGTCGGTTTCTAGTGTAAAGTAAACAAGACATTTAAAATGTTCAAGAAAAATTACAGTAATTCAGGACCCTTAGGGGTTCTGTGACGAGCGTTCAGGGGTTAGTCAATGGCAGCGCAGCGACTGCTTGCAGGTCAGGAGTTGGGATTTGATTGGCCGGTCCCAGATAACGGCTATCGATGGTGGTACGTCGATGCTTTCAGCGACGACGGTAGCGCGGCCCTGACCATTATTGTTTTTATCGGTAGTGTGTTCTCCCCTTACTACTTTTCAGCTCGACGCCGAGGGAATGCAAATCCTCGTAATTTTTGCAGTATCAATACGATTTTGTATGGCCCCGATCGGCGCCGATGGTCCATGACTGAGCGGGGCGCAAATGATCTCGCCACGACGCCTCGTTCTATCGCAATCGGACCCAGTCGGGTCGACTGGTTATCCGCTAGAGATCTGCGCTTCTCAATTGATGAACGCTGTGTGCCGTTCCCCACGCGCCTGTCTGGGCAGGTGGAGGTCGAATTCGCCGAAGCGGGTAATGACTGTTTTGCCTTGGACAGGCGAGGGGAGCATCGGTGGTGGCCTATTGCACCTCAGGCAAGGGTTAAGGTGACCATGGCCAATCCCGGATTGAGCTGGTGTGGTTCCGGCTATCTGGACAGCAACGCCGGCACAGTACCCCTTGAGCAAAGCTTTGCGGAGTGGCACTGGCAGCGCAGTGAACTCAGTGACGGACGGGGGAGCATCTTTTATGACTCGACAAGTACAAGCGGTGAGGCTCACTCGCTTAGCTTGTGCTTTGACTCGATGGGACGAGTGACTCCGAGCGATGATATCCCTGAGGATGCCATGGTGGCACCAACTCCGGTGTGGCGCGCTCCCCGACGCTGTCGGATACCCGAAGGGCAAGCGCTTCACATCGCGACGCTGGAAGATTCGCCTTTTTACGCGCGTTCAAAGCTATCCGCTGAGGGTCCCGGCGGGAGGAGACTTTACATGCACGAAAGTTTGCACTTGAGGCGATTTAGAGCCCCGTGGATGCAGGCATTGCTACCGTTCAGGATGCCGCGTCGAGCCTCGGCTGGCCACCCGTGGCGACAAGCTCGCGACGGCTTTGCTCCTTTTTGTTAGCGTCATGCTCATCAAGCGCAGCAAACAAATCGAGCATCCAGATCAACCGTCGATAAAATCGGTGGAAGGGAGAATCCTGAAAAATCGATTGAGAGGATTCAGGCTTGGGTGCCGCATTGACTGATTCGATCATGAAAGCGCACTCATCGAGCACTGGATCCCTGATCGCTGGCGCTGTGAGCCCGACCCAGCGCATGGATTGGATGATCAGGCGCGTTTTCCCTCCGGCACCAATCATGGCGCGGTGATCGATTGAGTTGCAATTGAGTTGTTTGAGCGCGTTACCGATCTCCGCGTATAGGAGTCTCGCAGCATAAATTCCCGGTCTCGCACTTGCCGGGAGACCGGGAATGCCGCTCTCCGCGCGCGCATACAGGGTTGCTGCCTCACCAAGCAATCGATCAACTACTTGCCTTAGGCGCAAACTAAATTCGGGCTTGGTCAGTAGCTGTTCAGTATCGATGCCGGCATCGCGCAACCATTGCTGCGGAAGGTAAATACGCCCAGCTCGAGCATCCTCACCAACATCCCGCGCTATATTTGTGAGCTGCATTGCGACGCCTAGGTCAGCGGCTCTTGCGAGGACCTGACGATCTCTAACTCCCATGATAATGGTCATCATGACGCCAATGACACCGGCTACCCGCGCGCTGTATGCAAAGACGTCTGACAGAGTTTCATAGCGTTTGCCCGAGGCGTCCCAGGCGAAACCCTCAAGCAGCGCGTCGAGCAATCGTCTGGGAAGGGTATGGCGATGCACGATGCGACTCATAACTCGGTCGACGGTGTATGGCATTGGTTGCTGGGCGTAGATGGCGTCGAGTCGGAACTGCAATTGCTGAAGTCCCTCCTGAGGGTTTACCCCCTCATCAATGAGGTCATCAGCTTCCCGGCAAAAGGCATAGAGGCCTGCAGCATCATTGCGCAAGCGAGGTGGCAGTAGATGGGACGCTACCCAGAAAGAACGACTGCCCCCGGAGAGAGTTTCTCGACAATAGGCGAGATCCGTATTGGGCGTTGGTAATTCAATTCGATCGGATAGCAGCTGCATTTGGCACTACCTCGTCGAGGACTCGCGCAGAGGAGATGACCCCGGGGATGCCGGCACCAGGATGGGTACCTGCGCCAACCAGGTACAGCCCCTCAAACTCCTCGCTTTTGTTGTGTGGTCTAAACCAGGCGCTCTGGCTTATCCGTGGTTCTAGACTAAAGCCCGCTCCCTTGAATGAGTTGAGTCGGTCTTGAAAATCTAATGGGGTCAGTAGCCGAGATGTAACGATATGTTGGCCGAGGTTGGGCAGAACGGTGTTAGTGAGTCTGTCCTCAATGGCCTGCCGAAACTGTTCTCCGTAACGAGTCCAGTCTACCCCTGCATCAAGATGTGGCACTGGCACCAGTGCGTAGTAGGTGTCGCAGCCGGAGGGTGCTAGAGACGGATCTGTCGCTGTTGGTCGGTGCAAGTAAAGGCTGAAGTCCTCGCTGAGTTTTTTATGTTTGAAAATATCGGTTAGCAATCCTTTGTATCGGGGTCCCAGCAGGACAGAGTGGTGGGGTATATCGTGATACTGACGGTCTGTTCCGAAATACCAAACAAACAATCCGCAGGAATAGGCGGCCTTGTCGATCTTGCGGTCAGTCCAGCGTTTGCGCGACTCGTGACCAAGCAAGTGACGATAGGTCCAGGCTGAATCTGCATCAGACACAACGATATCTGCATCAAGTGTCTGCCCAGACGTCAGCTGGACACCGGTGACGCGACCCTGCTCTATGTTGATCCGAGCCACTTCAGTGTTGCAATGCACATAATTGCCTTGCCCGCGTATCAATCCCACCAAACCATCGACCAGGGTCCCTGTTCCACCCATTGCTGAGAACACGCCATAGCGCTGCTCCAAAAATGAAATCAGTGAATAGATGCCGGTAACCGAAAAGGGATTGCCGCCAATAAGTAGCGGATGGAAGCTCATCACTTGCCGCAGATGGGGGTCTTTAATGTAATCGCTGACCAGACTGTAAACGCTTTTGTCGCTTCGTAGCCGAATGAGTTGTGGCAGATAGGCCAGAAGTTGGGTGAGCCGATCGAAAGATTTGAACCCAAGTCGCTCAAAGCCAACCCGGTAACGCTCTTCGCTGGCTTTCAAGTAGCCGAGGTAGCCCTCTACGTCGCCGGAATTGAAATTCTTGATCTGGTCAAGGTTCTGCTGTCGGTCACCGCTATAGTCAAATATCTTGCCGTCGTCAAAACGAATTCGAAAGAACGGATCCATCGCTTTTAGGGTCACATCATCGGAAAAGGTTTTTCCGCATAGTGCCCAAAGTTCTTCTAGTAGAAAGGGAGCCGTAACGATTGTTGGCCCAGCATCGAAGGTAAAGCCATCCTGCCGATAGACATAGGCGCGGCCGCCGGGGGCATCAAGCTTTTCAAGGACTGTTACCCGATAGCCTCTTGCGCCCAGACGAACGGCTGCTGCAAGCCCCCCGAACCCGCTGCCAATGACGATCGCGTGGGGTCGGGTGTCGCCTACTTCACCCAATTCGCCCAGGCGTGAAATGTCGATCTGAGTGTTCACTAAAAATGACATCCCAAATGTCTATATTAAAATACAGTCTAGCAGGCCGTTTCAGAGAGAGATAGGGCAAAATAGTTGAGCAAAAGGGGGTTAGCTAGGCCGCTGCGAGGG
>CAJXMD010000034.1 GCA_913056165.1 uncultured Halieaceae bacterium
ATCTCGAATTTCTGCAAGCGATGGAAGTCAGGCACGGAAAAGAGGGCGCATGGAATTTATTTAACGCGGTGAAGTGGCTTACCGACGACACATCCCCAACTACCGTTCCTCGAGAGGGCCCGTTGGAACATCAGGCCCTGGTGCGTCCGAGTTACCTTGATGAGGGTGCGAAGCTTCCCTCCTTGGCACGTGCGGTAACAGACGTCGATGGACGCTACGCTGGCTTGAGCATCGAATCCAGTTTTACTGAGGTTTTGAAAAACCAGATCGCAAGCAATGGCTATCTCGCGCACCCGGATTTTTCACCCGCCAGTAATTATTGGGCGGTATCTGAGGTCAACGATGCTGCTGGTGTCTTGCTGAATGGTCCCCAGTTCGGGTTTGCAGTGCCGAGTTACGTTTATGGTATTGGTCTACACGGTGGCGATTTCGATATCGTGGGCAACACGCTTCTGGCGCTTCCCGCATTTCTCTTTGCCCACAACAACCATCTGGCATGGGGCAGCACCGCGGGGATCTCTGATCAAACCGACGAATTCTGGCTGACTCTTAATCCCGAGAATCCAGAGCAGTATTGGCATAACGGCAAGTGGGTCAATTTTAATAGTTGGGAAGAGCGGATAGTCGTCAAGGATGGAGCCGTAGTGTCGGTAACTGCCAGGCGATCGGTACACGGCATGGTGCTTGCCCATGATCCCGACGCCGGCGTCGCCGTGGCGAGGGCCCGCGCGTGGGAAGGGCAGTCGGTTCAGGACTTAATGACCTGGGTATGGTTGGCGACCGATCATTCTCTGGAGCAAGCTGAGCAACGACTCGCCGGTAAAACAACCAACATCAACATGTACACCATGGACCGGGCAGGACAGCTTGGTTACGTGCACAGCGGCCGGTATCCGCAACGGGCTGCAGGTCATGATCCCCGTCTCCCGGCGATTGGTGATGGATCGATGGACTGGCAGGGCATGAGGCCCTACGACGACAACCCGAAAGTGAGACAACCCGATTCAGGGTTTATCGTGAACTGGAACAACAGACCCTCCGCTGATTGGATCAGCTCGGACTTGTGGTCTTACACCTGGTCGCCTGCAGATAGAGTGCACATCCTCATCGATGAGCTGAACGGGGTGCTGGGGTCAACGGTGGCCGATGTGGTCGACATCAATACCCGTAGCTCATTCGAAGATGTGAATCATCGCTATCTGATGCCTCTGCTAGAGGACGCTCGCACTGATTCGCTGCAGGGCAATCCCGATGATGCGCGTGTGTCGAGGGTCGTAGAAGCTATTGATCTTTTGGTCGCCTGGGACAAGTCCTGGCGTGTGGGTCAGGATGGGTTTTATGGGCCTGCGCCCACCTTGATGGAGGCTTTTGTTGAGGAGCTACAGCGTCAGGTCTTTTTGGATGATGTTGGTAAGGAGGAGTACTACCGCTTCGCCGCTACAAATTACCCAAGCAAGCCGCTGGGAGCATCCTGGGGGACATCGGTCGCGATGCGGGCACTGATCAAATGGCTTGAAGATGTGCGCGGGGGTGAAACTCCCCAATTTGATCTATTGAACGGCGAGTCAATAACGTCAGTGGTTTCAAAAAGCTTGTCGCTTGCGTTAGTGAAACTCGATCGAGAGCAGGGTGCTGACATGACTGGTTGGCGACGGGCAGCGGCCCCCATGGAATGGACGCCGTTTAATTTCCGGGGGGTGCCTCAGGCTGACAGTGACAGCGTGCTGAGTTTGCCGGGCTACCAAAACCGGGGCAGTGAGAACAACGTTTTCGTGGCAACCGGAGAGGGAATTGAAGCCCGCGATGTCATTCCTGGCGGGCAGGGGGGACACCGGTTGTCCTCCGGCGTGCTGGGCGCACATTTTGATGACCAGTTTGACCTCTACCAGCAATTTAAATACAAACCCGTGCCATTTGAGCGCGAGGACATAGAGACATTAGCTGTCAGCCAGACGGTCATCCCGCTGGAGTAGCGTCAGGTCTGGAGCTACCGCTGGGCGAATCGCCCGCTGGTCATTGACGCGGGCATAACACAGACGCAAAAAACTGGCGGATGCCTTCCTTGTCGTCAAGAGAAAAGCATCCAGCCACATGTTGGTCGGGACGAACAATCAGAGCGCATCCAGCCTCACGATCCACACCGTAATAATCGAAAGGATGATCTCGGTCGGGGGTTGGACAAAAGACCTTGTGGTAGTCACGTAATTTGAGTTTGCCTTTGTGAGGCCACCATAGCGCCGGTAAATCGGTGAACTCGATATCTTCATAGCCGCACTGCAACACAACGAGTAGCTCGATGACCGAGTCGATATCATCTGCATTCGGCGTGGCGGACATAATCGGGGACTCAGAGGCGGCTCCCAGCCAGGTTGATAAGCCATGGATTTTCGAGTCAGCGTTGGCTGGGTGTTTGGCATCAGCGAAAAGAACCAGCCGCCAACGGCCATCGGCGGCAAGCGCTTCGCTGAATTGCATGGGCCGAGCGTCGGCCAGCCGTAATACAGGTGCCGGTGGCAACCGCTGTCCAAGTGTGAGGCTGGATAGGCGTTGGTTAATTGAGTCTGACGCAACAATGATGGAAGGCGGATAGGTACTCTGGGTTCCCGATACGTAGCCGTCAGCGCGGATTAAAGCCTGCTGCAGGGCTGAGCCCTCGTGATCTGTCGCGGTCTCGCTGTCTGTCTGGGAGAAGAGGGTCGCCAGCTCACGATCGAAATCGATCAATTCCTTTGCGATCGCCTGCCGCTCATCAGAATAGGTCCCAAGAATCGTGGCAGGACTTTGTTGGCGCAACACCGCGGCGAGTTTCCAGCCAAGATTGAAGCTGTCGTGCATCGACACATTCATGCCCTGGCCTGCCTTGGGGCTATGAGTGTGACAGGCATCGCCAGCAATAAAGGCGCGAGGGTGGGTGCGCTGATCCTCTGACATGTGTCTGGAATCAAAATGCGGGGCGAGTCGCTGACCCACTTCATAAACCGACCACCAGACGATCTCCCTCACATCAAAGGAAAATGGCGTAAGGACCTGCTGTATTCTAGTAATGAGTTGTTCTGCGTCGATGCTGTCCCGAATCAGACGGGAGCCGTCCGCCAAATCTTCGAGCTCTACATAGACTCGCATTAGATGGCCGCCCTCGCGGGGGATAATCATGATGTTGCCGTTGGTGGCAGACTGGACAATCGATTTCATCCTGATATCAGGGAAGTTGGTGACCGCCAGCAGGTCCATAACCCCCCAGGCTTTATTGGCCGCCTCTCCCTCAAGAGCAATCCCCAGATGCTGACGTACCGCACTTCTCGCGCCGTCACAACCGACGACGTACTTGGCGCGAAGGGTTGAGGGAGGTGTGTTACCGGTGTCGCCCACTGCTTTCAGGGTGGCTTCAACAGGGTGAGAGGTGTCTGAGGGAGTCGATAGTAGCTGCAGGTCAGTCAATCTGTATCCATAGTGGGGCACAAGCCGGCTCGATGACTGCGCCATGGACTCCAACAAGAAATCGTGTATCCGAGCCTGGTTTAAAACAACGTGAGGAAACGGGGAGAAAACGGTGCGCCCATCGGGCTTCTTATACCGTCGAATCAGCGTATCCGGTTGGTCGTGATCACCGCCCCAAAAGGTGATGGCTTGCAGGAAGTAGGCCTCTTTTAACACTCTCTCTTCAAAGCCAAGCGCCTGAAAGATTTCGATTGAACGACCGGAGACCCCATCGGCTTGCCCCAGCTCAATGGGTCCCAGCTTTTCGTCCACAATAACGACTGAAATGCCGCCTATCGCGGCGAGCTGGGCCGCGAGCATCAGCCCAGCTGGACCGCAGCCAATGATGACTACATCGGTTTCTGTTGGCAGAGCGCGACTTTGCTTTGCTGCGGGGCTGGGTCGATGCTCCCGCGGATCCCCGGGACGAAATCCATCGAGGTGAAATTGCATGTTGATACACCTTGTTAGGAGCCGACTGACTCACTCCCAAAAAAAGGTAACATGTTAACTAAATGGGGTCGAGTCTCTGCGTAAGCTAAAGCCAGAGGTATCTAGGGGGCGCGCGCCAGCTCGAACAGGGTCTCTATCGCCAAGGCAATTGCCAGCAGGTTTCGGTCACTGTTTGAAGGCCCGTCAAGTTCCAATCCAACAGGCGGGCCAGATTCCATCACGAGCGCGGGTAGGCTAATCCCGGGTATCCCCGCATTTGACCCGGGATCGGTGTTGCGGATGTAGGTGGGAAAGGTGGGTACCTTTTCACCGTTGAGACTGACCATTTCAAGATTGCCCTCGATGGGTTGAGCTTCTATCGGGGTCGTCGGAAAAATGACGGCTGATACGTCGTGCAGATCAAAATACGCTTGATAAGCCGCTCGAAGCGCCGGTCGATGTTCGTTGATTGCAGCTTGATAGGTTGGTTCATCAATGACACCGGAGAGCGCATCACCAACGACCGCTCTAACATCCGGGCTAGCTATGGAGTCAAGGAAACTCTCGACGCTAAGGTCTGGACGGTGGGTGGCCATGTAGTCGCGCAGTAACAGGTTGGTTTCGTAGAGCACAATCGGGAAGCCCGCAGCGGCATTGAGGGCACTTAGATTTTCAATGTCAGCTTCGATCAGCTCGACACCGGCAGCAGCCAAAGCCTCCAGCGATCGTTGCATGGCGGCCGCTACCCGGGGGCTCAAATCCTCATAGAAAAAAGTGTTAGGAACGCCCAAACGCAAGCCATCCAGATCGGGTGTAATGAGCTCTCCCGAATCAGACGCTGAAAGCACGGCATCCAAAAGGGCAGCATCGGCGACAGTATTGGTAATGGGTCCTGCCGTATCCCTGGTCGTTGAGATTAATGTCATCCCGTCGTTGGGATATCGGCCGACGGTAGGGCGAAAACCCACAATGCCGTTTAGGGCGGCGGGGATACGGACCGATCCGCCGGTATCGGTTCCTATTCCCGCGTCGACAAGACCTAAAGCAACCGCAACCGCGGTACCCCCAGAGCTGCCACCTGCAATCAGCGTGGGGTCGTAGGCATTTTCGACTATGCCATAGGCACCGTTAGCGCTTGTAATCCCATAAGCCAGTTCGTGGAGGTTGTTCTTGCCAGCAATAATGGCGCCTGCTTGCCTCAATCGAGACACCAGCGCCGCATCTTCGGTGGGGATGAATCCGTCTAGTGCGCTGGTCCCGGCCGTGTTGGGAAGGCCGGCGACGTGGACGTTGTCTTTGATGCCGATCCGCATTCCATCCAGTGAGCCCGAGCCCAGTGGAGGTATTTCTCCTTCGGTAATGAACGCGTTATGGGGGCTACTATTTGGCGTGCCGGGGGTTTGGTGCACGATGACAGGGGCCTGCTTCACGGGCTTCTCCTCGCTGAGTGGCTGGGGGTCTGACTGGTCGCAGCCGGCGGCAAGCATCAACGCCAACATCAAAAACGGCGCTGACAGGACAATATTCCCGTGTTTTGCTCGTGGTCGTGGCCTGCTGGGCGGTGTCGTTAACATCATACTGTTCTCCGAGAAGGCGCCTCTGGGCGCTAATTTTTGTCTGCTAGCTTATCCTCAAATACCCTCCTCGCAACATATTACAGAACTTTCTGTAAATAAAGAATTTGTGTATCATATTCGACGAATGACCCCGGAGGTGGCCGTCAGTGACCAAGCTCGAGAGTTATGTTCTAGGAAAGTGGATCCCAGGTGAGGGTGACGGCAGGGCAGTCGTTGATGCCGTCCGGGGTGAGCCCGTCTGTACTGTGGATGCCTCCGGTATCGATATGCTCAAAGTAGTGGAGTACGGCCGGCAGGTCGGCGGCACAGCCCTCCGTGCCATGACCTTCCATGAACGTGCTATCGCGTTGAAAGAGACCGCGAAGCAACTGATGGCTATGAAAGACATCTTTTATGAGCTGTCCTTCAAGACCGGTACTACGCGAGCTGATGCCTGGCCCGATATTGAGGGCGGCATCGGCACCGTCTTTAGCTACGCAAGTCTTGTCACCCGGGAATTTCCAAACGATACGGTACTCGTCGAAGGCGATATGGAAGGGCTTTCCCGGGATGGCACCTTTGTGGGGCGACACATTTTGACGCCAAAGCCCGGCGTTGCGGTCCATATAAATGCTTACAACTTCCCGGTCTGGGGTATGTTGGAGAAGGTGGCACCCAGCCTGGCGGCGGGCATGCCCGTCATTATCAAGCCGGCAACGCCAACCGCCTACCTGACGAAGGCAGTGGTGGATGAAGTTATTCGCATCGGGCTTCTCCCTGAGGGGTCAATCCAGCTTGTTTGCGGAAGCATTGCCGACATGTTTGAGCATCTTGGCGAGCAGGATGTTGTCACCTTCACTGGCTCTGCAGAGACCGGCCGCAGTTTAAAGAACCACCCCACGCTGCTGGCCAATAGCGTCCCGTTCACCATGGAGGCTGATTCATTAAACAGCGCCATCCTGGGTCAGTCAGTCCATCCCGATGACGAGGAGTTTCATCTTTTCATCAAAGAAGTCGTTCGCGAGATGACCTCCAAAGCCGGGCAGAAATGTACTGCCATACGCAGGGTTATTGTGCCCGCTGAATTAACGGACGCTGTGGTCGACGCTATCGCCGCCCGCCTCGCTACCGTGCAGGCGGGAGACCCGGCACTTGAAGAGGTCCGACTGGGTGCTCTGGTCAGCACCGCTCAGGCCGAGGATGTTCACGCGCGGGTGTTGGAGCTGTGCGAGGAGGCCTCAGTGGTGGCGGGCGGAGATCTCGACATGTCCCTCGCGGGACTCGATACCAATGCAGGATGCTTCTACCCGCCGACCTTGTTGCGCTGTGACAATCCCCTGAAAGCCGTGAAGGTCCACGCCGTGGAGGCCTTTGGGCCGGTGGCAACTGTCATGCCATATCACTCATTGGGTGAGGCGGTCGAGATCGTGCGCTTGGGCAAAGGATCTCTGGTGGCGTCGGTGTTTACTGCAGACGACGCTGAGGCGAGGGCGCTTATCTTGGGCGCTGCGGCCTGGCACGGGCGGATGTTGGTCATTAATAGAGACTGCGCCAAAGAGTCCACAGGGCACGGCTCCCCGTTGGCAAATCTGATTCACGGCGGTCCGGGTCGAGCCGGTGGAGGAGAGGAGCTTGGTGGGGCGAGGGCGATAAAGCACTACATGCAGCGAACAGCGATTCAGGGGTCGCCCACGACGTTGACCGCCATAACCCGCGAGTACCATCGCGGCGCTAAAGAAATTACCGACCCGGTCCATCCCTTCAAGAAATACTTTGAAGAGCTGCAGATCGGCGAGACGTTGATTACCCATCGTCGTACGGTTACAGAAGCCGATATTGTCAATTTCGGTTGTGTCAGCGGCGATCATTTTTATGCGCACTTTGATGAACTGGCCGCCAAGGATTCCTTTTTTGGTCAACGGGTAGCGCACGGTTACTTTGTCATTTCGGCAGCGGCGGGCATGTTTGTCGATCCTGCTCCGGGGCCAGTGATTGCGAACTACGGATTAGAGGGTTTGCGTTTTGTTGAGCCGGTGCCGGCGGGAACAACGATTCAGTGCAAGCTGACGGTGAAGCGAAAAATCAAAAAGGCGCCTCGCGGGGATGAGAAGCCAAACGGTGTTGTGGTGTGGGCCGTTGAGGTGACCAATCAGGAGGGAGCCCCCGTCGCGCTCTACGATATTTTGACGCTTGTAGAGCGGCGGGGGGCCTAGCAGTGTCCTATCAACACATCCTGTACGTGGTGGACCAGGGGGTGGCCTGCCTCACGCTAAACAGGCCCGATAGCTTGAATAGCTTCACCGCCGCGATGCACGGAGAGGTCGCCGAGGCGCTTACGTTGGCAGCCGAAGACGCAGAGATCAGAGCGGTTGTTATTACAGGTGCGGGTCGCGGCTTTTGCGCTGGGCAGGATTTGAACGATCGCAATGTGGCTCCCGGGGAGCGAATTGATCTTGGTGATTCGGTTGAAAAGTTTTACAACCCACTAATTAAGCGGATTACCGAGATGGAAAAGCCGGTGATCTGCGCGGTCAACGGCGTCGCTGCCGGCGCGGGCGCTAATATCGCGCTCGCCTGTGACCTGGTGTTCGCGGCGAGATCGGCTAAATTCGTCGAGTCTTTCGCCATGTTGGGCTTGATTCCCGATTCCGGCGGCACGTGGCATTTACCGAGACTTGTCGGTATGGCGCGAGCGAAGGGTATGGCGATGCTGATGCCCAAGATATCGGCGGAGCAAGCTAAAGACTGGGGATTGATTTGGGAGGTTGTCGACGATGACGCCTTGATGGATACGGTGATGACACTCGCTGTCCATCTTGCGACGCAGCCCACACTGGGTTTTGCGTTCACCAAAAAAGCGTTTGCCGCATCCATGACGAATTCTCTCAATGATCAACTGGAACTTGAGAAGTCGCTGATGCGAACTGCAGGGTTCACGGAAGATTACGCCGAGGGCGTCAAGGCGTTTCTCGAAAAGCGCAAGCCGGAGTACAAGGGACGATGAGTAGCTCTGCGGATGAGCTGGCTCGGCGGGCGGCGGAGGCAATGTGGTCAGGTGATCACGCGACACAAGGCCTCGGTATGGAATTGGTTAATGTTGCCCAGGGCTTTGCGGAAATCACCATGCCCGTTCGGCAAGAGATGGTGAATGGACATGGAATCTGCCATGGAGGTTTTATATTTACGCTTGCAGATAGTGCCTTTGCCTTCGCTTGTAACAGTCGTAATCAGATGACAGTGGCTGCGGGTGCGCGAATCGATTTTATTAAGTCGGCCAAAGAGGGAGACGTTCTGACTGCCAGAGCCCGGGTTGTTCATCAGGGCAAAAGAACCGGCGTGTATGACGCGCAGGTCGTTAATCAGGCGCAGGAAGTTATTGCTGAGTTCAGGGGGAATTCCGCCACCATTGGTGGTCAGCTGGTCGATGAGTCAGCAAGTTGATGTCAGCCCCTTAAGTTAAGCCAGTCGCCGTGCAGGCTGGTGTTGTGAGTAAATAGTGGATCGGTACAGCAACTGACGTTTGAATAGAAGTTTGGGTTCGAGCTTGGATTTAAGAAGCGCTTTACTTCAAGGTCATTTTTATGAGCAGTAACGGGTAACCGGAGAGTGTTATGTCAGACAAAGTAGTTTCCATGCCAAATGAGGAGCGATTTCAGGCGCGGATCGACGCCGAAGAGAAGATCGAGCCCAAGGACTGGATGCCTGAAAAATACAGGCAGAATCTGATCAGGCAGATCTCTCAGCACGCTCATTCGGAGGTGATTGGTGAGCAGCCTGAGGGTAACTGGATCACCAGAGCTCCCTCGCTCGAGCGCAAAGCTATTCTCTTGGCCAAAGTGCAGGACGAGGCAGGTCATGGACTCTACCTCTATGCCGCAGCGGAGACCCTTGGGATCACACGCGAGGAGCTTATAGAGCGCCTGCATACCGGAGCCAGCAAGTACGCTTCTATCTTTAACTATCCCTCGTTGACCTGGGCAGACGTTGGTGCCATTGGCTGGTTGGTCGATAGCGCAGCTATCGTTAATCAGGTGTCACTGCAAAACACGTCCTACGGTCCCTACGCACGGGCGATGGTCCGCATTTGTAAGGAAGAGAGTTTTCATCAGCGTCAGGGCTACAACATTATGATGACGCTGATGCAAGGCAACGAACAGCAGCGGGCAATGGCACAGGACGCCCTCAATCGGTGGTGGTGGCCTTCACTGATGATGTTTGGTCCTCACGATGGGGAGTCAGCTCACTCGGCCCAATCCATGAAATGGAAAATAAAGCGCCGCAGCAATGATGATTTGCGTCAGCAGTACGTGGATCAGGCGGTGCAACAGGCGCTCGCCATCGGCCTTGAGGTTCCTGATCCGGATTTGGTGTGGAATGAGTCGCGGGGTCACTACGACTTTGGCGAGATCGATTGGGCTGAATTTGAGCGGGTGATCAACGGTAACGGACCATGCAACCGTCAGCGCCTTGCACATCACGTAAAGGCGCACGAGGAGGGAGCCTGGGTTCGTGAAGCGATGGCGGCGTACGACGCAAAGCGTGGCAAACCGACGGTTGATGTTGCCTGAGGTTGGATGGGGTAATGTCTGATCAATCAAAGCTATACGAGGTGTTCGTCCGCTCCCGCCGGGGTCTGGACCACAAGCACGTGGGTAGTCTTCATGCTGACGACCCTGAGCAGGCGCTTGAATATGCGCGCGATGTGTATACCCGCCGCGGTGAGGGCGTAAGCCTGTGGGTGGTTGCGGCAGGGGACATTACGGCATCGCAGGAATCTGATTGCGATAGTTTTTACGATCCCCTCGATGATAAGCCGTATCGGCATGCGGCGATGTATGACTTACCTGAAGGTATCGATAGCTTATGACCGCTAATGATTCCCTTCTTACCTATTGTCTTCGGCTCGGTGACGATGCGCTGATTCTTGGCCACAGGCTTTCAGAGTGGACAAGTCGTGCGCCTTTTCTTGAGGAAGACATCGCGCTTACCAACGTGGCACTGGATTTTATTGGCCGAGCACGATTGTTTTATCAGTACGCTGCTGAACTTCAAGGGGGAGATGCTACTGAAGACACGTTCGCGTACACCCGTGATGTACGTGATTTCACTAACCTACTTATCTGTGAGTTACCCCGAGGCGACTTTGCGTTCACGATTGCCAGGCAGTTTCTCTACGATAGTTATGTCCTGCTGTTTATGGAGCAGCTAAAAGCGAGCAAGGATACTCGTCTTGCGGCTATAGGCGCCAAGGCTGAAAAGGAATCGACCTATCACGTCAGGCGTGGCAGGGAGTGGATGCTCCGTTTGGGCGGCGGCACTGAAGAAAGTCACGCCAAGCTACAGCGAGCGGTAGATGACTTGTGGGGTTACACCGACGAAATTTTCGAGGTGGACACGGTAACCGCTGGGTTGATTGCGGATGGAGTTGCCGTTGATCCCACGCTTTTGCGCGAGGAGTGGCTCGCAACCGTGTCGAGGGTTATGGCTGAGGCAGACTTGAGTCAGCCCAGCCCTGGCTGGTCTGTTGAGGGAGGTCGGCGTGGTATTCACACCGATGACCTGGGTTTCTTGTTGGCGGAGCTACAGTTTATGCAGCGTGCTTACCCCGGACTTCAGTGGTGAGTTGGTGGGGATGATGCGGTGACTGCGAGTAATCTGATTCCACTCCTTCCCGTGGAGGAGCTCGCCCGAAGGCGGCGGCGTGCAGAAAGCCAATGGCCTGAGATATGGAGCCTGCTGGACGCGGTCATGGATCCTGAAATTCCCGTGATATCTCTCTATGAGCTGGGAGTACTTCAGGATGTTGATGTACGGGATGGCGTGGTGGTACTCACAATGACCCCCACCTACATCGGCTGTCCTGCTCTTCAAATCATGGAGGAAGATGCGAGGGAGGCTCTGGTGTCAGCGGGTTATTCGGTGGTTGAGGTCAACATCAGCTTGAGTCCGGCCTGGACGACCGCGTGGTTGACATCGGCCGCTCGAGAGAAGCTCACCCGATATGGGGTGGCTGCACCAAAAGAGCTAACGGATCAGGTGAGCTGTCCTCAGTGCGGTAGTAGCGACGTTTCCATCGTCAGCGAGTTCGGTTCCACTGCCTGCAAGGCTCTTTATCGTTGTGGGAATTGCCTTGAACCGTTCGATCTGTTGAAGGCGATTTAGCCTATGAATAGTGCCGTCTTCTGCCCACTCACGGTATCTCATGTCACTCCAGAGACCGACTCTGCCGTACGTGTTGGTTTTGCCGTACCAAGTGAACTTAGAGACATGTTTCAGTTTAGCTCGGGACAATACCTGACCCTGCGCGCGTCGATCGATGGGGATTTGGTAAGCCGCTCTTACTCTATTTGCGTTCCCGCGGGCAGTGATGCCCTCGAGGTAGCGGTGAAGCGTGTCGATGGTGGCGTCTTTTCAAATTATCTGAATGACCAGTTGGTTGCAGGTGCCGAGCTTGAGGTCATGCCTCCTCAGGGCAATTTCTGTCTCGATCTGAATGCTGCAAGCAAACGCAATTATCTTTTTATAGCGGCCGGTTCGGGGATCACCCCGATGATGGGTCTGATGCAGAGTGTGTTGAGTGAGGAGCCGGAGAGCACCGTGACGCTCATCTACGGCAACCAACGCACCGCAACGATCATGTTCAGGCAAAAGCTTGCTTTTCTTAAAAACAAGTACATGGCCCGTTTCCAGTGGATCAACATACTCAGTCGAGAGGAACAGGAGTCGCCGCTGCTGAACGGACGTATCGACAACAAGAAGGGGGCGCAACTTCACCAGAGTCTGCTGGACCTGAATCGCTTTGACCGTTTCATGCTGTGCGGGCCTGAGTCGATGATTTCGGAAGTGTCCCGCGGTCTGACCGGGTTGGGCATCGATGAGGCTGCGATTCTTTATGAGTTGTTTGGCAGCTCGGCTGAAGACGCGGAGACTCGGGTGGCCAAGCATCACGCACGCTCCCAGACCCACTCAGAACTGCTGGCGAAGGTCACGATGATTAGCGACGGCCGCTCAAATACGGTTGATGTAGCCGCGGCGGGAGAAAATTTGTTGGATGCCGGTCTCAATGTAGGGCTGGACCTGCCCTATGCCTGTAAAGGGGGAGTTTGTTCTACCTGCAAGGCACTGCTGGTTGAGGGTGAAGTCGAGATGGATATTCAGCGAGGCCTTACCGATGAGGAGATCCGCAGCGGCATGATTCTTACCTGTCAGGCGCATCCACTGAGTGATAGGGTTGTAGTTGACTTCGACAAGCGGTGGGCTGGAAACTGAAAAGCCGCAACGGCGTCTGGCGCGGTGCTGGTATAAAAACAAAAATGGGGGAGGGCAGGCAGTGAACGTAACAGAGGCTGAGCTTAAACAGCGAACCCGTCGCCGCTTTTTTTTCACGGGACTTCATCTCTGTCTCTACTTTTCTTTTTCCCTGAATTGGACAGTCTGGGGAAACTTTCTTGCAGATCGCCTTGGGGCCAGCCATATCACCGGTTCACTTCTGATGTTTATCAGCTTGATCCTTATTTTTATTGCGCTTGAATCAGTGTTCCTGTGGCTCTCGAGACAGGGAGAGCGGTCATGAGGCACCTGCTTCGGAATAGCTTCCTCATCTGGATGTGCTCCTTGCAGGCGCACTCAGCGCTGGCTGCGGGGGCGATTGAGGGCGAGGTCACTCGCCAGCCAGTCAATCAAACTGCCATCATCATGTTTTTAATTTTTGTGGTGGCAACCCTGTTCATCACCTGGCGCGCCTCGCGAGCCACCACGACAAGTTCTGTCTTCTATAATGCCGGCGGCCAAATAACGGGTGCTCAAAATGGCATGGCGATTGCGGGCGACTTTATGTCTGCCGCCTCGTTTTTGGGCATTACCGGACTGATGTTTATCGGTGGGTTTGATGGTTTGATTTTGTCACTGGGTGCCTTTGGGGCTTGGCCGGTTCTCATGTTCCTGTTTGCCAAGCGAGTTCGGAACCTTGGTAGTTTTACTTTTATTGACGTCATTTCCCAGCGCCTTGAAAGAAACCCCATCCGGCTGGTGACTGCCTTCAGCACAATCGTTGTCGTAGTCATGTATTTGATTGCTCAGATGGTTGGCGCGGGCAAATTAATTCAGTTGCTTTTTGGTCTTCCCTACGAGCTCGCGTTGATTATCGTGAGCGGTCTGGTACTGGGCTACGTGGCATTCGGGGGCATGCTTGCGACGACATGGGTGCAAATTATCAAAGCTATTCTGCTGTTAACCGGCGTGACCCTCATCGCCTTCCTGCTACTGGCAAGGCTCGATTTTAGTTTTTCGGGCTTGTTGGAGCAGGCAACCCTAAACCACCCGAAGGGTGAGGCCATCCTCTCGTCGGGGGTCATCTTTAAAGATCCGGTTCAGATACTGACCATACAGGTGTCGATGCTGTTCGGCACGGTAGGGTTGCCCCACATTTTAATGCGCCTGTTTACGGTGCCAGATATGCGACAGGCCAAGCTGTCCGCGTACTACGCTTCGCTCTTCATCGGCTATTTCTACATCGCCCTGTTGGTTTTGGGTTTCGGTGCCATCGCGTTTGTTTACAACGCTCCCGAATTTTTTGATGAAAGTGGCCGCCTGATTGGCGGAAGTAACATGGCCGCCATTCACATCGCCTCCGCGGTCGGCGGTGACGTGCTGACAGGATTTATGTCGGCAGTCTGCTTTGCCACTATTTTGGCGGTGGTCGCGGGTCTTACCTTGTCTGGCGCGGCGGCGATATCCCATGATGTTTACGCCGAAGTGCTCAAGCAGGGCGAGCCCGATCCTAAAACCGAGCTCCGGCTAACCCGCATAAGTGTGTTTTTGATCGGCCTTGCTGCGGTGCTTTTGGGTATCGCTTTCCAGCACGAAAACGTTGCTTTTATTGCAACGATTCCCATGGTGGTCTCCGCATCAGTGACCTTCCCCATGTTACTGCTGTCGCTATTTTGGGGTGGCTTCACTACCCGAGGCGCTATCTGGGGGGCTCTGGTGGGTCTCAGTACATCGATCGTCTTAATCGTACTTGGACCGCAGGTTTGGGTGTCGGTGCTTGGAAATTCCGAGGCGCTGTTCCCCTATGACTACCCGGCGCTTTTCACCATGCCGCTGGCTTTCGCGGTCATGATCGCGGTGTCAAAGCTGGACGCCAGTCCCAGGGCCGCCACGGATCGGGATAACTATCAGGCTCTACTATGGCGGGCGGAATTCGGGGAATCGGCGCCCTCAGGGCAAGCGGGATCGGTTTGAGGGAGGATTTGACCTCTCTGAAAAGCGATCCAGCGGGGTTTTCAGCGGGGTGCGGCCCCGCTAGACTGGGTAACGCGTTACCTAAGTGCGTATGTCAAGGCGCGGGGTTGCATGAGGTTTCGCCCGGGGGGCAAGCAGGGATTAACGAGCAAGGTCTTGCGGTAACAGTTTGCGCGGGGCCTGAATTACGCAAGAATAACGAGAAACGGGGGTCACATGACTGACTATCACATGCTTATTAACGGTCAGGCGGTATCAGCTGACGAGTCCTTTGATGTGCTCAATCCAGCAACCGAAGAGGTTATCGCATCTGTGCCAAAGGCCACCTCTGGCCATTTAGATGATGCGGTAGCTGCGGCCAAAGCTGCTCAGCCGGCCTGGGCTGCTCTCAGCATGGATGACCGCCGCGCGATTATTTTGAAGATAGCGGATCGCATCGAGGAAAACCTGCCGGAGTTGGGCGCACTACTGAGCAGCGAGCAGGGCAAGCCCATGGAGGGTTTTGCCGGGCTGGGTGCCATGTTCGAGATGGGGGGGTGTCTCGCGTGGATCCGCTACACGGCCAGTCTCGATTTGCCGGTCGACGTCATACAGGATAATGACGAAGCTCGTATCGAGGTCCATCGTAAGCCTGTGGGCGTGGTCGGATCCATTACCCCATGGAACTATCCGCTTTTGATCACCTGTTGGCATATTATCCCTGGCCTCCTGGCGGGCTGCACCGTTGTGGCTAAGCCCAGCGAATACACGCCGCTGACCGTGCTCAAGGCCATGCACCTTATCAATGACCTGTTGCCGCCCGGTGTGCTGAATGTAGTGACTGGTAGTGGCGATATCGGCGCGGGCATCTCTTCTCATTCGGGTATCGATAAGATTGTATTTACGGGCTCTACGGCCACCGGAAAACGGATCATGGAGTCTGCTGCCGGTAACCTCAAACGACTGACGCTTGAGTTAGGTGGTAATGACGCGGCAATCGTTCTGCCCGATACCAATATTGAGGAGGCCGCTGGAAAGATTTTCGCGACGGCCATGATCAATAACGGCCAGACCTGTGCGGCGTTAAAGCGTCTCTACGTTCATGAAGATATTTATGACGAGATGTGTGCTGCCCTCGCGGGGATTGCAGCGAGCGTCAGCACCGGCCCGGCATCAGAGAGCCCGGACTTTGGGCCCATACAAAACAAAATGCAGTTCGATAAGGTTTGTGCCTTGGCAGAAGCGGCCAAGGCTGATGGGGCAACCTTTATGACCGGTGGCAGTCCGCTCGATCGCCCGGGCTATTTTTTCCCGGTGACGATCGTGAAGGATATTCCTGAGGAGAGCCGATTGGTGCAAGAGGAACCCTTTGGCCCTATCTTGCCCATCATCAAATTTAGCGATGTCGAAGATGCCTTGCAGCGAGCCAATGCCGTGTCCGTCGGTCTGGGTGGATCGGTATGGTCCAGCGATCTTGAAAAGGCGCAGGCACTGGCGGCGAGAATGGAGTGCGGAACCGCCTGGGTGAACAATCACGCGATGATCCAGCCCGATGCACCCTTTGGCGGGGTTAAGCAGTCGGGAGTTGGTGTGGAGTTTGGCCGCTATGGTCTGGTGGAGTACACCAACATTCAGACTATGCAGATCGCCAAAGGTTAATAAACGGGGGAATGGTTGATGATGCTCGATAAATTCTTACTCGGTTTGGTGGTGTCTTTTGCGTCCCTAGGGGTCTTTGCTCAGGACAGACCGCCGCCGCTGCCGGTGGAGCCGACCGGAGTTATTGAAACCCTGCCGGAGCGGTATCCCCCGGACTGGTTTTTGGTTCATGACGCAGCTTTCTTCCACATGTCCGATGGCAAGATTTACGTGATCGACACCAGTCAGGATTCTCTGGGTGATCAGGTGAAAGGCCTTTTCAATAACGTTTTAATGGGCGCTATCCTCCAGGTGCCATCTCGCGGTGAGATCATGTCGGTGGAGACCTTTCACACCCGAGGCACTCGGGGTGATCGGATCGACGTCCTCACGATCTGGGATACGGTTAACCTGTCGCCAGTCGACGAGGTTGTTCTACCCGCCGGCAAGCGGTTTATGGGGATGCCGGAGCGGGTAGTGCTTCAAACCCTGAATAACGACAGGTGGTTGGCGATCTTTAATCTCAGTCCCTCCACGTCGGTATCGTTGGTGGATCTAGACGCGAGAGAAGTCATCGGAGAGATACCAACCCCGGGATGCAGTTTCATTTACCCCAACAAAGACATGGCGTTTAGTGCTATCTGTGCGGACGGTCGCATGCTGACGGTAACGCTTAACGAGGATGGCTCGGAGAAAGACCGCAACTTCAGCGACGCCTTCTTCGACTCTGATGACTCTCCTGTCTTTGAGCGCCCTCCCATCGTGGATGGCATCGCCTACTTCCCGGGCTTTGATGGTACGGTCCACCCAGTTGCGATGAACGGGTCTACCGCCACTCCGATGGCGCCCTGGTCGCTGATCGGTCCTGACGAGTCTACCTGGGCCCCTTCCGGCATCGAGATTGATGGGGAAGATGACCTCGGGCGTATTTACTTCCTGATGAATCCCGAGGCGAATGGGGTCGACGGTATGCATAACGCGGGTGGTGCAGAGATCTGGGTCTTCGATCCCGATTCAAGACGCCGGGTTCTGCGGATTCCCCTACAGGAGTGGGGGCTCAGCTTTGCAGTGGGTCGTGGGCAGGAGCCCAAGGTTTTAGTGACGAACCCGGTCGATATGAGCGTTGAGCTTTATGACGGATTGTCGGGTGAGTTCGTCCGTAAAATCACGGGCTTTGGACAGGAAACCCCGCTGTTCCTGTGGGGGGCCAAATAGTCGTGGTCATTGACTCTTTGGTGACTGACCTGTTGGCGGGGGCGATCAGCTTTTTTATGGCTGCTCTGTTCGCCCATGCCGGGGCGTCGAAATGGCGCTCTCCAGAAGCTTATCAAGAGACCGTCGCGGCGGTGCTTGGTTTAGCTCTAGCCGCTGGTGGGGTCCGACTCATCGCCAGTGTGGAGATAGCGGTTGCGGCCCTTGTTTTGTTACCTGTCTCTCGTGGGGTTGGGTTGCTCGCTTCCGGTGTGATTCTCATTGCTTATGCGGGCGCCATGGGTTGGCAGTTGAGGCAGGGTAACGTCAATCTTCGATGCGGCTGCAGCGGACCCGCATCGGATACCCGCATCAGCCCGGAGCTCGTCTGGCGCAATGTGTTGCTGGCCGCGGGTGCGTTCTGGGCAACCGCGGGAGCACTGCCGGGGCAACTGGAAACAACAGCACTGGCAATGAGCCTCTCGTTGGCCCTGCTATGCATATATGCAGCCGCTGATCAGTCGATACAGAATCGGCAGCGTTGGTTGCGCGGAGTGAATCCATGACTTTGCTTGCTGCGTCAAACATCCTTCTATGGGTCGTTGTTGTTCTCCTTGCAGTCATGAATTACGCACTGCTGCGACAGATAGGCGTGCTTTATGAGCGGGTGGCACCAGCGGGTGCCCTGATGGTCAATCGAACGCTTGAAGTAGGGCAGCAGGCGCCCCCTCTTGAGGCGCTTGCCTTGGACGGAAGTCGAATATCGATAGCGCCGCCTTCAGGTCGATCCCAGCTGTTGTTTTTCCTCTCCCCAGACTGCCCCGTATGCGGTGAGTTGACGCCGGCGTTGATGGCGGCCGCCGAGGCCGAATCTCACTGGGTTGATGTTGTGTTGGTTAGCGATGGCGATGAGCAGGATCATCAGGGCTATGTGAGCCGCAAGAGCATAGAACTGCCCTACGTGGTGAGTGAGCTTGTAGGTAAAAGCTACGGCGTGTCGAAACTACCTTATGCGGTGCTGATCGATGAAACTCAGCGTGTAGCCTCGATGGGAATCGTGAATTCCAGAGAGCACCTTGACTCCCTCTTTGAAGCAAAGGAGCGCAACGTGGCATCGATCCAAGAATATATGAATAAACGTGATGAAGAGCGCTTCGTGGAGGTTAAATCATGATGTCACTTATCGATAAATTGTTGGAGCGTCGGGCGCGCGCCGCAGCGCAGACTGCCTCGAGACGAGGGATGCTCAAAAGTCTCGGGGGCGTCCTTGTCGGTGCCACTGCCGTGCCTCTATTGCCCGTGGCGCGAGCAGAAGGCGGGACTCCGCGACCTGTAGAGGAGGGGAGTGATACAGACTGTGACTACTGGCGGTACTGTGCAATCGATGGCTTTCTGTGTAGCTGTTGTGGGGGCAGCGCCAATACTTGCCCTCCGGGTACCGAGATGTCGCCCGTGACATGGATAGGCACCTGCCACAATCCTGCAGACGGACGAAACTATGTCATCTCCTATAATGACTGTTGTGGTAAATCCACCTGCGGTGCCTGCCTCTGTCAGCGGGATGAGGGTGACCGTCCTCCCTACCGGCCTGACAAAACCAATGACATCAATTGGTGCCTGGGCACGGCGAGTGCCACCTACCATTGCTCGACCGCGGTGGTTGTTGGTGTTGCCTTTGAGGAATAGGTCACTCGCTGTGAAACGTCTCGTCGTCACGCTGAGCGCGATATTGTCCTTCTTCTTTACTGGCAGCGTGGTGTCGGGCACTCAGGCTGATATCAATGAGGATCGGGCGCGGTACCACTATCAAATGTTTTGTCAGGGGTGCCACACCCCGGATGGCTCTGGGGTCAATGCGGTACCGCCGCTTAAGGGGATGATGGGCGTGTTTCTGCGCTCGCAGCGCGGCCGGGAGTTTATGGTGCAGGTGCCCGGTTCTTCGACCTCCAAGTTAGATGACGCGCAATTAGCGGAAGTATTGAATTGGTGTATTGAGACTTTTTCAAGCAGTAGTTTGGTTAACGGGGAATATCTGCCCTACACCGCTGAGGAGGTGGGCAGATTGCGTCAATCGCCGCTTCAGGAAATTGAACACACGCGTGCAGCGGTATTGGCCGACATAGCGCAACTATCGGATTGAGGAGAGATCTTATGGTGAATTCGAACCTTCTGAGTCGTTTGTGCCTTGGGCTTGCACTGTTTGTGGGTGGGCCTGGTCTGGTCGCGGCAGAGGAGCCTGCGGCGCTCGCGACCTGCGCCGCTTGCCATGGCAAAAACGGAGTTGGCATTGATCCTAGCTATGCCAACCTCGGTGGGCAAAATGCGCCTTACCTGGCGTTACAGCTGAGGGCTTTCCGGAGTGGCGCGAGGAATAATCCGATCATGAATCCCATTGCAGCTCAGCTCAGTGATGATGACATTACGGAGTTGGCACAGTGGTTTTCTGAGCAGCCTCTGGTGACGTCGGCCAATGGCGATCCGTCTCTCGTAGAAGAGGGACGAAACAGGGCCGGCTATTGTCATGCCTGCCATGGTATGCAGGGACATCCGGTGGCGACTGAATGGCCAGTTCTTGCCGGCCAAAGTGCCCCCTACATTGCAAACCAGTTGATGGGGTTCAAGCGGGGAGCACGTTACCATCCACTAATGGCTAACGTTGTGAAAAACCTTGAGGCACCGGCGATGGATGCGTTAGGGGCTTACTATGCCCAAGTTGTCCGCGGGGACTAAGGGCACATCCAGCCCAGGTCGGGAGCCTGCATTCGCTCCCAGTCTGTCACCGCGCTTTGCGGCTTATGTTCGGGACTATTTGATGGACAGGGAAGTGAATCCCGGTCCCATTTTTGAACACTGCCAGATCGATTTTAATAATAGTGAGGAATACGACCGGCCACTGCCGGTCGAACGGGTAGCACAGTTATTCGAGCGTGCAGCGGAGGTTACCGACAACCCGTTCATGGGGCTGTCGATGGGGCAGGATTTCCATTACGAGTCCAGCAGTCTGCTGGTGGTGGCTATGCTAGCTGCGCCCTCCGTCGGCGAGGGGCTATCGTTTCTCAACGCCTACGACCACTACATCGATACCGCGATAAAAACCAGTTATCACCCAACGTATACGCCGGCTGAATTTAGTGCTGATTTGCTGCACGAGGGGGGTGCGCACATGGCGCAGCTCAATGACTACCTGATGGGTTTCTTGGTGCAAACCTTAAATGTGGCAACCCGTAGTCGTATTCCCTTGCTGGAGGTTACGCTTCAGCATAAAAAACCAAAAGATATCAGTGGCTTGCAGAGTTTTTTTCAATGTCAGATAAGCTTTGGAAGCGACCACAATAGTATTCGTTTCCACCCCAAATTCCTGACACAACCCTTTTTGACGAGCAATAAATTGCTATTTCGGGTGTTGGCGAGCGCTATGGAAACTTACTTTTCCCTTGGAGATGAACATCAGGGATTTGTCGGCACCGTGTGTCGCCAAATCATGCTCCAAGAATCCATGCAATACACGGACTCCGAGAATATTGCAGAACGGCTTAGAGTCTCCCCGAGGACATTACGGCGCAAACTGGCTGAGGAAGGCTTCACGTTTCAGGAAGCAAAGAACCTGGCGAGAGAGCGCCGGGCCAAGTTCCTGTTGGCAAACTCAAAAGCATCTTTGACCGATATTGCCTTCGAACTGGGTTACTCAGAATTGTCCGCATTTAGCCGCGCATTTCGTGGCTGGGTTGGTGAAACCCCCCAGTCCTATCGCGAAAGCATTAAATCCTTGCTTCAGTAATCAAGATGCTGGTAGCCCCAGAGTGGCTGATTGTGGGGTCAAACGGGTGGCCGGATTCGTCAATATCCCCGTCGCGCCCATCGGTATATTGGCAATGCACGGGGAAATAACACGTGGGACCGCCGGCCTCGCCAGCGGTAGCCCAAAAATAATCAAATAGTCGCGAGCGGTAGTGTGCCAAGAGGGGGCCATCCTTATGCGTAATCGAAGTGAATTCAAACGATCAGGGCTTAGTTTGCTGTCTGCTGCAGTCGCTGCCGCATCCATCGCTATGCCGGTCGCCGCCATGCAGTTGGAAGAAGTGGTGGTCACCGCACAAAAGCGCGAGCAAAGCGCAAACGATATTGGTATTGCCATTAATACCTTCACCGGTGAGCAAATCAGGGAGTTGGGTATTCTCAGTGCTGATGACATTGCCATGTATACCCCGGGATTAACTGTTAATGAAACCGCCGCGACAGGGGTTCCGCTGTACACAATTCGTGGCGTCGGTTTTCAGGATTACTCGACCGCCGCCTCGTCAACCGTTGGCATATATTTTGATGAAGTGGCCATGCCCTATGCGGTGATGACTCGAGGCTTGTTGTTCGATACAGATCGAGTGGAGATTCTGAAGGGTCCCCAGGGTGACCTGTATGGGCGTAACACAACCGCAGGCCAGATTAACTTTATTAGCCGGGCGCCCACTGAGGAGTTTTCTGCTGGTATCACAGGTAGTTACGGCCGCTTTTCCGCGTATGATTTGGAAGGCTTTGTCAGCGGTAGCTTGGGAGAGTCTACCCGAGGTCGATTGGCGGCTCGGTACGTTAAGTCGAATGAGGGCTGGCAGAAGAGCACGGTAAGCGACGATGAGTTGGGTCGTGATGACGTGATGGCCATTCGCGGTACGATTGAGTCAGATTTCAGCGACAGTTTCAGCGCGAAGCTGATCGTTAGCTATGTCGATGACCAGTCTGAAAACACAGCAAATACGCCTTACAACGGTACCGATATTGGCATTGACCCTTTTATGGCGCCATACCTCCCCATGGATCAATACTTGATCCCGGGTGGAGCGAACTTTGGCCAGACACCTCCCTGGTTCTCAACTGGAGACAATCAGGCAGCAGGGTGGACCAATAGTTACACTAGCCCTATCACAGGTAGAACATTCAACCTGCGCCCTCAACGAGACAACCAAACCACTAACATCGCCTTGCGCCTCGATTGGGACATTGGCGATATGACCCTGACGTCTATCAGTGGTTACAGCGACTTCCAGCGAGAGGAGTCGAACGACTGGGATGGTGGTTTCTACAATGACTCCAGCAACATCAACACGACGGATCTTCAGGTCTTTAGTCAAGAAATTCGGTTGTCGGGCGAGACTGGTCGTATGAACTGGGTGGGAGGTGTTTATTACTCCTACGATGACATGGATGAGTACTACCACTACTTCATGTCTGATTCCGTTTATGCGCTGGCGAGTATCCCCTTCGGCGTCGGCCTGTTTGCGCCAAATCCGATTCTCGAGTTGGATACCAAGTATCAGCAAGAGACTGAGTCCATTGCCGCTTTTGGTCATGTGGAATTTGGCCTGACCGATGCCTTGTCGCTGGTGCTGGGTGCTCGCTACACCAACGAGACACGTGATTGGACCGGCTGTACCTACGTCGCTGACGATGGATCACTGGGTCTGTTCCTCAACAACGTATTTGGCCTTGCGGGAAGTCCTTTCGAACTCGGTGTCGGTGATTGCGGCACCATCAATGACATCGGCGGATTTGATCCTTCTTTTAATCCTTATGATGACAGCATTGATACCAGCCGTTTGACAGGGAAGGTTGGCCTTGACTGGCGTCCGAGTGACGATCTGTTGGTGTATGGCTCTATTTCCAACGGCTTTAAGTCAGGTGGCTTCAACGGCGCTAACTCGAATACCACTACCCAGCTCATTCCCTACGAGGAAGAGGTTTTGACCGCTTATGAGATCGGTAGCAAGGCGACACTCTTGGGTGGCGCAATGCAGCTTAATGGTGCCGTATTCTTCTACGACTACGAGGACAAGCAAGAGCAGGATAGAGCCGTTACTCTGGTGGGGAATATCTCTGGGCTTACCAACGTAGATGAGTCTGAGATCTTAGGGGCCGAACTTGAGCTTACGTGGCAGCTGACAGACGGTTTGACTGTGGCAGCAAACGGTGCCTGGCTGGATACGGAAGTGAAAAAGTGGCAGGCGGTTGACACCGCAAACAGCTCTTACCCGAACAACATCAACTACTACGATGCTTCTGGTCAGGAGCTCGCCATGGCGCCTGATTTTTCTTACACGCTGTTCGCGCGGTATGAATTATCTTTGGGCAACAGCCTGATGATGGATATATCCGCAGACCTCAATCACACGGGATCGACTACTGGCGGTCCAAGACCTGAGGATGCGACTGAGGACTACACGGTGGCTAACGCACGCATCGGATTAGGCTCGCAAGATGGTTCCTGGCGCGTCATGGGATGGGTGAAGAATCTCTCTGATGAGGATTACTATCCCTCGGCGTATGGCGGTGGTAACGGTCCCTATGTGCGTACATGGGGCATGCCACGAACCTACGGGGTAACGGTTAGCTACTTCATAGGGCAGTAGCTCGAGTGACCAACAAGGGGCCAGCAAGGCCCCTTTTTTGTCGATCATCACCGGAGATTTTGATAATGCAAACACTTGCACGTGTTTTCTGGACTCGATTCCTGTCAGTTATGACCGCTTTATTGGTCACCTCATGTGGGGGATCCGATTCCACGCCATCCAGCGATTCGGCTACTGGCTCGGCAGTACCTGCCGCAGATACCGTGGTTATTAACGCGGCAATTTATGCCGATGGAACCTCCTCGAGCAGAGTTGATGCATTTGCTGTCACTGAGGGCAAGTTCAGTTATGTGGGTGACAGCGCTGGCGCGATAGCGCTTGCAGACGATACCACGCGGGTGCTGGACCTCACGGGTAAAGCTGTCCTACCAGGCCTGCTGGATGCTCACGTTCATCCCTGGCAGGGGGGTGAGAAAGTGCTGTACATGTGCAATTTCGATTTTGACACGACCCCAGAACAGCTGGCTGCAACCATTGGTGCCTGTGCTTCGTCGCCAGACGCTCCTGAATGGATTGTGGGGGGGCAGTGGAATAGTAATTTCTTTGTAGACAATGACATTGAATCCCCTCGCGAGTTCTTGGACGCAGTCTCAAACGGGCATCCTATCTTTCTTGATGATGACTCGGCCCATCATGGTTGGGCAAACACCAAGGCCATGGAGCTTGCTGGGATCGCCCTGAGTGCGGACACCCCTGATCCAGAGGGTGGAGTATTCGTGCGTGATGCTAATGGAGTGCCAAATGGGGTGTTGTTGGAAGGAGCCGCGGGTGTGGTGAGTAGCCAGATACCTCCCCATACCAGAGAAAAGAAAGCCGCTGCGATTGCGGCTGTCGCGCAAATTGCCAATAGCTTTGGTGTGACTGCGTTTGGCGATGCGAGAGTTCCCGAGAGCGCTTTACTGGCCTATCAGGACGCTGACAAGGCGGGCGATCTGAGTGTTCACGCGCTGCTCTATCAGCAGAGCTATGGTCATGGCGCCAAGATGGTCCCCCTCGAGCCGGTCTCCGCATACGATGCCCGAACAGCGAAATATGCGTCCCCAAACACGCAGATCAAAGCGATAAAGTTCTTCCTCGACGGGGTGCCCACGGCTTCTCGCTCCGCGTTGATGCTTGAGCCATACACAACAGACGAGATGCATCCCGAAACAACACTGGGTATGCAGATGATCCCCACCGACGAGTTGAATGAGGCCGTGGCAGACTTTGATCGCGCGGGGTACATCATCAAGATCCATACCGCGGGGGATGGAGCAGTAAGAGTGGCTTTGGACGCGATCGAGTATGCGCGGCAGATGAATGGCAATACAACGCTGCCCATTTCACTCGCCCACGCAGGGTATGTTGCGCCGGAAGATATCCCGCGCTTCAAATCCTTAAATGCGGTAGCGGATTTTACGCCTTATCTTTGGTACCCCAGACCAATTATTGCATCGGTGGTTCAGGCGGTTGGCATGCCCCGAGGCGCCGAATACTGGCCAACGAAAGATTTGCTGGCAGCGGGTGCGCCCATAAACGGCGGTTCGGATTGGCCCGCGGCAGCTGCGGATATGAATCCATGGCCGGCGATTGAATCATTA
>CAJXMD010000035.1 GCA_913056165.1 uncultured Halieaceae bacterium
CTGGTTTCATGAAATACCCGATATCACGGACTTTATTCTGTATGAATGCGACAGCCCCTGGGCGGGAAATGCCAGAGGATTCAATCGTGGTCAGCTTTGGAACCGCGATGGCAAACTTCTCGCCTCCACAGCACAAGAGGCTCTGGTGCGTCCGAAAACGCGCTGACTAGCCGACGAAGGTCGTCATTTCTCGACCGAGCTCCAACGCTTTGATCTCACCCGCCTCCATCGCCAAGTGGTGTACAGAGCCGTTGTCGGGCCACAATTGAACTGTTCGTTCGTCGCCCCTAATGTGCGCAAGCACCGTGTTGATAACCAGAAAATGGGTAAAGATCACCGTCGGTTGATCCAGTCGCGATAGCTGTTCTATCAGACCGTTCCGCCAGCACCAGATGGGCTCACTCTGTTCAATCCAGCGCTGGTTCATAAAGGCTCGCAACCAATCCTGCCGTTGGTCTAGAGGAACCGGTGCTTGAATTTCGATGAACGCCGGATCTATACCCACGGGCAACTCAAGACGCTGCCTGAGGGGCTCAGCCGTTTCTATAGCTCGCGCCTTAGGACTACTCAACAGTTGTACATTGCTCGGAATGACCGCCTCTAACTCATCCGCCGCCGCCTCCGCCTGCTGACGACCAAGATCACTTAACCCAGGATCCGGGTGCTCTGCCCACTTGGCTGCAGCCTCCCCATGCCGAACAAGCCAAATCGGGATCATCGATAGGTCACCAGTGACTCCGACAGCTGCGCACCGAGAAGCTCGAGGTGCGCGATATCATTGAAGTTGGAAAGGGATATACGACTCCCAGAATAAATGAAACGCGTAATCGAGCAATTCATGACCGGCTCATAAAACTGGTAGAAACCGGCGTGCCCTACCCCCGTCACGAGACCAACAGCGGTCGCAATGGTGCCCCCCGACGTAAAAACAGCCGTATTCTTGCCACTACCTACTGATCGAATGATATTTGCTATCGCGTCGCGAACTCCATCCCGATAGCTGGACCAGGGGGTGATATCCGACGCCTCACAATCCGGATCGACCCAGGCGTTGAACACCGCTGCGATTATCTTTTGATAATCCTTGCTGGACTTCATGCCACGGCTTGCAATGTCTGCGAGGGCTTCATCCTGAGCAGTAAGCTTCGGCAGTAGCGCCTTCACCTGCTCGTCGTTGTTGATTTCATTAAAACGCTCATCGGTCTCTATCTTTCCTTGGAAATCTAGCCCGGCCATAACCCGCTGAGCGGTCTCTTGCTGTCGGGACAGACTACCACTGTAGGCCGCGTCTATCGACAATCCGATAGCCTGAAGATACTGACCGGTGACGTCAGCCTGACGCTGACCAAGCGCTGACAATTGATCATAGTTCTCCGCGCCAAATGACGCCTGGCCGTGACGAATGAGATAGATCGACGCCACTAGGAGGCCTCCGCGGTTTGTGAATGAGAAAAGCGTATGCGCTTTGGGTACGGAAAAAAGTCTTCGACATGGCCCGACTCTATTCGCGCCTGTAACCCGGTCCAAAAGTCTGCGTCATAGATATCACTGTGCAGTGCATCAAAAGCCTTTCTTGCTCGCTGATTGCCAGAAAAGAACAATCTAAACTCCTCAGGGAACACATCGTTGGGTCCAACCGAATACCAGGGCTGACCCGACATCTCCTCGAATTCATCCCGAGGCGGAGGGATTCGCCGAAACTTGCATTCGAGAAGTGGCTGGATCTCATCATAGTCGTAAAACACCACCCGCCCGTGGCGCGTAACGCCGAAGTTCTTGAGCAGCATATCCCCGGGAAAAATATTGGCAGCAGCAAGCTCCTTTATCGCCTTACCATAGTCATCCATGACCGCTTCCACCTCTTCGTCTGTGGCCTCTTGAAGATAGAGATTGAGCGGCGTCATGCGGCGCTCAACATAGCAATGCTTGATGATGAGCGCTGTGCCGCTGGTATGAATCTGGGACGGGCAGGTATTCAATAACTCGGCCATCAGCTCTTCGGAGAACCGAGCACGATCAAATACAAGATTGGAAAATTCTTGGGTATCGGCCATCCGCCCGGCCCGATCCCAACGCTTTACCAAGTCATATTTGCTCTTCACCGCCTCGTGGGTCATGTCCTTTGGAGGAGTAAAGCGATCTTTAATAATCTTGAATACGAACTCGTAGGAAGGAAGCGTAAATACCGTCATCACCATCCCTTTAATCCCGGGCGCGACAATAAATTCGTCCTCGGTGGCCCTCATGTGGCGATAAGCCGTGCGGTAGTAGAAGGTTTTCCCGTGCCGGTGATGACCAATGGCGCTATATATTTCCGAGGTGTCTTTCTTGGGCATCAACTGCTGTAGGAACAGTACATATTGGGAGGGTATCGAGGCATCAACCATGAAGTATGTTCGGGTAAAGCTGAATAACAGACTGACACGATCGGAGCCAAAGAGAATGGTATCGATATAGACCGCTGGCGAAGCGTCGTCGTTATTGTGTAGTAAAGGCAACACAATGGGCATCTGATTTCGCCCTGAAACAATCCGCCCCACGATGTACACCGCCTTGTTTCGATAGAAATGGTGTTCCAGCACCTGAATTTCGAGAGATGGATTGGCCAGATCAAGATCGTTGCCCAACTGCTTTTCCACCGCCGCTACGATACTGGCTACATCACGGGCTTTGTCTTCATAGGGAATAGAAAGCTGGTAATGGGTAAGCAGATCCTCTAACGCCCCAGCCAAGCCGCGCCTGCGAGTGAACCGCATAACGACCTTGCTAACGTCAACCGGAGGCATATCTCCTTGAGGTGAAAAAACGAAAGCGTGCTCGTCTCGAATGCGTCGATGACTGAATACCGCGTTGTAAATCGAATTGTAGAAGGTCTCGGCAATTTCAAAATTGGTCATGCCACGAACCAGATCAGCGTATACCGCACGGGTCTGGGTCCAGAAATCGAAGTTTGTTAATTCGTCTCCTGCAATATAGGTCGCGAACTCAAGGGTCTCGAGCACCTTCTCCTTGTAAAGCGCAATACGACGGGTCGAAGCCGCATGCATAAGCTGCCACTCGGCATTTTCAAAACGCGTGCGAGCAGCGAGCGTGATGTTTTCAAACTCGGCAAAGTAGGCTGCGAAGCCATTTAAAATAGTTCTGGCGAGTCGCGTCTGCTTATCCACTACTCTCACTCATGCTCGCGTGCTCAGCGAGTATCCAAGTTGGACGGGGAGCAAGTCTATCCCACACCGGCCGCGGTTGATATCGAGCAAAAAAAACCCGCCACGTGGCGGGTCTTTTGCAGGTCCAGGGGTGGTTATGCGGCGTAGGCCTTGGCCGCATATTGAGCGCGATGGTAGGTCGCATCCCCGAAACTGGTAATGATCATCATCAGCCGCTTGGCGTAGTGACCAATATCGAGCTCGTCGGTAATACCCATGCCACCGTGCATCTGGATCGCCTCACCGTAAACCTGCTTACCATTACGATCGATCAACACTTTCAGGGCATTGATCGTCAGATCGGCACTGGCGGGATCCTCCTTGAACTCGCAGACGGCTTTGAACAGCAGCGACTTGGCCTGTTCGTAGGCAATCATGGTATCTACCATGCGATGCTGCAACGACTGGAACGAACCAATCGCCGTACCGAATTGCTCACGGGTCTTGGTGTACTCGAGAGTTTTGGCGTTGAGAGTGCCCATACAGCCCACCGCTTCAGCGCAAAGTGCGATGATGGCCTCTCGAACAAGAGACTCAACCGTCTCCATGGCGCCACCCTCGGTACCTAGCCGCATATCAGCCGACACCTTAACGTTATCAAACCGAATGTTTGCACATCGCTGTCCGTCCATCATGGGCACTTCAATACGCGACACACCCTCGGCGTCAGCATCCACAACAAACAAGGAAAGTCCTTCACGATCGCTCTGGGATCCCGAGGTTCTGGCCAATACCGCGATCTTGTTGGCGTTCATGCCATTGAATACCACGGTTTTTTCGCCGTTGATGGTGTAGCTATCTCCCTCGGCGGTCGCAGTGGTAAGACAGTCTGCCATTTCAAAACGGCTCTGACGCTCAAGGTAAGCAAAAGCACCCAAAACGCTGCCATCAATAATGCCGGGAATAAGCGCACTGCGCTGGCCTTCGTTACCTGCGCGCTTTAACAGCCCGCCTAGCAATACCACCGTCGGAAAATAGGGCTCAACTATCAGGCCTTTCCCGATCTCCTCCATGATCACCATGGTGTCGACGATATTGCCGCCAAAACCACCGTCCTCCTCGGAGAAGGGAATGGAGAGCCAGCCGAGCTCGGCAAACGTTGACCAGGCCTTGTCGCTCATACCACTGTCAGAGGCGGCGATTGCCCGCCGGGTATCCCAGTCGTAATCATCCTGAACAAAACGGGCGATGGAATCCCGAATCATCTGCTGTTCTTCTGTGAGATCAAAATTCATGATGTTTTGTCCTGTCTCTTACTCTAGGCCAAGCACGTACTTGGCAATAATGTTTCGCTGAACCTCATTCGAACCGCCGTAGATGGTGGATGCACGCCCATACATGTAGGACACCCGTGCCTCCGGACCAAAGCTGTGGCCAAGATCTTCTTCACTCATATATTTTGGCAACACACCTTGATAGTAGGCAGCCAATTCCATTCGCAACTCCTGAGTTGCCTGCTGAAGCTCGGTGCCTTTGATCTTCAATAGGGATGATTCAGGCCCTGGAAAGCCACCTGCGGCCATGGCGGCAATAGTCCGTAGATCGGTGAACTCCAGCGCCATGATCTCAATTTCCAGATCGGCAATACGAGCCTGAAAACCCGGATCCTCGATCAGGGGTCTGCCCCCATTGATCTCCTTGGCCGCGGCCTCCTTGATCAACCGAATATTGCGCTTAGACTGTGCGACGTCGGCAATACCCGTCCGCTCATGGGCGAGAAGGGCTTTTGCCACTGTCCAGCCCTTATTGACCTCGCCGACAACATTCTCAACGGGAACACGGACGTTGTTGAACTCAACTTCATTGAGGTTGTGCTCATTATCGATACCGATGATGGGGTTCACCTTGATTCCCTCGGACTTCATGTCGACCAGGATAAAGGTGATGCCTTCCTGCTTCTTTCCTTCATTACTGGTTCGCACCAGAACAAAAATCCAATCCGCATACTGAGCATAGGAGGTCCAGATTTTTGCACCGTTTATGACATAGTGGTCTCCGTCCAACTCGGCCTTGGTCTTGAGTGATGCAAGATCGGAACCCGCGCCGGGCTCGGAGTAACCCTGACACCACCATACCTCGCTATTGAGAATGCCAGGCAGAAATTTCTCCTTTTGCTCCGGCGTGCCGAACTGATAAATCATCGGCCCAACCATGCCTATTCCAAAAGGAATAACGCCCGGAATCCCTCGAGCAGACCGCTCTGATTCGTAAATATATTTTTGTGTAGGCGTCCAGCCTGTACCGCCGTACTCGACCGGCCAGTTGGCGGCGATCCATCCCTTTTTGAAGAGACGCTGCTGCCAGTCAACGATAGCTTCCTTAAAATCCTCTGACTTAAGGCGTGACACCAGCTCGTCATCGAACTGCTCATCGAAAAATGTTCGCACCTCGTCACGAAACGCCAAATCTTCTTGTGCAAAAGAAATATCCATATCAACCTCGATTTATCTGGGGCGGCTACGCAGCGCGGACGCCGCTTTTGAACCTGGAGTATGTTTTTCTACGCTACGGAATGTAGGGAAGTTGGCGGCGGTTTGCAAGTCTCTTTTAGGGCCTAAGCAGCAAGCAGTGCCCTTAGGGGCGAAAACGACCCCGAAACAGGCCGGATACCCCGTAATACGTCGATGAGGGATCAGTAAAGCAGGGAAAAAAGCTTTCGCTGGTATTCAGCAGACACCGGATCGCCCTTGCCAATCGTGGCCAGCATATCCAAGTAGAGCCGCTTGGCTTCGCCGTTATTCCAGTCACGGTCGGCTTTCAGTATCACCAGCAGGTGTTCCAGGGCTTCCCGGTACTGGCCGTGGGTGCCCAGCTGCACCGCAAGCTTTGAACGGACCTCATGGCTATCAGGATTAGATGCCAGCTCAGCTTCAAGCGCCTCTACTTCGGGGGAGCGCGCAGCTTCACGCTTCAACTCAATCTGTGCCATCAGTTGCTCATAGAGTGCGTCCTGATCGACCATCCGGATCTCGCCCAGAACCGCCTCAGCGTCATCGAGACGATTGGCCTCTATCAAGGCGCCGGCATAGGCAAGGGTCACTTCGGTAAGTTTGTTCGACTCCTCCCACACGCCTCGCAGCAAATTCACCGCACCGTTGGCGTCGTCGTTATCGAGCATCTCGGTAGCCTCAGCGATCTTGGCATCCCAAGGTGAGGGTAAATGCTTTTGAAGCACCTCTCTTATGGCAGATTCGGGTTGAGCACCCGCGAAACCATCGATAGGCTGCCCGTCTTTGATCACCATCACCGTGGGCAGGCTGCGGACGCCAAGTTGCGACGCCAGCATTTGCTGTTCATCGGCGTTGACCTTGGCCAATAAAAAGGCGCCCCCATACTCGTGAGCCAGTTTTTCCAACAACGGCATCAATTGCTTGCAGGGCTCACACCACTCTGCCCAAAAATCCACAACAACGGGCCGATTGAAGGACTCGTCAATCAGCAGCTGCTGAGCATTCGCCTCGGTAATCTCAACAATGTTAGCCGGCGCATCCATGTCTAACCCTCTCTAAAGCCAAGGACATCCTGCATGTCATAACGTCCGGGGGCTTTGCCTGCGAGCCACTGGGCCGCGCGCACAGCGCCTCGAGCGAATGCCATTCTTGAACTGGCCTTGTGACTTATTTCTAGGCGCTCGCCTTCGGCAGCAAAAATCACCGTGTGATCCCCGACAACGTCGCCCGCGCGAATCGTGGCGAAGCCTATGGTAGATCGATCACGGGCTCCTGTTTGCCCTTCACGCCCGTAGACTGCGACCTCCTCAAGATTCCGGTCGAGGGCCGTTGCAACAACCTCCCCCATACTGAGCGCAGTACCCGAGGGTGCATCCACCTTGTGTCGGTGATGCGCCTCGACAATCTCTATATCGACCTCATCGCCCAACACCGTTGCGGCCTGTTCCAACAATTTGAACGCCAGGTTTACACCGGTGGAAAAATTTGACGCTCGACAAAGGGCAATAGTGTCTGCAGCCGACTTAAGCTGGTCTCCCTGAGCAGCCGTTAGTCCCGTTGTCCCGACAACCATGGCCACGCCATGTTCGACGCAGACAAGAGCATTGGCCACAGTCGCTTCAGGCTGGGTGAAGTCGATCAACACATCGAGATCGGCAATCACCGCAGCCAGGTCGTCGACCACGTGAGTGCCCGACGGTGATCTGCCAATCAGTTCTCCTGTATCAGCACCCACCAGAGAACTACCAGACCGCTCAATGGCAGCGACTAATGAGACATCAGACGGGCTGTCTGCAATGGCCTCAATAAGCATTTTGCCCATTCGGCCTGCCGCACCGGTAATCCCCAGTCGTACACTCACGACTTGGTCATCCCGTCAAAGAATGACTTCACTCCCTCGAACCAGCTTGACTGCCGCGGAGACTGGGAATCCCCACCTTCGCTGAGAGTGTTTCTAAATTCCTCCAGCAACTGTTTTTGTTGGGCGCTCAAATTAACCGGCGTCTCAACCACAGCGCGACACATCAAATCCCCTACCGGGCCGCCCCGCACCGGCTGCACCCCTTTACCACGTAATCGGAACATCTTCCCGGTCTGGGTCTCAGCCGGAATTTTTAATTTCACCTTGCCATCTAGAGTAGGCACCTCGAGCTCACCACCGAGGGCCGCATCGACAAAGTTAATCGGCACCTCACAATACAGGTGGCGGCCATCGCGCTCGAAAAGCGTGTGCTGACGTACAGCTATTTGCACAAACAGGTCGCCATTGGGACCACCAGAAGGCCCTGCCTCGCCCTCGCCGCTCAATCGAATGCGATCTCCGGTATCGACCCCCGGTGGAACTTTCACCGACAGAGTCTTGGTCTTTTCAACGAGGCCCTGCCCGCGACATTCGCGGCATGGATCCGAAATGGTCTTGCCAAGACCTCGGCACGTAGGACAGGTTTGCTGCACCTGAAAGAAGCCCTGCTGCATGCGAACCTGACCCGCACCACCACAGGCTCCACAGGTAACGGGACTGGTACCTGGCTTGGCACCGCTACCATCACAGGTGTCGCAGTGTTGCAGGGTTGGCACCCGAATTTCCTTGGTCGCGCCACGCACCGCTTCCTCGAGCGACACTTCCATGGTGTAGCGCAAATCAGAGCCGCGTTGAGGGCCCTGTTGACGGCCACGGCCGCCGCCGAATATATCCCCGAAGACATCGCCAAAAATATCGCTGAAACTGCCACCGCCCTGAAAGCCGCCCCCCATCTGTGAGTCGACGCCCGCATGACCAAACTGATCGTAGGCCGACCGCTTCTCCGCGTTCATCAAGACGTCATAGGCTTCGGTTGCCTCTTTAAACTTGGCATCCGCATCGGCGTCATCAGGATTACGATCCGGGTGGTACTTCATCGCGATACGCCGATATGCCTTTTTGATATCGGCCTCCGACGTTGATCGCTCGACTCCGAGCACCTCGTAGTAATCGCGCTTGGACATGGTTCTCCAGCCTGTTTGGGACGAAAGACGTCCTTAAAAAAGTACGCGGGCCTTTTGAGCCCGCGCTGAACTTAACACGTTACACCCGGACCCGGGTGGTGAATAAGTGGTCCACGGGATTCCCATGGACCTCACTATTACGGCTTCGCGTCGTCTTTAACTTCCTCGAACTCCGCATCTACCACATCTCCATCGTCGGCCTCTGCCTGGGCATCTGCAGCACCAGCCCCCGCCGCATCTGCGCCCGCCGCTTCCTGAGCCGCGTACATCTTTTGCGCCACGGGGCCAGTAGCCTCGGTGATTTTCGCAGTGGCCGCCTCAATGGCCTCCTTGTCCTCACCTTTCATGGCTTCCTCCGCCTCGCTGATGGCCGCCTCAATAGCTGCACGCTCATCGACAGTGGAGTGCTCGCCAGCCTCTTCTAGGGTTTTCTTCGCCGCATGGATCATCCCGTCACACGTGTTGCGCACGGTAATCAGCTCTTCGAACTTCTTGTCCGCCTCAGCATTTGCCTCGGCATCCCGGACCATGTTGTCGATCTCATCCTCAGACAAACCACCGGAAGCGGTGATACGAATCGACTGCTCCTTGCCGGTGGCTTTGTCCTTGGCTGACACATTCAAGATACCGTTGGCATCCAGGTCGAAGGTCACCTCGACCTGAGGTACGCCTCGAGGTGCGGGCGGAATATCCGCCAGATCGAACCGACCCAGCGACTTGTTCTGTCCCGCCTGCTTACGCTCTCCTTGTACCACGTGAATGGTCACCGCAGTCTGGTTATCTTCTGCCGTCGAAAACACCTGCGATTTCTTGGTTGGAATCGTCGTGTTCTTCTCGATCAGTGGTGTGGCAACACCACCCATCGTTTCGATACCCAAAGTCAACGGCGTGACATCGAGGAGAAGTACGTCTTTAACGTCGCCAGAGAGTACGGCACCCTGAATGGAGGCACCCATTGCAACCGCCTCATCCGGGTTCACATCTTTACGCGGCTCCTTGCCAAAGAAGTCAGCAACCGCCTGCTGAACCAAGGGCATCCGAGTTTGCCCGCCCACCAAAATCACATCCTGGATTTCAGACGGTGACAATCCTGAGTCTGCCAGCGCGGTCTTGACCGGCTCAAGAGATCGCTTCACCAGATCTTCCACCAAAGACTCCAGCTTGGAGCGAGATAACTTAACGACCAAGTGTTTCGGACCCGTCGCGTCTGCAGTAATGTAAGGCAGATTAACCTCTGTCTGTTGAGAGCTTGAAAGTTCGATTTTGGCTTTCTCAGCCGCCTCTTTCAGTCGCTGCAGTGCCAGAGGATCGTTGTGCAGGTCAATGCCATTTTCTTTCTTGAATTCATCGGCCAGATACTCAATCAGACGCAGATCGAAATCTTCTCCACCGAGGAACGTATCCCCGTTAGTCGCGAGTACTTCAAACTGATGCTCTCCGTCGACTTCGGCAATCTCAATGACCGAAATATCGAAGGTGCCGCCACCGAGGTCGTAAACCGCAACGGTGCGATCGCCCTGCGCCTTGTCCATTCCGTAGGCAAGCGCAGCCGCCGTCGGCTCGTTGATGATTCGCTTGACCTCGAGGCCTGCGATCTTGCCAGCATCCTTGGTCGCCTGGCGCTGTGAATCATTGAAGTAAGCAGGCACTGTAATCACTGCTTCGGTGACAGGCTCGCCCAAGAACTCTTCTGCCGTTTTCTTCATCTTGCGAAGCACTTCTGCAGAAACCTGGGGGGGTGCCATCGAGTTATCTTTTACCTCGACCCAAGCGTCACCATTGTCTGCCTTAACGATGCTGTAAGGCACCATCTTGATGTCCTTCTGCACCACGTCATCATCGAACCGGCGACCAATTAATCGCTTCACCGCAAATAGGGTGTTGGTTGGGTTGGTTACCGCCTGACGCTTGGCGGATTGACCCACCAGAACCTCGCCATCGTCGGTGTAGGCAACGATAGACGGCGTCGTGCGTCCACCTTCCGAGTTTTCAATGACCCGAGCTTTTCCACCCTCGAGTACCGAGACACAGGAATTAGTTGTTCCCAAGTCGATTCCAATAATCTTACCCATGATGTTCTCCTTTCACCGGCGTCCTGGCCTGGTGTATGTACTTGATTCCTTAGATGGGGTTTTCAAAACCTATTTCAAGGTTTTTTGTAGGGTTTTTACTCTGCTGCCTTGCTCACCATTACCATCGCCGGGCGCACCAATCGGCCGTTCAAGGTATACCCCTTCTGCATCACCGCGATGACCGTATTGGGTTCCACATCGGGGTTCTCCACCATGCTCATCGCTTGGGCAAGCTGCGGGTCAAACGGCTCCCCCTGAGGGTCCACGATTTCAACGCCAGTCTTTTTCAAAGCGTCCATAAAGCTTTTTAAGGTCAGCTCGAGGCCCTCGCTAATAGATGCCTCAGCACCACTATCCGTGGCTGCCGACAGGGCACGCTCCATGTTGTCCACCACGGGTAGCAGCTCTCCAACAAAGCGGTCGAGAGCAAATTTCCGCGCTTTGTCTATCTCCTGCTCGGCGCGGCGCTGAACGTTGGCGGCGTCCGCCTGAGCTCTGAGGGCGGAATCCTGTGCGTCCGCAAGGTCGGCTTCCAGTTTGGCCACCATTTCCTCAAGGCTCAGCTCCTCCGTCGGAGACTCAGCCTCCGCGGCACTGGCTTCGCCGATGTCGGCCTCAGCGCCAGCAGCAGTTTCAAGCTCCTCGCTCTCACGTTCTTCATTGTTTTCTGGCGTTGGATCGGCCATCCCGTCATCCTCATCGGTAGCAATAAAAACAGACCGGTCAGCACGAGTGAGCTGCCAAGTCGGGCCTTTGACGGGGAATTGGGGTCTGGAAAGGTATTTTTCAACCCGATCGGGAGATAAAGCGGTGTTTTAGCGAGAGAGTGCCGCGCTCAACATACGGGCAGTGACATCGACCATGGGTATGACTCGTTCATAAGCCATGCGTGTGGGCCCAATAACCCCCAAAACGCCCAGGGTGCGACTTCCTTGGGCGTAAGGGGCAGTGACGACGGAGTAGTCACCAAAGACGTCATAGCCCGCCTCCTCTCCAATGAAAATTTGCACGCCCTGAGCCCGATAGGATCGCTCCAAAAGCTCCAATAAATCGCGCTTTCGTTCGAAGGCATCGAACAGTTCCCGCAATTTGCTCATATCCTCGGGACCAGCCTGACCAAGAAGGAAATTTTCCCCAGCGACCACGTACTCTTCGCTGTCACCCTCCTCTTCGAGCGCTCGATTGGCCAAATCAAGGGCAGCCGCCATGTATTCGTCGATACGTGCCCTGGCCTCCGCCATTTCCTGCACCAATCGCGCTTTTACTTCGCCGAGATCCGCACCCGCGTAACGCTGGTTGATCAGCTCAGCTGCGGCTTTTAGCTGTGCCTCGGTTAAGGGGCGCGGGAGTTCTATGACCCGGTTTTGTACCTCGCGCTCGTTAACCACAAGGATCACCAAGACGCGATTCTCTGAGAGAGGCAGAAACTCGACCTGTCGTAGCTGGTTGAGCGTCGGACGAGGCACAGTGACAATGCCGGCTTGGGAGGTAATTTGAGCGAGCAGGGAGGAGGCCGAGTGCACCAAATCCTTGGCACTGCGATTCGGATTCAACTCCTCCTTGAGTGCCAGTACCGCCTGCTCCTCAATGGGCTGAACCTGCAGCAGGGAATCCACAAAGAACCGATAGCCTTGCGCCGTGGGGATGCGGCCCGCAGAGGTGTGTGGGGACTCCAGAAACCCGCGGTCTTCTAGGTCGGCCATGATATTGCGGATAGTAGCCGGGCTAACTGTCAGCTCGGTCTGAGCATGCAGAGTTTTTGATCCAACGGGGTGCCCATCCCGAATGTGCATCTCCACGAGGGTTCTCAGGAGATCTGTGGCACGAGTTGAGAGCTTGTCGTTGGTCATAGCGGCCCTGCGAGTATCTGTCCCCCATTATTACCACAGGCTGCAGAGTGGACAAAGAACTGCTTAAGATCTTTCCCCGACCCGATAGAGTACGCTATAAGACAGCAAAGTCTTGGGAAGGCGCATGCTCAAACAAATCGTTATTCGCGATTACGCCATTGTTGAGTCCCTCGACCTCGATCTGGAGGCCGGGATGACTGCTATTACGGGGGAAACAGGGGCTGGCAAGTCGATCATGCTGGACGCCCTCGGACTCTGCGTTGGGGACCGTGCTGACGCCCGAGCAGTTCGGCCGGGGGCAAAACGCGCGGACATCAGCGCCCACTTTGATCTTGAACAAATCCCGGACGCACAAGCATGGCTCGAACAACGAGAGCTCGAGGCGGGCAGCACCGATTGCTTGCTGCGCCGAGTGGTCGGATCTGATGGTCGATCGAAAGCTTTCATTAATGGCACTCCAGCAACCTTGGCAGACTGTGCGCAACTGGGTGAACTGCTCGTGGATATTCATTCACAGCACGCCCACCAGTCACTGTTGCGCGGAGACAGCCAGCGAGCGCTCCTAGACGACTACGCCGGGGCAACGGGCCTTTCTGCTCAGGTTGCGGGGCATGCTCGCGAATACCTGGACCTCAGCGCCAAACTTGATCGCCTGAAAAATCGCAGTACCGAAGACAACGCCAAGCGAGAGCTCCTGCTGTATCAGGTGGGCGAGTTGGAAGAGCTGGATTTGGGTGAGACCGAGCTCCTTGAACTGGAGGCCGATCAGCGCCAGTTGAGTAATGCAGGTTTCTTATTAGAAAGTGCGGGAGCATGTGCCGAGGGCTCAGAGTCTTTGGGTGAGCAACTCATCAAGCTCAAACAGTTCATGAGTGATGATCGTCACGAGGGAGAGCAGGTGAGTAATATCCGTGACATGCTCTCTAGTGCGGAGATTCAGTTGAATGAGGCAAAACTCGAGCTCGAACGGTATACCGACAAGCTGGAGCTCGATCCCGGTCGCCTGAGCGAGGTAAATAGTCGCCTCGACCATATTTATGACCTCGCCCGTAAGCACCGGGTTATGCCGGAGCAGCTTCACGGTCTTTTATCGCGCCTGACTGCCGAGCTGGATGAGCTTCAGGCAGATGATGATCAGCTGGAGACACTCGAGACAGCCATTGCCGATGAACTAGCGGCCTACCGTAAGACCAGCAAAAAACTGTCTTCAGTACGAAGTAAGGCGGCCACTAAACTCGCTGAGCGCGTGATGGCGACTCTTAACACACTCGCCATGGAACGCTGTCAGTTTGTCATTGACCTGGACGCGAGGGGATCTGAAGTCCACCCGGGAGGCGCCGAATCGGTTCATTTTTTGATCAGCACCAACCCGGGCAGCAGTCCCGGCCCTCTGGCAAAAATCGCATCAGGTGGCGAGTTATCCCGAATCAGCCTCGCGCTGCAGGTAGCCGCCGCTGATAGCGCGACTGCCCCTACCATGATCTTCGATGAGGTCGACGTAGGCATTGGCGGCGCAGTTGCAGAGGTGGTGGGGGGACTTCTCAGAACCTTGTCAGCGCGGGTGCAGGTGCTGTGTGTTACCCATCTTCCTCAGGTCGCGGCCAAGGGCCATCAACAACTTCGCGTGAGTAAGGCGGGAGACGATAAAAGCGTGGCGACGTCACTGGAGATCCTCAGTCAGGAGGATCGTGTTGAGGAAATCGCTCGTATGCTTGGGGGCCTGAAGATCACCGACAACACGCGAAGTCACGCCAAAGAGATTTTAGAGACATCCTAGGGAATTACTTGATTGCACCTGGCGCGTGGGTTCTGTGCTTACTTATGCCTTCAGGGTGGAGATACATCCCTTTCCGGGGACCAGTCCAGGCCTTAGTTCTTTTTTCTGACGTATAGCACCAGGGAGTGGTCAATAATCTCGAAGCCTTGCTCTTCAGCAATTTCATGCTGTCGCTTTTCTATCACCTCGTCATAAAATTCAATGACGTCGTTGGTGTCGACATCGACCATATGATCGTGGTGGTCGTCGGAAGAGAGTTCAAAGACCGAGTGTCCCCCCTCGAAGTTATGCCGGGTCACCAACTCCGCGGTCTCAAACTGGGTTAGCACGCGGTATACCGTCGCCAAGCCCACATCTTCTCCCATATCTCTGAGGCGCTGATACACATCCTCTGCGCTCAAGTGCTCGGCACTGGCTGCGGTGGATTCCAGAATCTGCAAGATCTTGATTCTGGGCAGCGTGACCTTGAGCCCCGCACGGCGTAGTTCAACATTTTCACTGGGCATGGGTGGCTCTCGCTCGGGAACAATCTGGGGTATGATGCCAGCCTTCGTGTAGCTGTGGAACCCAAGGCCCATGCTCTTTTGCCGTTTTCCTCTTGTTGCGTTTCTTCTCTGGCTGTCGCTCACTCTCGCTGGCTGCGGCAATTTTGGTTTCCCCGGGGTTTACAAGATTGATGTTGAACAAGGGAATATTGTGACTCCCGAGATGGTGGAACAGCTCAAACCCGGCATGACGCGGCGGCAGGTGCGCTTTGTCATGGGTACACCACTCATCGAGGACACGTTCAACGAGAATCGCTGGGACTACCGCTACCTCAACCGCAATGGGGCCAAAACCCTCGGTGAGAGTCAACTGACCGTCATTTTCGACGGGGATGCATTGGTTGGTGTGGAAGGCCCGGATGCGCCCAACTGGACTGCAACAGACTCTGATTTAGCCGGTGATGAGGTTTAGGCTGACTTAGAAGGCGAGGAGGCCTAGTCTCCATCCCCTGCGGATCGCCGCTCCTTTGCTTCCGCTGCCCGACGCTTTCTGACCTCCTTTGGGTCAACCTGCAGAGGACGATAGATTTCAACCCGCTCCCCTGCCTGCAACGCCTGCTCGCCCTTGACTACCTTGCCAAAAATTCCGAGTTGCAGAGATTGATCAAGAGACAACTCCTCAAAGTCGGCGTCGATTCCAGACAGGCGAACTGCTTCGATCGCGCTCGTGCCCCTCGGGACTTCCAGCGCTTTGATGAGCTGTTTGTAAGGTAATGCGTAGGCGACCTCAACTGAAATTAGCTCACTCATACTGATCCTTTTCCATAAAGTACTTCTGCGCGTGCCACGATGGCATCGACCAAATCCAACGCCACACGATCGAACAAGCGCCCAGCCGCTACCCCTATTAGACCACTGCGCAGGGTAAAGGCCAAAGACAGGGAGACCTTACACGCATCGGGCGCCAGGGCCTTAAAAATCCAGCGACCGGCGAACTTATCAAAGGGACCGTCGACCAGGGTTAATTCAATCTGCTCATGAGGCGTCATGACATTCTGGGTCACAAAACTTTGAGTTAAGCCTGCGCGGGACAGTGATAGTCTGGCTGTGACCGTCGATGCACTCCGAGCGAGGATTTCTGACCCCACACAGCCATCCAAAAATTGGGGATAAGCCTCGATATCAGCAACGAGATCGTAGAGTCTCTCTGCGCTGTGAGCTAGTAATGCACTGCGGTCAATCGCTGTCATATCGAGAGTCTACCTCAGGAATGCTTAATGCCTCCTCCAGACTTAGTCAGCAAATAGTTGAATACAGAGGATGACGAGCAATACCGGGGGCACAGCAAAACGTAACAGGTACCACCAAACAATAAATAACCATGGAGGCTCACGATACATCTCTCCACGCACTACGGGCCTTGGCAGTCGCCAACCCACAAAAAGCCCAAGCAGCAGCATAGTGACCAGCACGCCTGAATCGATCAACCGGCTGGCAAGATTGGTCACGGATTCAAACAGCGGCAACATCCAGATCACCAAATAAACAAGGCCACCAGTCAACAGCGAGGCCAACCCTCGCGAGAGGTCAAGCTCCCGGCGCAGGATCATGATGATCGGCTCCATCAACGCCACAATGGTGGCAAAGCAGGCCAGCGCCGCAACACCGAAGAAAATGGCCCCGTAGACTTCGCCAAGAGGTAAATTGGCAAACGCGTAAGGGACACCAATAAAAAGAAAACCAAGCCCTTGATCTGGCAGGACATTGGAGATGGACAGCAACGGTATTAGCGCAACCGCCACGAGAATAACTCCTGCCGTGTCCAGAACCAGGGCTGCGATAACGGAACGAAGGAACGGCAGGTTTCGGGGCGCATGAGCCCCAAAACAACTGCCAATGCCTAAACCTGCGCCGGCGGTCAGCAAACCGCTCAAGATCCCCGCGAAAGCCCCGGTTTGCTTAAAATTTTCGTAGTCCGACGCAAACAGGTAATTGCCCGCCGCCGCGAGGTCGCCAAAGCCTACGGCGTACTGAACGATGCTGAGCAGACCGACCGCGATGACGGGGAGCACCAACCAACCGATAACCGCCATTGCATACTGCGGCCCAAGGGCGGCTGCAACGACCGCGGCCGCCAGCACAGGCCATTGGAGACCGGGGTTTCCCGTTTTAGTCAATTGCCCAAAGTATTGGCCTACTTCCAGCCCGCTGGCCGCCGAAAGCTCTAAGTTATTAAGCGCGAGCGCTACATCAACCATCCAGCTGGCAAGTAACGCGAGCAAAACCAAGAGTGCCAGTGCGAGAAGCGCCTGCCCTCCACCCAGTAATGACCAGTGATGGGATCGGCCGGCCTGATCACTCGCCCAGCGAATTGCACCAATGGGCGACCCTCGGCCATGGCTTCCGAGCATGACTTCTGAGGCCAATAAAGGGGCTGCCACCAGGAAAACCGTCGCTAAATAAGTGAGAAAAAACGGCGCCCCCCCGTGCTCACCCATTAAAAATGGTAACCGTAGGATATTTCCCAACCCCATGGCCGCCGCGGCGAGAGCAAACACCAGCGTTGTCTGGCCTTGCCATGGCTTGGGTACGTTGTCATCCAGCACAAAAATACATCCTTCGCTAGCTCGACCCGTATAATGCACCTTATGAGCAAATCTAAAAAGAAAACGTCGGACAACACCATCGCGCAAAATAAGCGCGCTAGGTTCGACTACCACATTCTGGATACCTATGAAGCTGGCATTTCGCTGTCCGGCTGGGAGGTAAAAGCGTTGCGCGCAGGACGTGCGCAGCTCACCGATTCCTATGTATTTATGAAAAACGGCGAGGCGTTTTTGCTCAACGCACAGATCACCCCACTTGAAACCGTGTCCACCCACTTTGTCACTGAGCCCACCCGATCAAGAAAGCTTCTTCTCAATAAGCGGGAGCTGGCCAAGCTCAACGAAGCGGTCTCTCAAAAAGGACAGACCTGCGTCTGCTTGGCGCTGTACTGGAAGAGCCACTTGGTCAAAGCCTCAATCGGCATCGCGGCAGGTAAGAAGCAGCACGATAAACGGGATACCGAAAAAGCGAGAGATTGGGAGCGCCAAAAAGCCCGTATTGTCCGAGCAAACGTAAAGCAATAGTGCTACCCCAGTGTAGCCCTCAGGCCGCGGCCGAAAACCAGATCGCCTTGACGATTAATCCAACCCCAAGTGCCATCGACACCACGAACGCGACCGGGCGGTAGGCGGCCCCACCGACCCGATGAAACAGCCAGGCGCCGACTCGATCGCCGATCATCATTACAGGCATAGCAACCACCAGTAGGATCAACGGCGTGGCTGTCACCACGCCAGCATTCAGGAACATGCCGAAGGCAACAGCATTGGATGCAAAAAAGAACGCCATCAGAAACGCGCGGCTCCTGGCGGGTTCAGGAATGCAAATCATTGCGTAGGCGATAACAGGGGGGCCCGGTATGGCAAAGGCGCCATTCATCAATCCGGAGGCCGCGCCAGTTGCGGTAGGCAAGAAGCGTATGTTGCTACCGGCACCCGGTGTAAGTCGACTGACGAAGAGGCAGGCAAAAACAACAGTGATACCTATCCACAGCTGGAATTCGGTGGTCGATGCTCTTGTCAGGAACATCACGCCAATTGCAGTGCCAACAACGGACCCACCAAGCATGGGCATGAAAACCCGAATATCAAATTGCCCCCACCAGGCTTTGTAGGTCAGTGCGCTGACCGAGAGCGTCAGAATAGCGGCGAGTACGACCGCATCGGCAGGCTCAAGGAAAAGGGAAAACACCGGCACCGCCATCATGGCAAAACCAAAACCCGAGAAAGCGCGCATGAGCGCAGCGAAGAGAACACTCGACATCAGCAAAGTGAGTGTTGCGGGGGTCAGGATGGACTGAAGTAACTCCATGGGCGCATCTTACGTAAATTGCCATCCGACTGTGGCGCTTGGGAAAGTTTTTAATACTTAGGCCCGGGGCCACAAGACTGGGGATTGATAAGGGCCGTCGTCCGCATCGGAAAAAATAAGGTCTATGAGGTCCTCGTGGAGACCATATTTCAATCCCGCCAGTTGTTCCCGTGGCTTACCGAGCATCGGCGACGCCACCTGGAGCCCGAGAGCCTCTAGGTCAGCCTCTTCTCCAACTGCGTCAACAATATCAAGGCGTCTCGCTTGCTCGCCAGTCAACCTCCCACCAGTAAGCAATGTCTCGCGCAAAGCACGTTGGGATAGCCGTGCTTTCACCAGAGCATTCATCCGCACAGTCAGGGTCATGCCAATATCTATCTCAGGTAGACAGAAAAAACCTCGGTCACTACGCATCACGGCGTAGTCTGAGGCCAACACAATCATGGCTCCGAGACCAAAGGCGTGTCCGTTTACCAACGACACAATCGGCATCGGAAACGCCAACATGCGACCCGCCAGATGCATGGTCTCGGTAACAAACTGGCTGAAAATCTCCTGATTCGCTGACAGATACTCAAGGTCCAACCCCTGAGAAAAGTTTTTCCCCTCTCCTCGCAGAAAGACCGCCTGAATCGCCTCGTTATCGAGGGCGGTATCCAACTCTCGGTGCATTGCCGCTAAGGTGTCGGGGTTAAAAACCCCCGTACCGTGGAATTGGATAGTATGAATAGAGTCCGTTGCGGTCATGGGAAAAATCCTGTCTGCTCAAGTATCACTTTCAATTGTAATGGGATCACCCAAGCGGATTAGGCCCTCCTCCAAAATGCGGGCGCACAGCCCGCCATGCCCAATCATGGCGGCTACGCCACCCTGCCCCAACGCTTCTTCCATCCGGGCGCAGGGATGGCATAGCTGGGTCGCTTCAAAGAGCGCTGCTCCAACCCTGAAGCGCTGGCGTCTGAGTGCATTCAGGTTGATTCCCTCAACCACAATGTTGCGTCTGAGAATGGCTGGATCAATAGAGGTGATACCCGTAAACGCCGATATCTGTTCGATAAATTCTTTAGATATCACCGTCACCTGTCGCCCAGAACCGGGTGTTTTTTTCATTCGATGGTCACCCTCGAGCCCCATACCAGCCACCGCCAACGCGCTTTCGACGGACTGCAAGGGCTCACGCCGCATGGGCCGCAAGCCTATCCACAGCACTCTGCCCGGGGGAAGGTCCTTGGCGTATCTATCGAGTGGATTCACGCGCTTGGTAGATGACATGTCGGCTCGCTCGTTTCACTCCGGATCCTGAACACTAAGGGTCTTTAACCGCCGTAGCAAACGGGTTTGGATCTTGCGAGCCCGTGTTCTTAGCAGCTCACGTGCACAAGCGCCCTGCACCGTCCGTCATAGCCTGCACCGTCCGTCAGAAATTGCTCCCTGCGTTATGATACTGGCATCAACGAAAAGTAACCGCAAAAGAGGCAGGGGCCATGAATACCAAAACCCGTCGATACCATAAGTCCCCCCGTCGATGGCTGGCTAGTCTACTGCTTGTCAGCGCTTACGCTGTCGCTGATCTGCCCGAAGGTCCTGGGAAAGCTCTGACCGAAATGGTGTGTAGCGACGAGTGCCATTCAACAACATACATAGAGCGCGGACAGGGCTATGACTCTCCCGAGGCCTGGCGCTACCTGATCGCCTCCATGGTGGAGCTGCCGGCCCCTCAGGCAGACACCATTAGCCGCTATCTTGCCGCTCACTTTCCATCGCGACCCGAGAAGTACCCCACTCTCGTCTCTGGCGACTTTGATATTGAAATTACCGAATGGCTGGTGCCAACGCTTGGGCAACGTTCGAGAGATCCGATTGAAGCCCCTGATGGCAGCATCTGGTGGACCGGCATGTGGGCCTCACTCGCAGGCCGACTTGATCCCGAGACCGGCAAAATGGAAGAGTTCCAGCTGCCTGCCGACGCCAGACCTCACTCAATTCTCCCCGACGATGATGGCAACATCTGGTACATGGGCAATAGCAACAGCACCATCGGCCGGCTTGACCCGGTCAGCGGCGACATTGCCATTTTTCCCACAACTGCGAAGGATCCCCACACCGGCGTGTTTCACCCCAATGGCATGCTGTACTTCACCGCTCAGCATGCGGGCATGATTGGCAGGCTGGATCCGGTAACGGGTGAAGTCGTTGAGGTAACAACGCGCGCCCGCCCCTACGGCATAAAGGTGGCCCAAAACGGACTCTTATATGTGGCACACAACGGCACCAACGCCATCGCCGAGATCGATCCCGATTCTCTCGCCATACGCTATTTTGAAATCCCCGACGAGCGCACCCGGATTCGCCGACTCGATATCGCCAGCAACGGGTCGATCTGGTTCGTCAACTCCGCACTGGGAAAAATTGGGCGCTTGGATCCGGTAACGGGAGAGGTTACCCAGTGGGATTCGCCGAGTGGGCCGTCATCCCACCCTTACGCCATCGCCGTTATTGACGACGTGGTTTGGTATAACGAGTCGGGTATGCGGCCTGATGCACTGGTCCGCTTTGATCCCGCCACGGAAAGTTTTCAAAGCTGGGCCGTTCCCTCAGGAGTCGGGATTATTCGGCATGTGTGGGTTACTGCCGAGAAGAATCTGCTGATTCACCAGAGTAGTAGCAACAGAATTGGCTTGGTAAAGATTCCCCGTTGAGAGCGCGGCTCCGGGCTATCTGCCGTAATTGTTTGGCATCATGAACTCAAAGGGCGATGCTTCCGAACCTCGCTCTATCGGCACTTCAATGAGCACAGGCCCCGCGGATATTTCTTGGAGGGCCTGCTTCAACAGGGCGGCGAATTCGTCGGATGACTCTGCTCTTCGACCCTGAGCCCCGAAGCTCTCCGCTAGTGCAACGAAATCTGGATTTACCAGTTCCGACCCATGAACCCGTCCCTCATAAAAATCAATTTGATCTCTGCGCACATTGCCGTAAGCGTTGTTATTAAACACCAGCACAATAATCCCGATACCGTGCTGTACGGCAGTCGCCAGCTCGCCAATACCAAACATGAATCCCCCGTCCCCAGTGATGGATACCACCGGGCACTCTGGATTAGCTACGCGCACTCCCAGCGATGTCTGGAAACCATGGCCAAGGTTGCCTTGATATCCACAAGTCACGAGTTTCCGTGGCTCATAGAAGTCAAAGCCATAATAGGAGGCGAAACCAAATTGACTAATTTCTTCAACAACAAATGATTCCCGTGGCAGTACCTCTCGCATAATGTTGAGGTAGGTCATCTGCGGCTGAATCTTTTGTATTTCTCGGTTCGATTCTTTCTTAATTGCAACGAACAACTCCTCTCGCTGCTCTGACGGCTTAAAATCTTCGAGGGCGGCGAGGATCTCCGACGTAGCACATTGTGCGTCAGCGACAATCGCCACATCGCCGCGCAACCGCACCGATTGGGTTGGATCTGTATCGATACGAATCATGTTGTGGTTGGCCACACCAGCTTGCCAGCGAAAAGCTGGCAGCTCTAAACGCGTCCCGATACCGATCATAAGGTCAACATCCGGGTAATACTTGTAGCCCGATGCACAGTTGAAGCCGTAAGGCGTGTCATCCCCTACAATTCCTCGGCCGCCCCGGAATGAAGCGACTGGCGCCTGAATTTTTTTAGCGAGCTCTTGAATTTCGCTCGCCGCGCCCACCGCACCGCTGCCCACATAAATCATTGGCTTTTTTGCCTGCCTGATCAGGTCAACGGCTTGCTCCACTCTGCCTGACTGTGGGAGCAGGCGGGACTGGGATGGCAGGGGACCTGAAGAGTGGGAGCTGCCGGTCTGGGCAAGGACGTCCATCGGGATTTCCAGAGCCACTGGCTTAATACTCCCGTGAAGCATGTTGCGAAACGCTTCGTCCACCAACGTTGCAGCCTCACTTGGATAATTGATGCGCGCCGCCCATTTCGTCAGAGTGCGTAAGGTATTCAGTTGGTCCGGCAGTTCGTGGAGCATTCCATGCCCTACGCCCAGGAATTCGCTGGGCACCTGTCCCGTAATGCACAGCACAGGGGCATTATGGGCAGTCGCCAACGCGGCCGTTGTATTGAGGACCCCTGGCCCCGGCACAACGCAATAAACCCCTGGCCTGCCTGTGGATTTGGCATAGCCGTACGCCATATAGGCCGCACCCTGTTCATGCCTTGCAATGACAAGCCGAATGTCATTCTTGCGCTGGGCGAGTGCGTCAAAAAACGCGTAAGTTTGAGCACCGGGTATGCCGAATAAGGTATCGACGCCGTGCTCGATCAGTCGGTCAATAATTATCGCCGCGACATTCACTGGGCATCCCTATGGTTTGCCTTCTGGTTAGAGCCGAAAGCAAGGCTTAAAAGGTAGAGGAGGCTACTCATAGGCGATGCGTCGAGGCAAAATTAAATACGGGAAGAAGTCCACGATGCCCGAGAAGATCGACAAATTCTCGGAGTTTTTTATGTCGGTAGGCAGCGGTATCCAATGATGAGTAGTCAAAAAAACCACGACCTTCCCTGACTCCATTAAGACCACTTTGCATATTGGTCTCAATCACCTTTGGAGGCAGGTATCTTTTGTCGACTTTGTCGGCGAGGTAATTGGAGGCGTAATACAAAATATCGCCACCGCCCCAGTCAATAAATTCAAGCAAGCCCAACACGGCAAAACGCGGGCCAAAGCCTGCATTTACCGCCCGATCAACCTCTTCAGCGCTCGCTACACCCTCCTCCACTAGGCGAGCGGCCTCATTCATCGCCAAAGCCTGTATCCGCGGCACGATATAGCCGGGGGATGCGGAACATAACACCGTAACTTTTCCAATTTGCTCCAAGGATTGCTGGAGTTTGCTGAGCGCCAATGGGCTTACATCCTCCCTCCGGCTAATCTCTACCAGTG
>CAJXMD010000036.1 GCA_913056165.1 uncultured Halieaceae bacterium
GACTGAAACCATCGTAGACATGGCAGGATTTTTGTCAGCGGTGGAGGCTAATTTGCGCCTCTAAAGGACGCCTAATCCTCAGATTGTTTTATCAGCCGAAGACAGGCGCCGACTCTCCTACACAATCATCAACAAAGCACGCCTCTCCCCAAGCAGAACCCGAGAAAGTGGTCTTGTTGGTGTTGCCGGTTAGGTGTAGGCTGATTTCAGTCGGATAATGAAAGTAACGCCGCCTTACAAATTTAAAAGCGAGTCAGACCAGTCTTTACCATCACTCCTGCTTGACTGTCAGACTTCAGGTGAGGGTGTTAACGGCTTTCCAAAATAAAAATAATGGTGAGATCAGGCAATGATTGATGATCAAGGCGACAAGTCCAGGATGCCCGACTACGGCGTTTGGGGTGACGGTGATTGGACCGTATTTCTACTCCATGGTGGCTATGGTTCAAAGGACTATTGGCTACCCCAAGTCAAATCTCTCGTGAATGAAGGCTTCAGAGTTATCGCCTGGGACACCCCCGGTTATGGAATCAGCCCACTACCTAAAGCCAATTATTCAATCGAATTCATGGCGGATCGCTTTATCGCTTTACTCGATAAAGAGGGGGCACCAAATGGCCAGAACATCCTGTTGGGTCATAGTATGGGCGGGCTTATTGCTCCCAGAGTTGTAGTAGAGCGCGCCGACTCGGTAAAAGGCCTGGTGATCTCATCTACAGTTGAGTCCCTTGGGCACACCGACCCTGAGTATCAGGCAAATTTTATTGCAGAACGCTTGGGTCCACTGGAAGCCGGTTTGACCCTGAAAGAATCAGTTCCCGTATTAATGACCAAAATGATGGGCCCTACTTCCGAGGGACCAGGGGTTGATCTTGTACTTAAAGTCACTGCCGAAACCCCGGATGAAACATTTAAGTCCGCGCTTAAAGCAATCGTGGCCTACGATGGCAGGGCGGCACTTCAGGCATGCTCCACCCCAACTCTCTGCGTTGCAGGAGAACTTGATCCTGTAGGCAAACCCGAGATGATGCAGCAGCTTGCCGAGAAAGTTAATGGTGAGTTCATCTGTATACCGGGGGTTGCCCACTATGGCTGGGCAGAGAAGCCCGGCGCCTTCAACGACGCTTTTCGCGCATTTTTCAACCGGATAAATGGACAGGCAACATGACTGACTCACTATCCACAGACCGCCCAAACAGTTTGTACTCCTGGTATGTCGTTGTGGTGTTGATGCTTTGCTACGCACTGTCCTTTATCGATCGACAAATTCTTAGCCTCCTTGTTGAGCCAATTAAATCCGATCTACGACTAAGCGACACAGAGTTCAGCTTGTTGCAGGGAATGACCTTTGCGGTTTTTTATACTTTTGTCGGGCTTTACATGGGCAAGCTTGCAGATACAAAAAATCGACGGAACTTGATTGTTATAGGAGTCACCGCCTGGAGCCTGATGACCGCCTTGTGTGGCACGGCCAAAAACTTCAGTCATCTTTTTATGGCCCGAGTAGGCGTCGCTATCGGTGAAGCCACCTTGTCTCCGGCAGCCTATTCCATTACTGGTGATTACTTTACAAAAGACAAACTAGCCAGAGCCATGAGCACCTACTCAGTTGGAGTCTTTCTTGGTAGCGGCCTCGCTTTCGTCGTGGGCGGTGCACTCATTGCGAGCATCCCTCTAGTCACTACACTTCCTGTGCTTGGTGACTTCAAAGCCTGGCAGATGGTCTTTGTTATCGTAGGACTTGCAGGCATACCTTTTGCCCTACTTGTCCTGACAGTTCGAGAGCCACCTCGAGGTAGGTACAGTGAGGCCACTTCGGAACACTCGCCACCATCGACCACTGTATTCGACTCGGTAAATTATTTTTTCAAAAGCTGGCGCTTTTATGGTCCGCATTTCCTTGGCTTTTCCATGTTGACCACCATTGGCTATGCCTTCCACTCATGGGTGCCAGCTTTTTTTATTCGCACTCACGGCTGGGAAGCAAGTCAGATCGGTCTCACTTACGGAACAATAAATATCATTGCCGCACCGTTCGGTGTGCTGGCTGGCGGCTGGTTTGGTGATCGGCTTGCAAAGTCGGGTATGAAAGACGCGTTCATCAAAGGGCCAATAGCGGGCGCGGTGCCTCTTTGGATTTTTGCCAGCCTCGCGACAGCTCCCGCAATCGCCACACCGACAATCACCCTGGTGCTGCTGAGTGCATTACACTTTTTCGCAAGTTTTCATGCAGGAATGGCCGTCGCGGCGCTGCATACCGCGACCCCTATTACGATGCGAAGTCAAGCCACCGCTGCCTACCTCTTTGTTATCAATCTTATTGGACTTGGTGGAGGGCCACTTATTGTCGCTCTTTTAACAGATTACCTGTTTCAGGATGAGTTACTCATCGGCTCATCCCTAATGCTGGTTGGCGCCTGCGCCACGCCTATATCGATTCTGATGTTAAGTTTGGCTGCCCGGCAATACCGGATAAGAGTGCAGTAACTCCCATCATGATGCCAGGAGCGAGGTATGCTTGAAATTGTAAACGAAGAGCAGCTTACCATTCGGGCAGATAATAAAAGTCCGTTTTTAAATGGCGCTTTCATGCCGAACTCCAAGGAATACACGGCAGACACAGAAAGTCTGGAAGTCATTGGCGATATTCCCGCCGATCTATGGGGCGTGCTAGTAAGAAACACCCACAATCAGGTTCATGAGCCCCTGGGGAAATATCATCCCTTCGACGGAGACGGCATGTTACATGCCATGTACTTCAACAAAGGACATGCCGAGTATCGTAATCGTTTTATTCACACCACTGGATTTCTCGCGGAAAAAGCTGCTGGACGATCTCTCTGGCCGGGAATTCTAGAACCAGAGCAGCGTGCTTATCGGGGTTGGGGTGCTATAGGCGCGATGAAGGACAATGCGGGTACGGATGTAATACATCATGCCGGCAAGCTTTTGGCTACCATGAGTCAAGGCAGCGAGCCTTGGCGCCTAGATCCTATAACCCTCGAAAACCTTGGCCCGGATCCGAAGCTCGCTGCTGTCGTGGGGAACGACGGCATTGCAGGTGAATTCAAAGTCGACACTCGAACCGGAGACATGGTCTTTCTAAACTATCCGGAATCTCCACCGTGTATAAATATAGGTATCACGAATGCCATCGGCGACGTTGTTGACTATCGCCGAATTGATCTTCCCAGTCCGCGATGGCCGCACGATTTAGGCATCACGGAAAATTACATTATTGTTCATGACCTGCCATTATTTTTTGACCCCGACCTTCTTAAGGAAGGTAAGCGGGAACTCAGATTCTTCCCAAACCTGCCGTCAAGATTCGGCATTGTGCCAAGACAGGATCTACACGCAGAGGTGCGCTGGTTTGAAACTGGCCCAGCCTTCATTCTCCATAGTGCAAATTATTTCGAGCAAGGCGAAGAGATAGTCATGGACTCATGTTTATCATTTGATCCTAAGGGGCCGGGAGTCGGCGAGGATGCAGATCATAATGAACGGATCATGGCTCACCTTGATAAACATAAAACCAAGACTCGCTTACATCGTATCCGGCTTAATCTTCGCACTGGCGAAACGTCGCAGCAGCTAATTAGTGATGAAATAGTCGAGTTCCCTGTGTGCGCAAACGCCCACAAAGGCCACCCCTATCGCTACGCCTATGCCAGCCTGTTTGAGCCTGGAAAGTGGCTGATGAACGGGGTTATCAAATTTGATTTAGAACTAAACAAAACATACACATACCACTATGGTGAGAATCGGTATGGAGGTGAAGTCCATTTTGCTCCGCGTACCAATACAGAACAAGAAGACGATGGTTATTTGGTCGTGTTTGTCCAGGACATGAAAGAAGACCGCTCAGAATGTGTAATCTTAAATGCGCAAGCGATCGAAGAGGGCCCCATTGCTTCGATCGTGCTACCAGAGAGGATTCAAACTGGCACACATGCATGTTGGGTTGAAGGGGAACGGCTTAGAAACGAACTGGTTTAAGCGGAGCAGCAACGCAGTATCCGTGATTCTGCTTTGTTGTTAATGAGGTTTTTATAGTGAATGCGCTGTGGGTTTTTCTGCATGGTATTAACAATACACCCGGTGTATGGGATCCAGTTGTGGCAAACATGTCACCCAAACCTCCAGTAAAAACACCTGAGTATCCGGCAGTTACTTGTATTGAGGACATCGCCGACTTACTTTGGGAGCAACTGCCGGATGCATGTGTTTTAGTCGGACACTCGTTCGGGGGATACGTAGCTCTGGGCATGCTGGCGAAGAGTCCCGAGCGCGTAGCAGGTATTGCACTGGTTAACTCCCATACGAGAGAAGATTCAGAGGGAGCACGAGAGCTTCGAGAGAAATCGGCGACAGCAGCAGAATCAGGCAAATATACAAAGCTAGTCGAAGCCGTCAGCGATCGAGTTTATCATCCCGACAATCTGGGACGGCTTGATCTATCCCAGCAGCGCGAGGCCGATACTCGAGATTATGGTCCAGTGCGCTTTTCAGCCCACCAGCGCGCTTGTGCTGCAAGACCGGACAGAGAAGCGCTTTTTTCGAGCTATTCAGGGCCAAAAATAGTTGTAGCCTCAGAAGTAGACCTAGTAATTGATCCAGAAGATCAAAGAGTCATGGCACAAAAATGTGGCGCCTCCTTCAAATCGATTTCCGGCGCCGGGCACATGTTACCCGCCGAACAACCTGTCCGGTTGGCAGAGCAACTTTCCAATTGGGGACGTTCCTTTTCAAGCTGACGCCTAGTCAGTAACCACCCGTTCAGCCAACTCATGCCGAAGAACCTTGCCCAAGGGATTTCTAGGCAGGCCGTCCACGACCAATAAACGCTCGGGCAATTTGAAGGTTGCCAAGCCGCAGTCACGCAGAAAATCACAGATATCGTCAAGTGTAGGCTTGCTATTTTCATCCAGTGGCACAATACACACGCACACTTTCTCTCCGAGGACCGGGTCAGGATAGGCGCAAACCGCCGCCTCAGAAAGTGCGGTATGGCCCTCCAGTAGAGCATCAAGTTCGGCCGGGGAAATCTTCATTCCGCCCCGATTGATAATATCCTTTAGACGGCCGGCGATTCGATAAAATTCACCTGCCTCACCACATATCTCGACTAGATCGCCGGTCCGAAAAAAGCCTTCTGAAGTGAAAACCTCGGCTGCGTCTGAATTGAGATAGCCGTCAAATACTGTGGGGCCTGAGAAGCACAGTTCTCCACGGTCACCGACAGCAGTCAGCTCAGACCCTGTCTCAGGATCAACGACCATTGACTGAACCGCTTCATGTAGCGGGCCAGACCAATTAGTGTTTTTTGCGCCACTTCTGGGAAATAATGCTGCTCGGTGTTGTGGGCTGGGAATTGCGTCGGGCCCAGAGATGAGGGCGATACCCTCATTTGATCCGTAGATATTATAAATGTTAACGCCATAGTCGTTTTCAAAGGTTGCGATCATTTCTGGCGCCAATGGAGCTGCCCCCGAACCGATTCCTCGAAGCGACGGAAAGTCAAAGCTGTTCCAAAGTTCTGGCTCTTTGGCAAGTTTGTTGAGCAACGCGGGGGGCGCAATCGTAAAAGTGACGCTCTCTTGCTGAATCTGCTGAAGAAATACTGGTATATCCAATGGGTGGTGGAGCACTATGCCGCAACCGAGCTTCGCCGCTGGAAAAAGAAATCCCCCCAGCGCGGACATATTCACCATTGGAAAAGGATTAAGAAGAATATCACCGGCCTGATAATGACTTCCTGTTGCAGTCATATGGCCAGAGGCAAGCCACATATTATGAGATCGCGGTACTCCTTTTGGGGTGCCCGTGGTGCCCGACGTCCAGCAAACCGTGCATATATCGTTTGCTGAAATGGGATTTTCTTCCCTGTGACTTTGTAAGAGAGCCTCCTCCCCACCACTAACGCCAGCATGCCCTCGCAAAGAGAGATCACTACCAATGCCTAAAACCTTACTTGAGGTCAGGGCAGAAAATCCATTATCGGCCAAGTTTGCACCGCGGAAATTGGTCGCACCAATGAACCAACCGGGCTCGAGAGCTTGTGCCAATGTGGATATTTCATGCCGCCCATACTGAACTGGAAGCGGCGAAGCAATAGCACCTATCCTGCTAAGTGCGAAGTAGAGCGCCATTAACTCAACGACGTTCGGCATTTGCAGCATAACCCTGTCACCATGACAAATACCGGCTTGCAGTAAATCAAGCGAGAGTGTCTTGCTTACATTATTCAACTCGGCGAAGGTCAGCCTAACTGGGGGGCTATCGGTAAGCTGCTCTCGTGTATGTTGATCTGCAGCAGCAAGTGAATCGGGGTGTTCTTGCGCCTGAATTTCGAGGTAGTTGCAGAGGGTTTTGTCACCCCACAGCCCTTTGTCAGTCAGCTTCTGAATGCGCTCTGGCGTCGATGTTTTCAATGTCACCCACCTCGAAAAGGGCCCTGGCTAAAAGGGCCTTGGGCCTCCATGCTACTTTGTTATTAACACCAAAACAGGCAGCGCTATCAAGGGTTACGATATCAACCCAAAATCATGTTGGCCGCCTCACGACCGGATGCAGCCGCCGACTCGGTCCCTATGGTGCCTTTGGGGGCACAACCATCACCTACATTGTATAACCCAATTACCGACGTATTCACCGGCATCCCCCGCCCAACCCAGCGATGCATGCCCGGTGACTCTCCACGATGCTTGGCCTTAACAAGAAATTGCGCCCGCTGTAGAACACCCGGGAAATTTGCTTCCAGCTCAGCGAGCATGGTGTCAAATTCGTTATCAAGATCGGGATGAGCAGCATCAGCCGGTGCCCCATATGCGGTATGCAAGTAGCTCCCTTGAGGAGATATCTCTGGTGAAATGCATGAGGGAATTTCAAGATAAATCAGATTTTTCGTGTTGCCAAAGACCATGCACCCAGAAAAACCTGCCATTACCGGTTCATCCAAAATAAAGCTGGCATGCATGATAGGCGCATCGATATTGTCTTTTTCAAACTGAGCCATGTAGCTGGCCTCAAAGACGTCACCGCCACCAACCAAGTCGATGGTTTTTCTGGGACCGGTGTTAGAGAAGACTATTGGGGCCGTCAGCATCTCACCCTGCCCTTCAGAGTTTTTAATTTCAACACCTTTTACTCTATTGTTTTCAACGAGAATTCTTCGACAAGGCGTTTGGGTCATTACGCTTGATCCCCGTGCCTCAATGGCCGCGGCCAGCGCTCCCATCATGTGGGCATTACCCAGTCGCGCCATTCCAAACTGACTACCTTTAGAGTGGTATTTCAAGAACGAGAAAAATTCACTTGCGGGGATCTCATGCATGTTTATTCCCATGAGCGCCGCACAATAGCCCTGAAAAAGGTTTTTTACCTCCTCACAGCTTGTGTACTGGTTAAACCAGTCGAGAATGGTAATGGAGGACAGCGGTGTCCAGGTAGTAAGCGCGCTAATGATATGTTGGTGGAGTTCGGCTGCAGCCAATTGATCCTGCATCGCAAACTCAATCATCCCAAGAAGACCGCCGCCTTTTGGAGATATATCGTAGTCTCCATGAGCCAGACGGTAACGCATCTTACCGGTCAGGTTGATCATATCCATCTCGATATTGAGCGCATCAAACGCCTGGCGAATCGCACTGTTGGAACCCATGGGAATCATCAGGGCTCCGGTTGTCACAATGCAGTCCTGTCTCACACGATGTGAGCAACGACCACCAAGGTGGGGTGATTTTTCTACAACAGCAACGCGCTTGCCACCAGCAACAAGATAAGCAGCGGCACAAAGACCGCCCATACCCGCTCCGACAACAATGGCATCAAACTCTCGACTCATGGATTCCCCAAAATCAGAAATAGCGATTCACAGGCTTTTGACTACAGAACCAGCATAGAGTTTTTCGCAGTCACTTGGTCCCAATTTGGTTTGGTTTCATCCAACAAGCGTGAAATCCGGGGGGTATCCGGTGCGGCATATGCACTCGGGCGACCGGACCGATGTTCAGATCTCTAGCATCAAAGATCTGTAACTCCTGCTCTTTTAATTTGTCGTTCCAAACAAATACAACGACGTAGCCATGGTCTTCGGCCTGCTGGTTATCCGCGGGAGCAAACCACGGCTCACTGTACCAACAGTACTGAGAGTCATCAGTCCAGGAAGACTGTCGCTCCCCGGTGTCCGTGTTGTACTTACAAATTCCATCCCACTTTAGCAATTCGGGGTGATGATCAACCAAATAGGCGAACTGACTGTGTCGCCCTGTTCTCTGTGTGTCGTAGCTCGGAAACTCGATATTGTGGTCCGAGTCCAAACACTCCTCACTGCACTCACCAGTCTTCAGGTTCATGCGATAACGCCACAAACGTGCGTCCATCACTAGACGAGCAATCATTTTTGCGGTTGCATCATCATTGAACGTTCCATCTGGGTGTTTGGCTGGCTGGTAACGACACGCAACCATTATGATTTCGTCGTCCTCTTCCCAAGCATTTATTACGTGGTAGATAAAAGCACCCGAAAACTCGAACCAACGGATTGAGTCAGAGGCACCTTTCCTCGGTATGACACCAAGCCGTGTGGCCATAGTAGAATCAAAAACAACCTTATGCCGACCGGCCAAGCGGGCTGCTTCATCGTGAAATACCGGGTGGTCGTGCAAAATAGAATAGTGCTCGGTAATGGCCATATCGTGGGGCAATCGGTTTCCCGGCAGCTCTATTGGGACTCGATGCACCATCTCACCAAATTTATTGACGACTCCGTACCACATAAAGGGCCATTCATCACCGTAATCGAAATACATTAGCTCGCCAGTAACCTCATCTACTTTACAGTGCGCTGACATACCTGACTCAGGTTTATCGAGATAATTAAATCTAGGCCCAAGTGTTTCCAGGGAAATGGGGTCAACCGCATAGGGCACGCCGGCTAGATACCACGTCGCAATCGCCGATCCGGCATGACCAATAACGTCTGTATTGGCCGAGTCCTTTAGCGGCTGATCCTCTCGGCCCTTCAATGTCTGCCGAATACCCCAGTAGGTTGCGGCCTTGGCTGAGTCCTCTTTGTTCCAGCCTTCTGTTTTCACCCATTTGTTTCGGATGACGACCTGTCCGTTTTCAAAATGGGCACTGTGAAGCATGCCATCGCCATCAAAAGGATGATATTCACCCTTCGGCGCAAAACGAGGATTCGGACCATTGCGCAGATATACGCCGTTCAGGTCTTTCGGTATCGCTCCGGTGACAGGCAAGTCCGTCAGAGTTGATTCGCATTCCACCGGTGAAAAAACACCTTCGATATACGGTCCATATGCATGCCCAAATGGCGCATCCGGATCTTTCACGACTTGGTTCATATTATTCTAGACGGCCTCTGTAGCCGCCCTCCTCAATCCATGCATTTCTATCTGGTAGTTATTAAAAGCTGACTTTACCGGTCTTGTTTGCCAACAACAAAAGTACAAACAGTAGCGCAAGACCCACCTATATTTAGTGTGGCAAAGGTTTCGGCACCCTCCACCTGACAATCGCCCGCTGTACCAGTCACCTGTTTCGCCGCATCCAACAGCATCCGGGCCCCAGTGGCGCCTACCGGGTGCCCACACCCAATCAGACCACCACTCGGATTGATCGGCAAACTCCCTCCAATTTCGATAGAGCTATTTTCTACCGCTCTGTAGGACTCACCCGGCAACGTAATTCCAAAATGGTCGATGGCCATATATTCAGTCATAGAAAAGCAGTCGTGGGTCTCGATGCCGTCTATCTGATCTATTGCCGAGACATCGGCTCGCTCAAAGGCATGCAAAATAGCTTCCCGAACATGTGGAAACACGTACTCCGCACCCCTACTTCGTTCGACTTTATCCTTATATCGGATTCCAGCATTGCGGTGTCCCCAGCCTTGGATTTGTGCTTGTGGGCCCTTGTTGCCACGAGATTTTCGATGTCTCTCCGCAAATTCCGGTGATGCAAGAATGATGGCGCAAGCGCCATCAGTAATCTGACCGCAATGAAGCCGCCTGACTCCGGGCTCGATCACAGGATTGAGTGTATCGTCCTCGCTAAAACTTCCCTCAGCAAATTTCCATCCACGGGTTTGGGCATTGGGATTCCGCTTCGCATTGTCATAGTTGATCTCTGAAATACGATTTAGAACCTGTCGATCGAGCCCATAACGATGCTCGTATTCATCAGCCAGCAAGCCGAACACCGCAGGCCACATAAAGCGACATTCTATTTCCTCACGGTCACGCCACGCGGCAGAGTTCTGATTTTGCGAAGCCTGATCACCGGGTAGATTTTTAAACTCTTCCGCACCCAGCACTAAAACACAGTCATACCTTCCCGCCTCAATCTCGGCCATCGCCGTGAGAGCAGCGAGCGATGAGGACGCGCAAGCTCCCTCGTGACGCATGGCTGGAATCCCCCATAGCTCAGGCACAACCTGCGAGACCAACGCACCGAGATGGCCTTGTTGACGTTGGGCTTCGGCAAAAGCATTGCCTACATGAATCGACTGAATGGCACTAGGTTCAAGATCGCATGCGGAGATGGCGCCAAGACAGGCATCCCTGATCATGTCAGAAATATCAAAGCCCTCTCTTGACCAGACTCTCGCAAAGTCAGTTTGATAACCGCCGAGGATAGAAACGGGCTTGCTCATGAACTGGTGAACTCCTTGATTCAAAGCAGCCCATTCGAGGCCGTGTTGACCGAAGCAGTGGTGCCGCCTAGACTAATAACTTGCATAATAAAACTTAAAGGGCAGGCTATATGAAAAGGCAGTACGATGCAATTGTCATCGGGTCTGGAGTGGGAGGCTGCTGCATAGCCGCACTGCTTGCCTACAGCGGGCGGCGGGTGCTTCTAATGGAGAAACGCGCCTATCTGGGAGGGCGATTCTCAACGGTGGACCGCGATGGTTTCCTATGCGCGACTGGAGGGCTGGCCATTCAGACCGGTGGTTGTGTGGAGCAGGTCTGCCAGGCAGTTGGCATCCCCTCTGGGGTTCACCCCTCTCAAAAAGTAGCGACCTGGCTAGCCGGAAAGATTTATGACCATAAGGAAGGCGGCACAACACGAATTATTCGGGACGTCGCAATTTCTGATGATGAAGCAGAGTCCGTTCTGGGTGCCCTGAAGAGGGCGCGGGGCTGGTGCCCCCCGAGCAACGACATCAGCTTTAAAGACTGGCTCTCGCACTACACAAAAAATGAAAAAATCCATGGTGTTTTTCAGGCAACCATCTCATCCCTGCTAACAGTCAACAGCCATGAACTACCAGCAGGCGAATACTTTAAGGTTATGGAGCACAATGCGCCTATTACCTTTGGATTTATCGAAGGTGGCAGTATTCGCCTCTGGGAAAAAATGGCGGATCTGGTAAAGCAAGCCGGCGGTGATGTCATTACAGGCGCTAGCGCAAAAGGCGTCAACGTTGAGGATTTTAAGGTAACCGGCGTTAACCTGAGATACCAACAGGAAAATCATACAGTTCATGCACCTATCGTCGTCAGCAATATGGGACCCGCCGCAACTGCAAAGCTTGTTCCAAAAGAATTCGTAGATGAGGGATTTACCCATCAGCTCAAGAAAATCACACCAACAGCGATCATGTGGCTACACTTCTCCAGTCCCGAACTTCTTATGGAATACTCCGCGCTTGCAGTTGGGTGCAGCCGACGTGTGAATATGATCGATGTTCCATCTTTTGAGGCCGATGGCGTCGCTCCACCCGGGCAACACTTGTATACCGTTGGTGGAGCGCCCTTAAATTCACTCGAGCCCGACGATATCAAGGCAGAGTTCGCAGCGCTGATGGAAGACCTTCGTGACATCTATCCCGACTTCGACAAGAGGACGCAGGTGCTGACCAAGACCTGCTATCGTGGGGAGTGGCCTGGATTCAGAACAATATCGGGCTCTAGGCCAGGTCATCGAACCACCATCCGCAATCTATACAACGTTGGAGACGGGGCTGGCCCCCCGGGATTCGAGGGCTCAATGGGTGCGGCCAAATCAGCCCTTATGGTAGCGGAAGACGTGCAGCGCTTCTCACCGATGTAATAAATACTGATAGCCTCGGGTCGAAGATGCAATCCGCTAACGACCCTCCCTCGCTCTAACTTCCCTATGACCGCAGGCTTTTGCTGTCAGCAAAGGAGCTCTAGACGAGGCCTTTAAAGCGCGCGGCAGCAAGTCGATACTCATGTTCGAGATCGTTCACAATATCGGCAACAGTCTCTACCTTGCGACTGCGGCCCACGCCCTGACCGGCGCCCCAAATATCTCGCCAACGCTTGGACTGACTTCCCGAGTAGTCACGTGGGATCTTGGCCGCCAAGTCATCCTCGCTAAACCCTGCCTCCGTAAGACTTGCTCGCAACCAGGAGGCAGCTGTGCCGGTCACAGCTGCTGATACCACAACATCATCGGCGCCGGCGTCGATAACCATGGATTTGTATCGCTCCTCAGCGAGGCTCTCTGTTGTAGGAATAAAGCGTGTACCCATGTAGACACAGTCAGCACCAGCCGCAATAGCTCCAGCGATACCAGCGCCATCTGCAATACCTCCCCCAACCGCTATGACACCATCAAATATCTCTCGAATTGCCGAAATGAAAGCAAAAGGAGATAGGTGTCCGGTATGACCACCCGCACCGGCACTAATACAGGCCATCCCATCCACGCCCGCCTCCGCAGATTTTTTAGCCAACTGCAAATTGACCACATCCGCAAAGACAAGCCCACCATATGCTTTTACAACCTCCATCACCGGTCGAGGTGAGCCTAAGGCCGTAATGACGATTGGCGGCTTGTATTCCTCGATAAGCTTCAATTCATCGAAGAGTCGCGTCCGAGTTGAGTGCGTGATTAAATTAGAAATCCAGGGACCGTCCGTCTCTGATACTGCATCCTTGATAGTCCCCATCCATTGGTCTAACTCCTCCACGGTGCGGGCATTAGTGGATGGAAACGCGCCGCCAATGCCACTCTTGCAAGCCGCAATTACCATCTTGGGTCCAGAAATGCGAAACATGGGGGCGCAAATGACAGGCAACCTCATATTCAGTGCCGCCACGGTTTTCATATGGCACATCTCCTCACAGCTGCCTCTAGATATCTACAGGATTAGCAGTCACATCATGCGGATCGACTGCGGACCCACAGGCACTGCAACAAAAAACAAATTGTATGGGTGCATTCTGACAATGGTGACTTAGAATGACGTTACCACCACGTCCCTGAGTCAACCACTTTTCCGCCCATTTATGTAACGCCATCGCAATGGGCAAATAGTCCCACCCTTTTTGTGTGAGATTATATTGGTAGCGTTTAGGCGCATTTTGATAAGCGACACGTTCAAACAAACCCGCTTCTACCAATAACTTGAGTCTGTCCGCAAGAATGTTGGTTGATATACCCAAACCTCGCTGGAAGTCGTCATAACGACGAAGCCCATAAAGTGCTCCCCCCAAAATAAGATTGTTCCAGCGGTCACCCAAAATATCGATTGCATGGAATAGCGATCCATCTTTTGCTTTATGACTTGAAACGGTAACTTTTGAACGCCGCTTAGAGAAAAGCGCTACCTGATTACCACCAGAGTAAGATGGATTGGGCCTATTCGACACCGTGCTGGCGGTGATGTTTTGTTCACAAAGGGTGCACTTGCAAACAGGCATGAACGGTTTGTTGCACTTACGGTGAACGAGTCGTGGCGGCAAATCAATCACCTCGTCACCGTGCCAAGTGTGCTCCCAAGACCAAACCGAGAGTGCAAAGTCATAAAGCCCAAGGCCTTTAGGAGTCAGTCGATACTCATAGCGTAAGGGAGCTATTTGGTAAGGATTACGGTAAACAATACCCTGCTCGACCAACACCTTGAGGCGATTTGCAAGGGTAGAACGAACGGCACCGGTGTGCTGCAACAGTTCCTCAAACCGATGCCGGCCAAGAAACAAATCACGAATGGTTAGCAATGTCCAACGATCACCCAACAGACCAAGACATTGAGCAACAACGCTGTTAAGTATCAATTCGCCGGTCGCTTTAGCTTGCTCCTGGCTTTGGTTTGCCATCATCAGTTACCTGAAAATTAGCGGCAACGCCGCATAATGAGAAAGCACTTTACCATGCTCAATGACTCGTGGGTTTTTTTGTGCAAGTATAAAAGTGTATGATAACCAGCGCCAGACAACACTTAAAAGATGGCGCCATCGGCAGCAGAAATAGAGGTGAACATGACGTCCAGTTTGGTGCTCTCGACCGCAGTTCTAACAGCATGGCTCGCTGCTATCTTTTTCTACCAGCGGCCACAAGTTGGCAAGACCGATCTGCAGCAACTCGTTTATCCCGGTGTGCTGGGCGTTTACATTCTGTTGTGGGCCAGCGCCGACTCCATGGCTGGTCATTCATCACTTATAAAGCACCACCATAGTTTCCTCGCCGTTGTGGCAGCGTTCCTAACGATAATATGGCTCACAAGTCTGATCAAAAAAGACACCAGCATTATGGATATCGCCTACCCGCTCACCGCGGCGGTTCCTGTTTTAATTCTCATGTGGGGCCAATACAGCGGCTCAGCACACGAGATATTACTGGCGGCGTTTGTTGGCCTTTGGTCTCTGAGGCTTTCTGGGCACATTGCCATTCGAAACCTGCCAGAGGGTGAAGACGCGCGGTACAGTGCCTGGAGAAAGCGATTTGGCAAGAACTGGTGGTGGTGGAGTCTTTTTCAGGTCTTTGTGCTACAGGGTATTTTGGTCTCGCTCTGGTCTGTCCCACTCATTCTGGCAATAGATGTGACACCAACTAGCCTAGGTTTCAATCACGTCATCGCTATTCTGCTGTTCTGCACAGGCTTTTATTTTCAAGCAGTAGCGGACTATCAATTGGAGCGTTTCCGTAAAACGAGAGCGGGACCTCATGAAATTTTGGACCATGGTTTGTGGGCACTGTCCCGACATCCGAATTACTTCGGCGAAAGCCTCATTTGGTGGAGCTTCGGATTTTTGGGCTTATCTCACGAACTCGGTCTTATTGGTCTGCTTGCACCACTCTATGTAACCTGGTTCATGGCACGAGGTTCCGCCACACCGATGCAGGAGAAATATTTGTCCAAGAAGAAACCCGGTTACGACAGTTACGCCGCCCGGGTCCCTGAATTCTTCCCTCGCCTGAAACGCTAATGCTTAGCCTGACTGGTCGTACAGTTATCGTCACTGGCGCTGGTAAGGGCCTTGGAAAAGCCTATGCGCTTGACCTAGCAGCCCATGGCGCCAATGTCTTGGTAAACAATCGGCGGCACCCCGGCGAAGCTGATACAGATACGTCAGCCATGGCCACGGTTAATCTCATTCTAGAACGAGGAGGGCGAGCAGAGGCCAACTACGCTGATGTCACAGACCCCGGCAGTGGGGAGTCGATGATTGCACAAGCGCTCGACCGTTTTGGCCGGGTTGATGCGGTAATCGCAAACGCTGGCGTCGATAAGGCAAGTCGCTTTGAGCAATTAACCTCTGCTGATTTTCAAAGAGTTTTCGATACAAGTTTTTTTGGCAACCTTTATTTAGTGCAAGCAGCCTGGAAACACTGGGTCAGTTTCGGGCCGGGAAGAGCCGTCTTAACCACCTCAGGAGCCGGACTTTATGGTAACCACGGACAGTCAGCCTATAGCGCCGCCAAAGCAGCAATTATCGGACTGACCAAGGCGTTAGCCATTGAGGGCGCTTCCAGAAATATAAAGATCAACGCCGTAGCACCCTACGCGTTTACCGCTATGACCGAGTCCTACCTCAGTCCAGCGGACACCACGTTACTATCACCCGATGGTGTTGCTCCGCTGGTCCGCTATTTGGTTAGCCCTGAATGTGAGATCTCCGGTGAGGTCTTGGTGTCCGCTGGCGGTAAGCTCCGCAGTGCTTATATTTCAGAAGGCATAGTCCACAGCTTGAAGGAAGATCTCGCGAGCATCACGCACGACGCAACCTTACAATCGAGAGGGGGGTATCGCTCGGCCACCGAATCGTTCCTAAGCTTAAAGGCTCAGCTTTTACAACCTCATGCCGACGACCATGAAGCAAACCATTGACCACTACCAGTTTATCGATGCAGAGGATGCGGCACGTTATCGTGAAGAAGGCGCATGGCTAGATCTGACTCTATTCGATTATCTGGAAACCAATGCAAAAAAGAACCCCGAGCGAGAAGCCTTAGTTGACCCTGCCAATAAATTATCTTACCTCCAGTCAGCGCCACGACGCTTGCGCTGGAAAGACTTGCTCGCAGAAGTTGAGGCGCTCTGCCTGCTCTTAAAACAACAAGGCGTCACAGAAGGTGATGTCGTCATGCTCCAGCTCCCGAACACGTGGGAAGCTGTGGCGTCTTTATTTGCCATCACACGATTGGGCGCAATTGTTAGCCCTATATCGGTACAGAGTCGTGAAGCTGAGCTGTCTTACGCCATAGGCTGCTTGTCACCAGTCGGATTTATCTGCAGCCGGAGTTACCGCGGCTTTGATCATGTCGCCTACCTGCGCAATCAAGTCCCAGACTTTGATGGATTCATCCTGGCAATCGAAGATATCGCAGACTTGGTTGCTAGCTCGTCGCTTGAGCAAAGGGATAACGCTACCCATGATCTTCACCCGAACCCAGACGGCATCGCCACAATATGCTGGACATCAGGCACTGAGGGCGTCCCCAAGGCTGTTCCACGCACTCACAACAACTGGACCGCCAGCGCGATAGGGGTTAGCCACGGATTTGGAATGGGAGATAAACCAGAGCGTATCCTCTTGCCTTTCCCATTGATAAATACGGCAGCCATTGGTGGCGTTACCATGCCCTGGCTCTACAATGGCGGCACTCTTATTTTGCATCAGCCCTTCGATATCTCGGTGCTGACTAAGCAACTGATTGCCGAGCAGGTTACCGTAATGCTCGCATCCCCGACTGCACTGCAAGCCATCTTGGAATCTGCGTCAATCCGAGCCGCGGGGAATGAGCTTCGACTGCGTGCGGTTGGGTGTGGATCGGCGGCACCCAGCCCGGCACTCCTGAGTCATTATGAAGACCAATTGGGTATCAGTATTATCAATATGTTTGGTGCGAACGAGGGAACATTACTCTGCAGTGACCAACTACTAATTTCGGATCCAGAGGATAGGGCCACAGTATTTCCCCGCACTGGTATCAAATCTGTTTGTTGGTCAAATCCGGCAGCAAATTGGCTGTCCTCACGCCTGATTGATGTCGAAGACGGGAAGGAAATCCTGCTTCCAGACAAAACTGGTCTGCTGGTAGTTAAGGGTCCCTCCATTTTTCCTGGCTATGTTAAAAATCGCTTTATTGATCGCTCCGCTTTTACTACCGATGGATATTTCAGGACAGGCGATCTTTTTCAAATTACCTGCCGACAAGACAAGGATCACTATTTAAAAGTCATCGGTAGGCACAAAGACCTTGTAATCAGGGGCGGCTATAACATATCACCGCTGGAGGTGGACTCTGCGCTCGCAGGGCTAGCCGGCGTTGCTGAGCTAGCTTGCGCCGGCGTTTATGACGAGCGTTACGGCGAGCGTCTCTGCTTATATGTTGTTCTGCAGCATGGTGCATCAGTTTCACTTTCAAAAGTGCAACAGCATTTGGAAGCCCGCGGTCTGGCGAAAACCAAATGGCCGGAAAAACTGGTAACCGTTGAATCGCTTCCAAGAAATACGCTGAACAAAGTCCTAAGACAGGAACTCGGAAAGCAGCCCGCACTTGGCGAGGAGACCTCCTTTTAAGCCACTCTACGGCTTACGCTCCCAGTTTCACCCTATATTTGGACTAGCTAGGCTATGTCTTCAGAGTCCACCCACACTCCATGAAAACCAATGTTAAATCGTCTGGGCATTCTAATCGTCGTTATTGGTCCTTGGGTAATGTTCTTTGCATCAAAAACGAGGCAGCGTGATATCCAGTCATTGCGTGAATGGGTGTAAGTGATTACGTAACCGTCGTCTTCGCAGGTTGCGTCTCCTCCCATTCGGGGCGCAAACCAAGACTCTGACCCGCTCACGCCACTTCCATAGTCATACCGTTGAACGTCGCCGGTCTCGCAGTCAAATTTGACGAGTGCGTCAAAGGTTTGGCATCGCCCTTCTACCCCATCTTCTGAGGTACACGTGGGAAGCAACTGCAAATAACTATAACGATTGCGAGACCCCAGAAACCGCGTGTTGATGGTTGGAAACTCAAGATTGAGGGTATTCAGTTCTCTCTCACTCGTTTTTCCTGTTGTCAGATCTAAGCGCCACTCGTACAGGCTGTGAGTGCGTCGGCGCTCTGCAAGCTGGGAGGCTAGCGGTCCATCCTCACTATCGCGATTTCCCCCAGGATTATCTTGCCGGCACCCAATCATCACGATCGTGCTTCCCTCTTCCCAGCAGTTTACTAGGTGTAAGACATAACAAGGAGACGCCTCAAACCAACGGAGGTCCTCAGCTTTACCGTAGCGCGGGATGACACCAAATCGGGCAGGAATGTCGGGATGAAACCTGACGACCCTCTTCTTGTGACGCACCAAAACCTCTGCATCATGAAAATAAGGAAGGTCATGAAGAATCGAATAGTTTTCCGTAATACCCATATCATGAGGTGAACGGGGACCAGGCAAATCGATCGGGACCTCCAGTCGTCTGCCATCTTTTGCGTTGGCCACCCCATAGGTCATATAAGGCTTGACGTCTTGATAATTAAAAAAGATCAGGTCCCCTGTTTTCGGATCAACCTTACTGTGTGCAGACAGGTTGTGATCAAGCGTGTTACCCAGTGTTTCAGGTCCAAGGGTTGTGAGCTCAATCGGATCAATGGCCTGGGGAGCTCCAGCCAGGTACCACAGACTCATGAGCTTTCCCTGATAAAAAATAATATCGGTATTCGAGTTGTCCTTAATAGGGGAGCCCGGTAGATCATGATTGAAGGGGCCACACAGACCTGGCCAAATAGCGCGTTGCTGTTTTTCTTCTTCTAAGAAGGCTTCGGTTCTAATCCACTTTGATTTGTATGAAGCCTTGCCATTGCCAAAATATGTTGCGTGGAGCATGCCGTCACCATCGTAATAGTGATACCTACCCCAAGGCTTGAAACGCTGATTGGGGCCGTTCACAACATATATACCCGCGAGATCGGAGGGTAGGTCTCCAGACTCTATCTCAAGTGACTCAGAGAAAAACTCACCCTGCACCGGAGCAAACAGCCCATGCAAATAGGGATGATCAACTTCCCATATCCACGACGGCACATCCGGCGTGGGCTCACCATCCGGCGTGGTTACATGGATATTTTTAAAGGTAATGGGTAGCTTTTCGGCTAAGGGCATTTGTGACATCTTTCATCTGCTCTTACTGGGATTCGTTATTAGTTGATTCGCTCTATTAGTATGGCCGTCCCCGATCCCGCAGCGCCACTTGTTGCCACAAGCCCCGTCCTCGCTTGACGAATTTCCATCTCATCAATGAGCGTGCCCAACATAATGGCTCCAGTGGCACCGAGCGGGTGGCCCATCGCTATGACACCACCATTCACGTTGAGTTTTTCTGCCGGAATTTTCAGCTCATGCTTGAGCTTAATCATCGTCGCTGCAAACGCTTCGTGTATTTCAAAAAGATCGACATCATCCACCGTTAATTTCTGTTGGCTTAGTAATTTTCTAGTCGCAGCTACGCAACCTGAAAGGACCTGAAGAGGTTCGTCACAAGCATTAACCATTGCCCGAATTACCGCGCGAGGTCGCGCATCTATTCTGTCTTGTAGATCCTCATTTCCCAGCAAAACTAATGCCGATGCATCTGCCATTGCCGGAGAATTACCCGCTGTATGCACATGAGAAATTGCTTTTAACTCAGGGTACTGGGCTAGTTGCACTGCGTCTGCGCCCATCCTTCCTATTTCCGCAAAACTCGCTGGTAATCCCGCTAGCGATTCCAATGTTGTCTGAGGGCGTATGCACTCATCATGCTCTACCGTATAGCCCTTAGATTCATTCAATATAGGAATAATCGATTTAAACCGACCGCTATCCCTGGCGGCCGCAGCACGCTGCTGACTTTGAAGCGCGACGCTATCTACATCTGCCCTGCTCGCACCATACAAAGTAGCGATCAAGTCAGCCCCGCTTCCCATCAGCAGGATACGCGCGGACACAGCCACTTCGGGATCCTCAAAAATAGCGGCTCGGTCGCTCATCATGGGTACTCGAGACATCATCTCAATACCACCAGCAACAGCTGCTTGCTCTTGACCCGCGACAACCTTCAACGCCGCAACATTAATAGCATCCAGCCCTGATGAGCAAAATCGGGTAACGGTTAGACCTGATACCTCTGCAGGCCAGCCCGCATATAGAGCGGAGGTCTTGGCTATGTTTCCCGCTTGCTCTCCATATTGCGTGACGCAACCGAGGACGACCTCGCCAATCAGCTCAGGATCAAGGCCATTGCGTATCTCCAAACTCTGGTAGAGCGGCTTCAATAATTGAAACGGTGTCAGATCATGTAACCCGCCCTCAGCCTTTGCACGGCCACGCGGGGTACGGATCGCATCATATATAAAAGCCTGTTGCACGCTTTTTGCCTGAGGTTTCAGCAGTCGCCACTTACTTGCATAATAAAACTAAAGGCGGTCGCGGTCTATGGGGCTGGCCACCGTGCCACAACTCTCTTGCCGACCCGCCAAATACAAGAAAGGGAGCCTTAGCTCCCTTTCTTGCTTATAGCTTAGTACTGGGAATTACTTCCAGTAGTAGTTGACACTCACACCATAGGTACGCGGTGGCGCAAAGATGCGAGTAGCACCGATATATGACCCATCGATGTGGTGCGTCGAGTAAAGCTCATCCGAGAGGTTCTTACCCCAAACCGACGCATCCCAATTACCTCCTGACGACGTGTAGGTTGCTGAGGCATCCCAGATGGTCACGTCTTCCTGCAGTCCGCGCGGGTCATTGTCGACCTCAAAATGGAATTCATCGGTATAAGAGACCGTGGCAAGAAAGTCGAGTGACGCGCCGTTTGCCATCGGAAATCCGAGGTCAGCCATTAGAGACCAACTGGTTTCCGGCGCGCGAGGCAGATCATTGCCAGAGTTGCTTCCCTCAGTAAACTTGGCATCGAGCGTGGCGAACGCCCCTGTAATGGTTAAGTTCTCGCCAAATACGACAGCAACCTCTGCCTCGACACCATCAGAGGCAGCCTGCGCATTCGAAGCCTCCAATACGCTATTTGTGAGGACCCAAACCTGCAGGTTTTCATAGTCGAGATCAAAGTAATTAGCGTTGATTCTCAGTCGATCGTCTAACCATTGAGTCTTGAAACCCACCTCGTAGTTTGTCGCCAACTCAGGCTCAATAGGTACGGCAGCCAACTCAGGATAGCGCTGGGTGCCGTTAAACGCGCCACTCTTGAAACCTTCGGAGTAAGTAGCATAAATCATGTGATCATCAGTGAAGTGATAATCCACGGTTGCACGAATAGTGGTCTCGCTCCAGGAGTCCTCTGCAGACACCGAATAGGGTGGGCTAAAGAGAGGAACCCCAGAGGCAAATACGGGTGACGAATTTGGCACGGGTGCAGCAGTATCGTTATCGATACTCTTTTCGTCGTCTGTGTAACGCGCTCCTAAAGTTAGAGCCAACGAATCAGTCACATTCCAAGTAGCCTGACCAAAGACAGCGAAACTGTCATTTTCAGAGTTTTGATAAAAGTCGGCAACGCCATCCCCCAAAATTGCAAGGTGAGACGTCGGATCCCACCAGGTATGGAACCGCTCAAAGCGTTGGACCTCCTCTGAGAAATAGTAAAGACCAGCAACCCACTTCAGACGATCAGACTCTCCTGAAAGTCTAAACTCTTGAGAAAATTGCTCGGCCTCCTGATCCGCACCATCGTCAACTTCCTGCAAACCCTGACCACCAAGGCGCGCCGATAACTGCGGATTCAGCGCCTGCCACCAAGAAGACTCACTTTCACGATAGGCAGTAATAGAGGTAAACGTCGCCCAGCTAAGGTCCACGTCAACACGTCCCAGAAATCCGAGTATCTCCTTGTTTGAGTACTGGATGTCATCGTGGTTCGATTTGCGTGGATCATTGCCAAGCAGATTATTGGCAGCGACGCCTCTCTCATAGTAAGAGGGATAAAGTGGCGCTACTACCCCCGGATAATCCGAGATCTCCAAGTTGGTGATGTATCGGTTGTTACCGCTTGTATCAATATCGGCGTAGTCAAACCCAAGCAAGACATCGACGTTATCAGTTGGCGTAAAGAGCAACTGCCCGCGTACGCTCTTGGTATCTTCATCTTCCAGCTCTTGCCCAGTATTTATATTCTCGGCATAGCCGTCCCGCTTGCGGATGTTCATCGTAAGCTTTCCAGCCAGATTTTCAGAGATGGGTCCGTTGATATAGGCGCGCAGGTTGCCCAGACTGTAATTGCCCGCACTGAGGCCTATCTTCGCCTCAAATTCCTGTTGTGGCTTCTTGGTAAAAATATTGATAGCACCGCCAGCCGCGTTTCGGCCGTAAAGTGTGCCTTGAGGGCCTCGAAGCACCTCGATTCTTTCCAGGTCATAAAGGTCCGTAGAGGCGCCGCTTGGACGACCTAGATAAACATCATCTACGAAAACAGCGACAGCAGGATCCGAGCCAGAAGAATCATTGGTGCTACCGATACCTCGCAAATACAACTGGGGCTCAGTGATATTGAACGCTGTCATCTTGAAGTTTGGAGTTCGCAGCGCGACATCTTCCATGGAAATGATGCCACCTTCGTTGATCAGCTCCTCGGAAAAGCTGGTGATGGAAATTGGCACGTCTTGCAGACTTTGGGCTCTTCTCTCAGCCGTTACGATCACCTCTTCCAGCGCCGAGCTTTGTTGTGCGGCTGCCTCACCAACAGCACCCAACAAAGCAACCGTCGAGGCTAAAGATGCTACTCCAACGTCTTTCATTCCACTTTTTATCACTTTTTTCACGGGCGCCCCCTTGGCGTATGTTGCGACTAGTTTTATTAAAATAGTTAGTACTTGTTGTTCTTTTAACTACTGAAATTCATTAATTTTATTGAAACGCCAGTTTAACGGCGCTAATCCGCCAGATTTGCCAAAACATTGAGCACCTTGGCTCGCACAAATCCATGGCAACAATCCAAGTGTGTCTCATCAAGTCTTTTAGTGCAAGTAGCTTATGGGCCGATCCGAAACGCTTCAATTTCTGTGGACGAGCACATCACAACTGCACCCCACTATCCTGTCAGCGGGCCATTGGGGCATGATCACGACACAAAGGACATAGTGTGGCTCGGGCTGGTCCGAGCAACCATTTCAAGGGCAAAATCATGAACCATCTCTATCCCCCCATCGAACCCTATCGCACCGGCTTTATTGAGGTTGGCGATG
>CAJXMD010000037.1 GCA_913056165.1 uncultured Halieaceae bacterium
TTTCGCGCTCGACTTGCATGTGTTAGGCCTGCCGCCAGCGTTCAATCTGAGCCATGATCAAACTCTTCAGTTGAAGAATCTTTAGCCTCTGCCGAAGCAAGAGGGAATGGTTACGCAAAAACCTGCTTTACCATTCAAATCTCAGCTCAGAAACAAAATCTGGAATCATTGAATTAATGAGTCACTTGTTGTTTCTGAATAGTTGGTGACAACTACTCCAACAAGTGCCCACACATCTGTCTTCATCAATTTTTTAAGTAGCAAGTTGCCGCTAGGGCGAACTTTGCGGAAGGGGCTACCCCAACCGAGGCCGCGCATTATACGCAGGGATCGGAACCATGCAAGCGTTTTCTGAAGAAAAACTTCTGCGGCGTTTCCAAGTGCGGATGGGCGAATCCAGGACAGCTGGCCTCCCACCGCGGACCGCATATTCTACGCGGTCTGCAGGCCTTCGCAAGCGGTAAAAATCAGCACTTTTGAAAGCCCTCGAAAGCTGGGAACTAAAGCCCCCCGCCGGCGAGGCGCGGACTCTAACAGGGTCGCTAATTCAGGCGCAAGCTTTTTCGCCAAAATGTGGCGCCACGCCAGCCGAGCAGACCTCCAAAAACCAGCACATAGAGCAGCGCCTCTCCAACATCGGATCGGGACAACCACAGCACGTGTAGCGTAGCCAGTAGTGCTATTAAATAGACGGCCCGGTGCAATGATCGCCAATGCCGTCCCATGCGCCTCCGAAGACTATGTAGGGAGGTGATGCTCAAGGGCAACAGCAGCAGCCAGGCGGAAAATCCAACCACCACGTAGGGTCGCTCAACGAGTTCTTCAGCAAGTATGGCGCCAGTCCATCCCACATAAACCTGAGCAAACACCAGCAGGTGAAGACTCGCATAAAAGGTGACGAACAGGCCAAACATGCGGCGCACCCGAAAAAGGAGCGGCCAACCCCACCGGGAAAGAGGCCTGGCCAGTAATACCGCAACCAAGAACCGCAGGGCCCACTCGCCAGTCGCGTGCATTAACACCTTCGCGGGGTCAGGTCCCAGGGAATTTTGGGCGACAGCCCAGAGGAGCCACAGAAAAGGTCCTAGCCCGACACTAAACAGCAACCACCACTGCACGCGATAAGACAGCAGTGGCTGGACCGTGTTGATCATCATGAGGGCTGAGGCCTCACCTAAAGCGGGATCTAATCGAGCCACCTACTCTCATGGCAAATGTCTCAATAGTGCACTCGAAGGTCCATCCCCTGATACAACGAAGCCACCTGCTCACCATAGCCGTTGAACGGCAAGGTTGGGATGCGATTGGGATTGAACAGCGATGAGGGTAAGCGGCGCTCGTACCGCTGACTCCACCGAGGATGATCAACCTGGGGATTCACGTTGCTGTAGAACCCATACTCCTGAGGTGCCAGCTGCTGCCACGACGTCTCGGGCTGTCTGTCCACCAACTCGATTGATACGATCGATTTAATACTCTTGAATCCGTATTTCCAAGGCACAATTAAACGCAGGGGGGCACCGCTCTGGTTAGGCAGCACTTTGCCGTAGAGTCCTACCGTCATCAGCGTCAAGGGATTCATGGCCTCGTCCAGACGCAGCCCCTCTTGGTAGGGCCAGTCAATAATTGATGTAAAGGAGCGCGTGCCCCGCATTTCTCCGCGCCGGTACAGGGTTTTAAAGGCCACGTATTTGGCGTCACTGGTGGGCTCAAATCGCCCAAGCAAGTCGGCTAGCGGAAAGCCTGTCCAGGGCACAACCATCGACCAGGCCTCGACGCAGCGAAACCGGTACACCCTCTCCTCCAAATCAAAGGTGGTCAGCAAGTCCTCAAGATTGAGCTTGCCGGGTTTGTTGACTAAACCGCCGACCTCCACTGACCACGGGTCAACGTTCATCTCATGGGCGTAGCGGGCAGGGTCTGATTTGTCGGTCCCAAATTCGTAGAAGTTGTTGTAAGAAATGGCATCGCCGTATGGGGTCAGGGCTTCCGTGGTCGAACAGCCATCACAGGATGATGGCGCCGCCGGTAAATCACGCAGCGCCGGTGACTCAGTGGCTTGGGCCCCTGAACCCAGTCCAGCGGCGGCCAATGCGCCAAGGCCTGCCTGTTGCATCAGCTCACGACGATTAAGCCAAACATTTTCGGGGGTGATTTCAGAAGAGGCGATCGTCGGAATGTGTGTCTTACGGCGCTTCATTGCCATCCTGCTCCTTGATTCCTGCTGTTCTGACAACATTACGTCGCAAATGTTGCAGCAGTCCTGAAAGGGCATAGACAAAAGACAAACACCACAGCACCAATGGTGGATCAAGCGCAATGAGTGCAAGCACACCGATCATTAACAGTATTCGGGCAAACGGAACTCTCTCGTCTAACTGGATATTTTTAAAACTGAAATAAGGGAAGCGGGCAATCATCAGAAAGCCTGCTACCACCAGCAATCCGGCGTGTAAGTAGGACCAGGGCGCGGTGGCCGCTGGAAAGCCGTGGGTCTGTCCGAGCCAAACACTACTGGCGATGAGTGCCGCTGCGGGGGGGCTTGCGAGACCCACAAAAATACTGGCGTCGACCACGTGGCGTTGGCTGTTAAAGCGAGCCAAACGCAGGGCGGCACACACCGTATAAAGAAACGCGGCGACCCAACCCACTTTGCCGGCATCCGTCAGAGCCCAGTTGAACATCAGGAGAGCAGGCGCCACGCCAAAAGACACCATGTCGGCCAGGCTGTCGTACTCGGCGCCAAAGGCACTACTGGTTTTAGTGAGACGCGCCACTCGACCATCCAGACCATCGAAAACCATGGCGACGAATACCGCAACGGCACCTGAGTAGAAATCTCCCTTCATGCCCGCGATCACCGCATAAAAGCCGCAAAAGAGCGCACCCGTGGTGAATAAATTAGGCAGCAGAAAAATACCGCTCGTCTTGGGTTGGCTGTCCGCGCCAGATGCCTCCTCGTAGTCCCCAACCAGGGATTGCAGAGGCCGCTCTATTTGCTCAGCGGCGCGCCCGAAGTCTCCCTCCTGCTCGCTACCGTCCTGCGCTTCAATTGTTGGCCTATCGCCCATGCTCGCCCCCGGAGGCTTTCAAGATGAAAAAAGACGCCAAGTTTAGCAGTCAATCCTCGTCATAACGCCTGTTTTAGCTGATGCGGCCTGGAGAGGAGCATTTTTAGCCTTCAATGGGTATACTGCGCGCCCATTTTTCAACAACTAGTCATGTCTGCCTCAGGAGAACCCGGTGAGCAACTACTTCAATACTCTACCTCTGCGCATCCAACTTGAGGAACTCGGCAAATGCCGGTTCATGGATCAATCCGAATTTGCCGATGGCGTTGATGTCCTCCGTGGCAAGAAAATCGTCATTATCGGGTGTGGTGCTCAGGGCCTTAATCAGGGTCTGAATCTCCGCGACAGTGGTCTGGATGTGGCCTATGCCCTGCGCCAGGAAGCGATTGATCAAAAGCGCGACTCCTGGCAGCGAGCAACTGACAATGGATTTACCGTAGGCACCTTCGAAGAGCTTGTCCCGGCTGCCGACGTCGTGATGAATCTCACCCCCGATAAGCAACACACGGGCGTCGTCAACACGGTAATGCCTTTGATGAAGGAAGGCGCCTGCCTCGACTATGCCCACGGTTTCAATCTTGTTGAAGAAGGGATGCAGATTCGGAAAGACCTGACCGTCGTGATGATGTGTCCGAAGTGCCCCGGCACCGAGGTGCGTGAGGAATACAAGCGAGGCTTCGGTGTTCCTACGTTGATAGCGGTGCATCGGGAAAATGACCCCAAGGGGGAAGGCATGGCCATCGCCAAGGCCCTGGCCAGCGGTACCGGTGGAGACCGGGCGGGCGTGCTCGAGTCATCGCCTATTGCTGAAGTAAAGTCAGACCTGATGGGCGAGCAAACCATTCTCTGCGGCATGCTGCAATCTGGCTCCCTGCTTTGCTTCGACCGCATGGTTGAACTCGGCGTCGACCCAGGGTACGCCGCCAAGCTCATGCAATATGGCTGGGAGACGGTTACCGAAGGCCTCAAGCAGGGTGGCATTACCAACATGATGGACCGCTTGTCCAACCCAGCCAAGATTCGAGCCTTCGAACTGGCTGAGGAGATGAAGGATCTCATGCGTCCTCTATTCGAGAAGCATCAGGACGACATTATGTCGGGAGTATTCTCCAGCACCATGATGGCAGATTGGGCTAACGACGATGTAAACCTGTTAAAGTGGCGCGCCGAGACCAACGAGACCGCATTTGAAAAGCAGCCACTTACCGACGAGGACATCAGCGAGCAAGAGTATTACGACAAAGGCATCCTGATGATTGCAATGGTGAAAGCCGGGGTTGAGTTGGCTTTCGAGACCATGGTGGATGCGGGCATCATCGAAGAGTCAGCCTATTATGAATCCCTGCACGAGACGCCTCTCATTGCCAACACCATCGCTCGTAAAAAGCTCTACGAAATGAACGTGGTGATTTCAGATACCGCCGAGTACGGCTGCTACCTCTTCGACCAGGCTGCGCGGCCATTGTTGAAGGACTTCATGAGCAGGCAGGGCACCGACGTGATCGGCGCCGGCATGGAAGGAGATAACGCGGTAGACAACCGTACCCTCATCGAAATTAATGATGCCATCCGCAATCATCCGGTCGAGTATATTGGGGCGGAGTTGAGAAGTTTCATGACCAACATGAAGTCGATTGTGTAAATCACGCAACAAATGCGCAATAAAAAAGGGGCCACAGGCCCCTTTTTTGTTTTGGAGATTTTATCCAGTACGCAACTTACAGTAGCGGCGCAATCACCAAGCTTACAATAGCCATCACGTTAATCAGGATATTCATCGAAGGACCCGATGTATCTTTGAAGGGGTCGCCCACGGTATCTCCCACGACCACCGCCGCATGGGTGTCAGAGCCCTTGCCGCCGAGATTGCCCTTTTCAACGTACTTCTTGGCGTTATCCCAGGCACCGCCCGCGTTCGCCATCATCAGCGCCATAAGCACACAACCAAGCAATCCTCCAGCCAGCATTCCGCCGAGAGAAGTCGCTCCCAAGCCAAAGCCCACAATGACTGGGGCCAACACTGCGATGGCACCGGGAACAACCATACGCTTGAGGGCCGCGGTGGTCGCGATATCGACACAGCGCGCCGTATCCGGCTCCGCATTGCCCTCCAAAAGACCCGGGATCTCACGGAACTGACGACGAATTTCATTGATCATATCGAAGGCAGCTTCTCCCACCGCAGTCATAGTGATAGATGCGATAAGGAAGGGAATCGTGCCGCCAATGAAAATACCGATCAGTACCTGAGGATCTGAGAGCTGCAAGGTGAAGTCAGGATTGTTCACGGTGACCGTCTCAACGAAAGCCGCAATAATTGCTAACGCCGCCAAAGCAGCTGCGCCAATAGCGAAGCCCTTGCCGATCGCTGCTGTGGTATTACCCACCTCATCGAGACCGTCGGTGATCTTGCGCGTTTCCTCGCCCATGCCCGCCATCTCGGCGATACCGCCGGCGTTATCGGCGACAGGACCGTACGCGTCAATAGCCATGGTGATGCCTACAGTAGCCAACATGCCGACAGCGGCAATACCCACACCGTACAGTCCTGCGAGGTTGGTAGATACAAAGATAATTGCTGCCAGAAACAATACTGGCGCCACGACTGACTGCATGCCGACAGCCAAACCCGTGATCATCACAGTGGCCGAACCGGTTTCGCCTGACTTGGCAATGGTGCGCACCGGCTTGCCACCCGTGTAGTACTCAGTGATGAGGCCGATGGCGATACCACCCACGGCACCCGAAACAACCGCCCACCAGACATTCTGATCGATACCCATGTGCGAGGAGAGGAACCAAGCCATGGCGATAAAGATCAGCGGTGCGCCCAGGGTACCACTGCGCAGAGCCGCCTCAGGGGCGGCGGAGGAGCGTGCTCGGACAATGACGATTCCCGCCACCGACGACAACAAACCGATGGTAGCAAGGGCAAGCGGGAACGCCATCATCGCGCCCTGCTGTTCGGCAGTAAGAGCCATGGTGGATGCAATGGCGATACAGGCGATCATGGATCCACAATAGGATTCGAAGATATCGGAGCCCATACCAGCGATATCACCCACATTGTCACCAACGTTATCGGCAATGACGCCGGGATTGCGCGGGTCATCCTCAGGGATGCCGGCTTCCACTTTACCCACCAAGTCAGCGCCCACGTCAGCGCTCTTGGTGTAGATACCACCTCCCACTCGGGAGAACAGGGCCACCACGGAGGCGCCCATACCAAAACCATGAATTGAATGGGCCGACTCGGCGCTGGTGCCAAAGAAGTAAAACAAGCCCCCAAGACCCACGAGCCCCAGTGAGGCTACGCACAAGCCCATGATAGAGCCGCCGTAAAAGGCAATATTCAACGCGGCCGCAGCCCCATGGTTATTAGCTGCTACCGCTGTACGTACGTTGGCCCGGGTGGCCGCATACATACCCAGATAGCCAGCCGTGGCCGAGGATAGTGCGCCTACCACGAAGGCTATCGCCGTGTCCTGACCCAAGGGCGAAAGGAATATCCCCACCACCAGGACGCCAGCGAAGATAGCCAACATCTTGTATTCGCGATGCATGAACACCATTGCTCCCAAATGAATCTGGTCAGCAATGTGTTTGACGTTGTCGGCACCGTGGTCGTGCTTTGACATGATGTGGTAGATGGCAAACGCCACTACTAAACCGGCCAGCCCCAGTGCCGGAGCCAGAATAGGATCAAAAACCATAATGAAGTTCCTTTCGTTATTTTATTCCCCGGCGCGCAGTCTATCCATGGGACCGGTAGACCGCAATGCCGGGGAGTGCTTCGATTGGCGATTTTGACGTCCGTTAGGGTGACAGTACTTTTTCGCCACGAGCCATACCGGCGACACCCGATCGGACTACTTCCATGATTTCGGCTTCACCAAGCGCCGTCACAAAGGAGTCCAATTTCTCAGTGGGCCCGGTGAGCTGAATAATGTAGGTCGTTGGACCCACATCCACGATCTGCCCCCGAAAAATATCGGTGGTCCGCTTCACCTCATCCCGCTGCTGCCCCACGGCCCTGACCTTAACCAACAGTAAGTCTCGCTCAACGTGTGCCCCTTCAGTCAAGTCGACGACCTTAACCACATCAATGAGCTTGTTTAGCTGCTTGGTGACCTGCTCAATCTTCAGATCGTCACCGCTGGTGGTTAGCGTCAGCCTGGACAGAGAGTGATCGTCCGTCGGCGCAACATTGAGGGTTTCGATGTTGTAGCCGCGCTGAGAAAACAAGCCTACAACCCGCGACAGTGCACCAGGCTCATTCTCTAACAAAACCGAAAGTATCCGTCTCATCTCAAGTCCTCTCTGTTTTGCTGAGCCACATATCCTTCATGGCGCCGTTGGGGGCAACATGCATGGGATACACGTGTTCATGAGGTTCGACAAAAACATCGAGAAACACGAGCTGATCTTTCAGAGCAAAGGCTTCACGCATGGCCGGCTCAAGGTCCTCTTTCTTTTCAACCTTGATGCCGACATGACCATAGGACTCCGCCAGCTTCACAAAGTCCGGTAACGAAGCGGCGTAATGGCTTTCGGAGTAGCGGCCCTCGTACTGCATGTCCTGCCACTGCTTAACCATGCCCAGATAGTTATTGCGCAGGCTGATGATCTTGATGGGCGTTCGGTACTGAGAACAGGTCGATAGCTCCTGAATATTCATTTGGATACTGCCCTCGCCGGTCACGCAAGCGACCTCCGCATCAGGCAGAGCTAGCTTAATGCCCATGGCGGCGGGCAAACCAAAGCCCATTGTTCCCAGACCACCGGAGTTAATCCATCGACGCGGCATGTCGAACTTGTAATACTGGGCCGCAAACATCTGATGCTGGCCCACATCAGAGGTGACGTAAGCCTCACCATTGGTGGTCTCGTATAGGCACTTAATAACGTCCTGAGGCATCGCAAATTCGCTCTCGCCGTAGCGCCGCCCGTGCCACAAACCATGGGCTTCGCGCCAGCTCTCAATTTGTTGCCACCACTGAGCCAGAGCGTCGGCATCGGGCAGCGGTCGGTCGGTTGCCTCGATTTGAGCGGCTACCTGATTGAGTAACTCTTTCAGGACTGTATCGACAGGGCCAACAATCGGAATATCAACAGGGATTATCTTGGCAATTGAGGCGGGGTCGACATCGATATGAATGATTTTCGCGCCGGGACAAAATTTCCCCACCGTGTTTGTAACGCGATCATCAAAGCGCGCACCAACAGCAAGAATAAGGTCGCAGTGATGCATAGCCATGTTGGCCTCGTAAAATCCATGCATGCCGAGCATGCCCAAAAATTGCTTGTCAGAACCGGGGTAGGCGCCCAAGCCCATCAGCGTGTTGGTGACCGGGTAATTTAGCTTCCTTGCCAGTTCCGTGAGTAGCTCCGACCCACCGCCCTGAATCACACCGCCGCCTGCGTAGATGACCGGTCGCTTGGCAGAGAGCAGCAAACGAGCCGCTTTCCTGATTTGACCCGTGTGGCCCTTTTGGGATGGCTGATAAGAACGCAGGCTCACCGACTCGGGGTAGTGGTACTCGAACTTGTGCTCGGGGTGTGTCAGATCTTTAGGAATATCCACAACCACCGGGCCGGGCCGCCCCGATGAGGCGATAAAAAACGCCTTCTTGATAATCGACGGTATATCCTCGGTTCGCTGCACCATAAAACTGTGCTTCACGATAGGTCGCGAGATGCCGACCATATCTGTTTCCTGGAAGGCATCTTCTCCAATCAAATGGCTTTGCACCTGACCAGATAACACAACCAGCGGAATGGAATCCATGTAGGCGGTAGCGATGCCGGTAATCGCGTTGGTCGCACCCGGTCCCGATGTTACCAGGACCACTCCGGGTTTCCCGGTTGCCCGCGCGTAACCGTCAGCCGCGTGGGTCGCCGCCTGTTCATGGCGTACTAAAATGTGCGGCACCAAATCGAGTTTGAAAAGGGCATCGTAAATGTGCAGGGCAGCACCACCGGGATAGCCGAACACGTATTCGACCCCCTCATCCTGCAGGGCGCGGACGAGCATCTCGCCGCCAGAAAGCATTTCCATGTTTCGCTCCAGCCAGTTCGTAGTGAACATCCATGGGACTACGACGCTCGGGTCGTAATAGCCCACACTTGTATGTCCCACGAACCACTGGTTGGATCGAATCCCTGCTACCAGCGAGAACATCGATCACGAAACCCGTGTATCGGTGACCTGCGGGGTAGCGCAGTGTCGAGCCCGAGTGTGCAAAGCACACTAAACGGAACCCGCAAACAGCCTACACAACTATCCCGTCGTGAAGGTAGGCCAGCGGATGAGGGTACTCATCAATAGCCGTTGCCGTTCGCGTGACGGAGCGAATAGTCGGAACTTAAGGCATCAAAGTCAACAAAAGCAGCGTATTTATCTGTCAAGATGTTGCAGAAAACCCTCAAGATCCGCAGTTTTTACACAATTCTCGGCATAAAAGTAGCGACCATAGCTACCGCAATCATCTCAGCTTACGTAAGTCCCCCGCTAACGCGCATGATGCCAAGCACCCCCGATTACGAACTGGGGTTGCTACGGGTTTGTCCAAACTCGACGGGCATTATCGCCCACTGAGCTCACTCAACAACAAATTGCAGGTCAATGCAGTTTTAGTCTGCTCACTATTCGGTACGGTTCTGGTCGGAGATGTTAGTAGATAGATAGGCGCTGAGGGCTAGCTCCCTCGCCGACAACAGGGCGAGCAGTGAAATAAATAGAATTAATAGGGTCACTGTAGTAGTCAACCAGCCCCGATAATGGCCTAGGAATTTGTCACGAGTCCTCACTGGTCAGATAGTGCGCTGGGGAAAAGGGTCAAATTCAGGCTCAACCCGTCTTCTTCATCATCCCAGAACACCCCCTCTTCAAGGCGCCAATCGGTCTCCAACTGAACACCTTCCTCGCCCGCTGCAGAAATGATGTTCGAACCCACCCAAGCAACAAGCCCAGCAGCCATCATCTCGGCTCGGCCGTATGCTCCCTGACGGTCGAACTCCTTGACCATCAGCGCGCCCCGTTCATCGCCCGGTCGCCAGGCGTAAGCCCGTCGATACCATAGGCGTCGCCGCTGAAAGACACCAGCGCAGCTATCCTCGCAGGGCAATATCTGACTGCTCAAAAGAACAGTAGAAGTTGGTGCGTCCGGAAGTCCGCTTGCACAGTTGATCTCGCGAGGACTCAACACCCAGACTCCGACAGGGTGCAGTCCGGGCTCACAGGGCCGCAGTGATATATCTGTACCCGCGCTTGTGGACTCTTCAACCGATAAAGACCTAGCGGTAGCCGCAAGTGCACCTATCGAATGAGCTACTGTCGCCAGAAAATCAGCTCTGTGTGCGACGCGTGTCGACGTTGCTATCAGTTGAACCGAGACATCAATCAAGGCCGCAATCAAACCAGTAGAAAGTGCCATCCCCACGAGGAGCGCAGGCAGGGTCAGCCCACGGCTTTGCCCAAGAGAAGATTTCACCTCACCGCCAATCATGACGCTGAGATTTCTCGGTTGCCCGCCAGCACTGCGGCGGAGGCATCCCAAGATCGCTCCAAACGATCCGTGCCTGTAGCTGGCCCGACGCCTGCTGTCTCAGGCAAGCCTCACTGTGACGCCGACGTTTTGCAAATTTCATAAACAGCTCGTCACACCAACTTCCGAGGACCTCCATACTGACGTGACACAACGAAGTGCTGTCGAGCAGGCGACGGCGGTCAGACTCCGCTAACCCTCGCCACCTACCCTCAAGACTAAGCAAAGATACCCGAGCAATCAGGTTGTTATAGGTCTCGTTACTCATTGCCACTGCGTCATTGGTTAACTGGTAAGCACCCACGAGGACGATCAGAGCAATAACCCCCGCCACCATCACATCGATCATGGCCAATGATCCTCTGGCGCACGGGTGCCTTTACTATCCAAAAAAATGGCTGTGCCATCTCCCTTGGCATTCGGCAGAAGCGCTAACTTAAAGTAATCGCCCAGGTCACTGACCTCTACCTCAAGGATGTAGACACTTGCTAAACGGGATGGCAGCGGTAGATGAGGGGCCACGATATCAAGTGTCTGATAGCGTTGCGTCGCCTGCCGAAAGCGCTCTTGGACAGACTGCAGGCGAAGCAAATAAAGCATGCCCTCCCGCTCCAGAGACTGAACGAAAACTCCTCGATAACTCGGCAAAGCAATTGTCGCCAAGATACCGACAAGAGCTAATACGATTAAGAGTTCAACCAGTGAGAACCCCCACAAGCACCTTACTCTGCTCTGCTTGCCAGCAGCGTATTGCTCAGAGTTAGGAGGGTTGCCACACACTTACTGACTCCTTGCTGCCCATCAAGGGATGTCCAACCGAAAGGATGGTGGCTCTTGCTGACAAATACGTCATCAGTGGTCAGGTAGCGCTTAAAACGCATTGAATTGATAGCTTGCAAGGCTCTGGTGACGGACAGGTTATTCTACTTCGCTGTCATTTAGTGCCCCTGCGGGCGCAACCCGCAAAGGGGGCTCTTCTAAACTCAATAATGGCGGAGAAGGAGGTGACTCCTCAGCACCTATCTTCAGCAGCTAATGCAATGTCGCAGATTCAAAAACAATCCTATCCTTGTCTACAACACCCTTAATTGTGGCCCCCGGGGCAAAGTCACCACTCAGAATGGACTGAGCCAGGGGGTTTTCTATCAACTGCTGGATAGCTCGCTTAAGTGGTCTGGCCCCGTAAACCGGATCAAATCCGGCCTGTGACAGATGATCAAGAACACTCTCGTCCAAGTCCAAAGACAGCTCACGCTCGGCAAGCCGTCCACGTAGGGCCGCCAACTGGATCGTCGCGATGCCCCGAATCTGATCCTGACGCAGGGGATGAAACACGACAGTTTCATCGATACGGTTGATAAATTCTGGTCGAAAATGCTGGCCCACGACGCCGAGTACCGCCTGCTTGATTGCATCGTAATTTTCATCACCCGCCATGTCTTGAATCAGCTCAGAGCCCAGATTCGATGTCATGACGATAACGGTATTCTTGAAGTCGACCGTGCGGCCTTGTCCATCGGTGAGTCGACCGTCCTCCAAGACCTGAAGCAAAATGTTAAATACGTCTGGGTGGGCCTTCTCCACCTCATCGAGCAATAGGAGGCTGTAGGGTCGCCGCCGCACAGCTTCAGTCAAATAACCCCCCTCCTCGTACCCAACATAACCAGGGGGCGCACCGATCAGGCGGGCCACCGAATGCTTCTCCATAAATTCAGACATATCGATGCGAACCATGGCACGCTCACTGTCGAAGAGATACTCCGCCAGCGACTTACACAACTCGGTCTTGCCCACGCCGGTCGGACCAAGAAACAAGAAGGAACCATTGGGACGGTTTGGATCTGAGAGCCCGGCCCGAGATCGACGCACCGCATTAGCAACGGCAACAACAGCCTCTGATTGACCCACCACGCGCTGGTGCAATACCGATTCAATCCTGAGCAGTTTCTCTCGATCACCCTCCAGCATTTTTGTGATAGGAATACCGGTCCAACGAGAAACCACTTCCGCTACCTCCTCTTCAGTCACGCGGCTTCGCAACAGCTGAGGCGCCGTTTGGTCCTCGCTGGAGGCTTCTGCGAGACGCTTTTCAAGCTCTGGCAACTGTCCGTACTGGAGCTCCGACATTTTTGCCAGGTCACCAGCTCTGTGTGCCACCTCGAGCTCGCTCTTTACTCGCTCAATCTCACTCTTTAAGTGCGCTACTCCTTGCACCGCTGCCTTCTCAGCCCTCCAGATCTCCTCAAGGTCGGAAAACTCCCGCTCGATCGTGCCAATTTGATCATCAAGCAACTGGACCTGTTTTTTTGCCGCATCAGTGGTGTCTTTTTTTACCGCCTCGCGCTCGATTTTTAATTGGATCAGCCGTCGCTCCAGACGATCCATCGCCTCAGGCTTTGAGTCGATCTCCATACGAATACGGCTTGCAGCTTCATCGATGAGGTCGATCGCCTTATCGGGCAATTGTCTGTCAGTGATGTAGCGCTGGCTCAACCGCGCAGCGGCGATGATCGCGCTGTCAGTAATGTCAACGCTATGGTGAACCTCGTAGCGTTCCTTTAAACCGCGGAGGATTGCAATGGTGTCCTCTTCCGACGGCTCAGTTACCAATACCTTCTGAAAGCGCCGCTCTAACGCCGCATCTTTCTCAACATACTGACGATACTCGTTCAAGGTGGTGGCACCCACGCAATGCAACTCGCCCCGGGCCAGTGCCGGCTTTAGCATATTGCCTGCGTCCATCGACCCCTCGGCTTTACCTGCCCCTACCATCGTGTGAATCTCGTCGATGAAAAGGATGACGCGACCCTCTTCCTTGGATAACTCGTTCAGTACCGCCTTGAGGCGCTCTTCAAAGTCACCACGGAACTTCGCTCCCGCCAGTAAGGCACCCAGGTCGAGAGCCAAAATGCGCTTATTTTTTAGGCCTTCGGGCACCTCGCCATTGATGACACGCTGGGCCAGCCCCTCGATTATGGCAGTCTTACCGACACCCGGTTCTCCAATGAGCACCGGATTATTTTTGGTCCGACGCTGCAAGACTTGAATCGTGCGCCTTATTTCATCATCGCGACCAATGACGGGATCAAGCTTTCCTGCTTCGGCTCGCGCGGTGAGATCGATGGTGTATTTTTCAAGAGCTTGGCGAGATTCTTCCGCCTCAGCCCCGGATACGCTTTCGCCGCCTCGCATGGATTCGATCGCCGCGCCGAGCGCTCCATCAGTGACTCCCGCCTTCGCTAAGAAAGAGGCGACGGGCGAACTCTTGTCCAGCATAGCCAGTAGCACCAACTCCGAGGAGAGGTAGGTATCCTTGCGCTCTTGCGCAAGCTTGTCGGCTCTGTTTAAAAGACGGCTGGTGTCCTGCGAGATATGAACATCCCCCGCGCTACCACTAACCGTTGGCTGTGATTCGAGGCTGTCCTGCACTACAGACGTAAGTAGCTGGAGGTCAGCTTTACACTGCTGCAGAAGTGGTCGAATTGATCCCGCGTGCTGACTCAACATAGCGCTCAACACGTGAACCGGCTCGATGAACGCATGATCTCGACCCACGGCCAGTGATTGGGCATCTGCCAAAACCTGTTGCAGTTGGTTTGTGAGTTTATCCATTCTCATTGCTTGGTCCTTTTCCCTCGTAAGCAGGAAATCCTTTTCGATGGTAAGGAGATGGTGGCAGAAACCCTTTTTTTCAAGGGGCTTTCCCAAAGGGCTTTTCCCAAAGGGCTTTTTCCTAAAGCTTTTTTCGGGCTTTCTCTGGCAAGATCAAAACAATACGTGGAGCGCCATGGTGGGGCCTGTTGCGGCACCTGTTTCAAGGTAGCAAGGCCACAATGGTTGCCATCCGCCCTGTGAGGCCATCACGACGATGAGAGAAAAATTTTTTAGAGTCGGTGGCAGTGCACCAGGTGCCTCCTGAAATATTGAGCACCCCTGCACGCTGTAAATATATCTTTGCCAAGGCGGGCAGGTCGGCATAAAACTTTTCCGACTCAACCCCCTGCTGAAAACATGACAAGACCTGCTTGCCTAATGATCCGACGAACGCTCGGACAACATCGCTGCCAACCTCAAAAGCTGGTTGCAAAATCCCGGGGCCAATCCACGCTCGCAGGTCTTGCGGATTACCGAGATGACGCATCAATTGAGGCAGGATCCCGGCCGCCAGCCCACGCCATCCTGCATGAGCAATGGCGACTTTTGTCTCAGCTCTATTGACGAGAACAATAGGTAAACAATCCGCCGTGAGAACCACGAGGGGCAAACCAGGCCGACTCGTCCAGCTTGCATCCGCAACCGGCATTTCCCCCGCCGCCACATCATGCGCAGCAACGACTCGCACCCCATGCACCTGCTCAAGCCACACCGGTGGGCTGCACCCGGGGAGATAGTCCGCAATACGCGCACGATTCTCTGCTACATGATCAGGGTTATCCCCAACATGCCCCGCGAGATTCAAACTATTGAAAGGCGCCTGACTGACCCCTCCCGGACGCAAAGTGGTGAAAGCTACAACTCGCTCTGTAGATATAGGCGACTGAACAATGTTTATCCCGCCCACTACGCCGGGTCCTCGGTGCGCAGGACTGACAGAAGCTGAGTGAGATCATCCGGAATCGGCGTCGTAAAGCTGACATCCTCATTACGTGCGGGATGCACGAAACTCAGGGATTGCGCATGTAATGCCTGCCTTGTGAAACCACGCAGTACCCTCAGCAGCTCATCACTCGCCCCTTTGGGTACCCGGGAGCGACCACCGTACACGGGATCCCCGAGCAAGGGATGCTTATACCACGCCAGATGCACCCGAATCTGATGGGTACGGCCTGTCTCGAGGTTCACCGTAATCGCGGTGTAATGCCCAAAGCGTTCTCCCACATGAAAGTGGGTAATTGCGGGCTTGCCCGACGACGTCACCGCCATTTTTGTGCGCGCCGTCGCGTGGCGGCCAATAGGCTCGTTAATAGTTGCTCCGCCTGAGAGCACCCCCTGGCAAACCGCCACATATTCGCGCTTGACCGTGCGGTCGGACAGTTGCGCCACCAGAGACCGGTGCGCCATAGACGAGCGGGCAACGCACATCACACCTGAGGTGTCTTTGTCTAATCGATGAACAATACCGCCTCGGGGCAAGGCCTCCAGCTCCGGGGCATAGCCGAGCAGCGCATTGACCAGCGTGCCTGTAGGATGTCCCGCTGCAGGGTGAACCACCAAGCCCGCGGGCTTGTTTACAACGAGCACATGCTCATCCTCGAACAGAATATCCAGGGGGCGCGCCTCCCCTTTCCAGCTCACTTCGGGGCTGATCCGGGCACGAATCGCTAGCTTTTGGCCTACCGACACCTTGTCCCTGGCCCGCCGCTCGCCCCCGTCCACCGTCAGGCTGCCCTCAAGAATCCAGTCCTGAAGCTTGGATCGCGAATACATGGGAAAAAGCTTCACCGCAGCCTGATCCAAGCGGATTCCATGCATTTCAGCAGGTATCTGGGCGTCCAGTGACACCATATCGGAAGAATCAGTCAATCCGTCATGCCCTTATCAATGCCTCCGCGGGCTGTTGGCCAGCGACCGCTTCGCGTTACAATGCCGCCCGACACAGGTCCGCAGGGAAATTCCACCTTTGACTCTATCGACGCCCGCCAGCATGTTTCTGTCAAAACCAGCACGCCTCATCAGCACCTTGATGTTACTAGCCATGATATCAGCCTGTTCCTGGTTTGGTGGCGATGACATTGAAATAGCAGATTCCGGTGAGCAGCAAATTTATTTTGATGCCCAAAGGCACCTGGAAAACGAGAATTTCGATATGGCCATTCGCACCCTTCAGCTACTGGAGAGTCGATATCCCTTTGGGAGGTATGCCGAGCAGGCACAGCTAGAGCTCGTCTATGCGCACTACGGCGCTTATGAATTCGAGGCAAGCATCGAAGCGGCCGACCGATTCATCCGCCTCCATCCCCAGCACCCCAGTGTTGACTATGCCTACTACATGAAGGGTCTTGCATCCTTCGACATGGAAGGTGACTTTCTCTCCAAGTTCGTGCCAACAGACGATACCAAACGGGATATTTCTCACATCAAACAGGCATTCGCTGAATTCGCCCAGCTCCTGGCCCGTTTCCCCGACAGCGCTTACGCCCCGGATGCCCGGGCGCGAATGGTTCATATGCGTAACATGATTGCCCGCCATGAAATTCACGTCGCCAACTACTACTTCAGACGCGGGGCTTACATGGCAGCACTCAATCGAGGCCGCTATGTCGTCGAGCACATGCAGCAGACGCCCTCAGTCGCTGACGGACTCGCTATCATGGCTCAAGCTTATCTCTTGTTGGGCCTTGATGACTTGGCAGTTGATTCGATAGACGTATTGCGGGAGAACCATCCGGCTCATCCCCTGCTGGATCAGAACGGGCAATTTCGCAGTGTCTATGACCTAGACGGACTTCACCGGTCGTTCGTCAACAAGATGACGTTTGGCCTGTTTGATCCCCCCAAACCACCCCAGTTTAACTACCGACCCAAAAGCTAGCGTCGTCCCCGCTCGCTCTAGGATTGACGCCACGCCCAGGTAATGGGGTAACGTCGGTCACGGCCAAAGCCCCGCTGGGTAATGCGGACACCAACCGGCGCCTGACGCCTCTTGTACTCGTTGAGATCGACAAGACGAACAACTCGCCTTACATCCTCCTCAGAGAACCCAAGCGCGATGATATCGGCGACAGATCGGTCTTGTTCAACGTAGTGCTCGATAATGGCATCCAAAATATCGTAAGGAGGCAAGCTGTCTTCGTCTTTTTGATCAGGAGCCAGTTCGGCTGAGGGCGGCCTGGTTATCACGCGCTCAGGGATACATGCCCCAAGGGTATTTCGGTAGTTGGCTAGCGCGTATACCAGCATTTTCGGGCAATCTTTGAGGACGTCAAAGCCCCCCGCCATATCCCCGTAAAGCGTGGAATAGCCAACCGCCAGCTCGCTTTTGTTACCGGTGGTTAATACCAAAGCGTTTTTCTTGTTTGACACTGACATCAGCAGCACGCCGCGGCATCGGGCCTGAAGATTTTCCTCGGTAATGTTCGCAGGCAGACCCTCAAATTCGGGAGCGAGTGACCCAACAAAGGCGTCATAAAGGGGCTCAATTGAAATGACCGAATAGGTCACGCCCAGCGTGGTAGCCTGAGCCTCCGCATCCTCAAGTGACATTGAGGCGGTGTAACGAAAGGGCATCATGATAGCTTGCACCCGCTCCGGCCCCAGCGCATCCACTGCCACCGCGAGAGTCACGGCGGAATCGATGCCTCCCGACAAACCCAGAACGACACCAGGAAAGCCATTTTTATTGACATAGTCCCTGACTCCCACCACCAGCGCCTGCCACACTGCAGCCAAGTCGTCCAATGGGCTCGGCAGGGATTGCGGCACTATGGTCGGAGTAACTCGGTTTTCCACCTCGACACTGAGGGCGCTCTCGACAAAGTCAGGAGCCACCGCGGCCACTTCGCCAGAGGCGTTCACCGCAAAGGAGCCACCATCAAAAACGAGCTCATCCTGAGCGCCAACCTGATTGACGTAAATAATCGCCAGCTTATTTTCACGGGCCCGCTCCGCAACCAATGTTTGTCGCTCCTGGCGCTTACCCTGATGAAATGGCGAGGCATTGAGGTTGATCAGCACCTGCGCTCCCGCAGCAGCGGCTCGCGTGGCGGGGGCTGGATCCCATATGTCCTCACAAATCGTCATGCCCATGGGGATCCCTAAAATGTCTACCACACAGGGTTCGTGACCGGCAGTAAAGTATCGTTTCTCGTCGAATACCTGATAATTGGGGAGACAGTGTTTGTAATACTCCGCAATGAGTTGGCCCTGGTGAATAACGCCTGCCGCGTTATATAGATCGCCAGAGGATAAACGCGGATAGCCGACAATCACATGAAGCGTTGGCGGTAGCGAGGTGCACAACTCGGCAAGCGTCAAGCCTGTGTGCTCTCCTACACTGGGCCGCAGAAGCAGGTCCTCAGGTGGATAGCCAGTCAGGGTCAACTCGGGAAATACCACAATCGCCTCAGGGTTGAGGACTGCGGTCTCTCGGCAGACGGCAAGAACCTTCTCCTTATTCCCCGACCAATCCCCAACGAGGGTGTTGATTTGAGCCATGACTATTTGCATGTGACATTTCCTAGTTGGCAACCCAACCCGCCGCCCTACGACACTGGCAGCACCCTAACCCATTGTACTCGCTGTGACGCTTGGCGCATGCCATCCAACGAAGATAAAAACAGAACAGGATTAGCATCCATACAGTCTTACCATGACAGATGAATCTGACATCATGGATTTAGACTTGCCTCCATCATCAGTAGCCCATCGAGGACAGCAGCGACAAGATCAGCGTAAACAGCAGAGTTGACGAGGATCAACTGAACCTTGTTGATAACGACCTCAAAGGCTATCTCCCAGAAACCGGCAGACAAACTCTGGGCTAGGCACTGGTGACGCATCGCTGGACTGAGAGCACAACCGCAGAACTACCCGGTATCATCTTCCGCCGTTAAAGCTATTGACTGAAAAAACTTGGCTTGGACGACTAAGGCGGACACACTCCCCAGTCCTGCACCACGCGTGGGCGACCCAGACGGTTGACCACCACCGCCCAGTGCGTCCCGCCTCCCAGGGGACAAAAGAGCCAACTCATATTCCGACTGCCCCACCCGTCGCCCCGCCAGCTCAAGGACCTACCCTCCTCGCGAGTGCCCGCGCTGTTCCAGACAGCGATTTGCTGTCTAGGGGGGTAGTGCTGCACAACACCCCCCACCCCATCAGTGAGATAAAACCCATCCGAGTAAAGACCGCTACAGGATTTGGTCGCGGGATGTCCGGGACAGAGCGTCACCGTGCTGTCATGCCCGATGGCCCGCGAGCGGGCAAGATTGATTGCCGAGAGAAGTCGCAGTGCTTGGGCTCGACTGCGCCACTCGCCCACTTTGCCAGCAAAGCTGGGCGCTCCAACAGTGAGCAGCGTGGCAAAAATAGCAAGCACCACCAGAAGCTCCAATAGGGTGACACCTCTGAGATTTACAGGGCGTGGGCACAAATCACCGAGCCATACGCCAGACCGGTAAGACCCGCGCACTGGCCAGTTGCAGAGAGTATCTCGCTGTCATCGGAGTAGCCTGTCAGGCCGGCAGCCCTGTCTCCAGCGCTGAAACGGGCGGGATCAATCCCCCGCTACCACTAGAGATTTTTGGCTGGAATTCGCAGTTCTTTGGGGAGGGAAAAGGTAATGTTTTCGGGGCGGCCATCGAGAGAATTGACGACATCGGCCCCCGCATCACGAAGAGCGTCCACGACGCCCTCAACCAAAAGTTCTGGCGCCGACGCGCCGGCGGTCACACCAACGGAGCGCCCCTTGGAGATCCACGCCGGGTCTATCTTACTGGCATCGTCAATCAAATAGGCACTGGCACCACATCGCTCCGCGAGCTCCCGAAGCCGATTGGAATTCGAGCTATTGGGAGACCCCACAACCAACACCACATCGGCTTTTTCTGCCAGCATCTTGACTGCATCCTGACGATTCTGCGTCGCGTAGCAAATATCGTCTTTCCGAGGGCCCGCAATGTTGGGGAATCGTTCTCGTAAGGCATCGATCACCTTGGCTGTGTCGTCAACAGAGAGCGTGGTTTGGGTGACGTAAGCAAGATTATCCGGGTCTTTCACCTGCAGCGATGCAGCCTGCTGTTCATCTTCCACCAGGTAGATCTGTCCACCCGCCGAGGTGTCGTATTGACCCATAGTCCCCTCCACCTCGGGGTGACCCTCATGCCCGATCAAAATACATTCGCGCCCCGCGCCGCTGAATGCCGCCACCTCTACGTGCACCTTGGTGACCAGGGGGCAAGTCGCGTCAAATACCCGCAGGCCACGGCTGGAGGCCTCATGCTGTACGGCCTTGGATACGCCGTGGGCACTGAAAATCACAATGGCGTCGTCAGGAACTTCATTGAGTTCCTCGACAAAAATCGCGCCACGGTCACGCAAGTCGTCTACCACAAATTTATTGTGAACTACTTCGTGCCGCACATAAATCGGTTGACCAAACACCTCAAGGGCGCGGTTGACAATATCAATCGCACGGTCAACGCCGGCGCAAAAGCCGCGGGGATTCGCCAGTATTACGTCCACGAATTATGCATCTCTATCACAGCCATTGAGACAAAGTCCTTTGACCAAGCCGGCCTAGTGTAACTCAGCTGCCTCAACGTCGTGTATCACCACATGGAAGCCCAACGTTCGTCCCGCTAGCGGGTGATTGAAGTCAACAGTGACCTCGGACTCATCGAAATCCGTGACCACGCCGGGCAGCTCTCCACCGGCCGCATCGGCGAAGGAGAACATCATGCCGACTTCCAGTGTAATGTCAGGCTCAAACTGGTCCCGCTTAACTACCTGAATATTGTGCTCGTTTGGCTGACCGAAACCCTGCTCAGGGGGAATCGTGAATTCCGCTTCATCCCCTGCTTTAAGACCAAATAAGGCGCGCTCAAAGCCAGGTAGCAAGGACCCATCGCCAACCGAAAAGGTAACGGCGGCTTGCTCCAGATTTGAATCAACCATCGATCCATCTTCGAGACTTAGCGCAAAATTAAGCGTCACCCGCGTGTTTTCACTGATTACCAAATCATTCATTTCACTGCCTGTAGAGACTGTATTACCGAGCACTGTCGGTTCGAAAACTGTCGATCACCAAAAAGACAGCGCCGAGGGTTATGGTTGAGTCGGCAATATTGAACGCTGGCCAATACCAATCGCGGTAATGGAGCGATATAAAATCAACCACATAACCAAGGGTCAGCCGATCAATCAGGTTCCCGAGCCCACCACCAAGCACCAGGCCCAAAGCAAGACACAACCCCAAACGCTGTCGCGGCAGTCGCGATACCCACACAATAATGACGAGGCTGACGATTGCGGCAACCGCGGTAAAAAACCAGCGCTGCCACCCCCCCGCTCCGGCCAAAAAACTGAAAGCGGCCCCCGTATTGTGCGCCAAGGTCAGGTCAAACCAGACCGCGAGCTCAACCGGAGATCGATAGCTGAGATGTGACGACGCCAGGTTTTTCGTCCACTGGTCAAGGACAATCACTCCCAATGCCAATGCGTAGGCCCACAAGGCCTGACGAGAGAGTAAACCTGCGCCCTCAGGCATAACGCCGGACTTCTCCATCACCCTCAACGTTGGTGACACACCGCCCACACAGGGTTGGGTGGGCTGCGTGTGCCCCCACATCAACTCGCCGATGCCAGCAGCGTTCACATTTATCAGCCGAAGACAGGACTACCCGGACCCGCAGGTCAGGGTTCTCTCCCTCCAGAGATTCCTCCGGGGCATCTGCAATGGAAAACACCGTTGCCTCAGAGGTAATAAGAACAAAGCGAAGCTCGTCCCCGAGCGATTTCAACATAGCTGCGAGCTCGGAAGACGCATACAGCTCAACATCGGCGTCAAGGCTACCCTTTAACTCCCCCGCAGCCCGCTTGGTTTCCATAGCCCGATTCACTTCTTGGCGAACCTCCAACAGAGTGCGCCAGAGACCATCGTCAAACTCCCCATCTGCGCTTCCCTCGGGAAGATTTTCGACCCACTCGGCCAGAAAAACGGACGCGGCACGCTCACCGGGCAGATTTTCCCAAATTTCCTCCGCGGTAAAACTCAGGATGGGCGCGATCCAGCGACAAAGAGTTTCAGCAAGGTGCCAAAGGGCCGTTTGCGCCGAGCGTCGGGGATGGCTGTCAGCTTGGGTGGTGTACTGACGGTCTTTAATAATGTCGAGATAAAAGCCGCCCAGCTCACCCCCGCAAAAGTTGTGTACTTTATGGAATACCTGATGAAACTGGTAGGTGCTGTAGCTGGTAATCAACTCTCTCTGAAGCTCTGCTGCACGACCACAAATCCAGCGGTCCAAAGGCAATAGCGCCTCGTCGGCCACCGCGTGAGACGCCGGATCAAATCCATTTAAGTTAGCCAACAGAAAACGACTGGTGTTACGGATTCGCCGATAGGCGTCACCGGTCCGCTTGAAGATCTCATCCGACGCCGCGATTTCGTTTCGGTAATCAGAAGAGGCGACCCACAGTCGCAAGATATCGGCCCCCATGTCGTTCATTGCTTTCTTTGCAGAGATGATGTTGCCGACCGACTTGGACATCTTTCTGCCCTCGCCATCGACCGTAAAGCCATGGGTCAGTACCGAGCGATACGGCGCCTCGCCGTAGGCGCCGATACCGGTTAACAGGGAGGACTGAAACCAGCCGCGGTGCTGATCGGATCCCTCGAGATAGAGATCCGCCGGCGCAGCGAGGCCGTCTCGCTGGCGCAGCACACAGGCATGGGTAACACCCGAGTCAAACCAGACATCCAGGGTATCAAACACCTTGTCATAGTCTCCTGC
>CAJXMD010000038.1 GCA_913056165.1 uncultured Halieaceae bacterium
AGAGGGCCAGCTCGCCAACCTGACCTTAAATTGGGAGCTGTCTGATAGCCTGAGCGTTCGCTCGATTACCTCAGTTCAAAGCATGGAGCGCTTTTTGCGTGATGACCTGGATTCCACCGACGTAAACCTCTATGGGCAAAACAACTACACCGAAGAGAGCGATTCCTTTGGTCAAGAATTTATTTTGAATTACAGCACCGACCGCTTGGATGTGATCGCCGGGGTAATGTACTTCGATGAGGAGCTCTATGGTGAAGTCAAAGTGCCGATGACCAATATCTGCATTGTTTTAGCCCCTGATCTTTGTGGTACGCCGGTCGGTGATTTCATTAACAGCGGAAATTACTTGCAGGATGGGGATGTTGATATAGAAGCGTGGGGCGTTTACGCGGAAGCAACTTTCCGATTGAGTGATCAGCTGGCAATCATTGGCGGGCTTCGCTACAACTACGAAGAACGAGCTGGCACGGGATCGTTTATCTTCGATGCTATTCAGCTAAACGTGCCGACCGATCAGCGTGCGAGCTGGAATGACGTTACTCCACGGGTGACCATTCAGTACACACCGAGTGACACATTAATGCTCTACGGCACCTATACCGAGGCATTCAAGTCGGGAGTGATCAATACGGGAAGCTTAAGCCCGGCCCTAGATCCCGAGACCGTGGACGCGTTCGAAGTGGGGTTGAAGGGAAGCAACGGTGCGGGCACCTTTAACTATTCAGTAGCAGCCTTCTTCTACGATTATGCTGATCTGCAGATCTCCTTTGTTGATGAAACCAGTACGGTATCAACGATTAACGCGGCAGAAGCTGAGAACTACGGTCTCGAGCTCGAGATGGAAGGTAAACTCGGTAGCGGTTTCTCGATCGATTTCTACCTGACCTATTTGAACGCCGAGTATCAGGAGTTCTTTAACGGCGATTATGCCAATGGTTTTGCCATCACCGACTTAAGCGGTAATACGCTTCCGAATGCCCCCGAGAGCACTGCCAAGCTCGGTATCAACTGGGAAAGTCAGCTCGGTAACGGCGTTTTGCGGCTGCGTGGTGAGGCCTATTATCAGGATGATGTTTACTTCACCGAGTGGAATCGTACCGATGCATATCAGGACGCCTACGAGCAGTTCAACGCAAGTGTTGACTACACCTTCAACGAGCGATGGCATGTCAGTGTGTGGGGCCGTAATTTGAGTGATGAGGAAGTGATTTCCAATAACATCATTACGGCACCGTTGTATGACTCACTGCGAGTTGGTTCGGTACTCCCGCCACGGACTTATGGCATCACTCTGGGCGTTCAGTTCTAGACGACGGCGGGAATAAAACGGGGGTCAAGAGTTAGTCGTGATAGGCACGGAATATAACTTTGACCCCATGTGTCCCGATCTACTTCGGGACCCATACCCTTATTTTTCCCATCTAAGAGAGCACGATCCGATCCACCGGTCGGATCTTGGTTTCTGGGTGGTAACTCGCTACGCGGATAATCGTCATGTCTTGACAGACAAGGGATTCGGTCAGGGTGACTTTGTCCGAAATATCCGCCTTTTCTATGACGATGATTTCGATGTGCTTGCCCAGTCCTCTTACGCCTGGCTGTCTCGTGTTTTTGTGATGCAAGACCCACCACAACATACTCGAGTAAGAAATTTGGTGGCCAGCGCGCTGTCTCTCAAGCGAATTCGAGAAATGGAGCCCCGCATCCGTGAGCTGGCGAAGGCTCAGCTAATAAGGTTCTCAGAAGGCTCGGACAGCAATTTTATTACCCGCTTTGCTTATTTGTTTCCCACCCTTGTGATGTGTGACATGTTGGGCTTGGAAGAGGATGAGTTTTCCGAAGAGCTGCTACTTCAGCTTAATCAGGCAGTTGCCGATACCTTCCCTGTTTTTGAGACTCGCGCGCTCGCGCAAGAAGAGCTCGCTCTGGCTAACCGCCAGATGGATTTTCTCACCGATTTTTTTGATGAACTCTTTGAGCGTCGTCGAAAATCACCGAAAGACGATCTCACGACAGCCATGGTGCAGGCAGGTGAGGGCGAAGACGCCCTAACTCAGGAAGAATTAACTACTTCGGTGATAGGGCTGTTCGGTGCTGGCTTCGAGACCACCGCACACATGATTGGTAATGGCATGTATTTGTTGGGGAGTCATGAAGACCAGAGGAACAAGCTGGCGGCAGATCACTCGCTTGCTGAGGCTGCCACCGAGGAAATTCTTCGATACGAGTCATCGCTTCAGGCGACTTACCGTACCGCCTTGAGCCCACAGGCTATTGCCGGTGTTGAGATTCCTGAAGGGGATCGAGTGCTGACTATTGTTGCGGCCGCGAATCGGGATGCAGCTGTCTTCGATCGGCCCGAGATGTTTGATATTTCGCCGCGAGAGCAAAAGCCACTTACCTTCGGCGGCGGTATTCATTACTGCGTCGGTGCTGCACTTGCCCGCCTTGAAGGTAAGGTTTTTTTGGAGGAGTTGTTTACTCACTTTCCCGACTTTGTGGTGGATATCAACGGTGCGGAGCAGCGACAAGCCTTTTTATTTCGTGGATTTTCTTCACTCCCAGTGTCATTACATTCTGGTTAGTTAGGGGTACTTTTAAATGGCTCAGCGGCGGCTGTCCCTTGGCTTGTTTATGCCCAATTGCTCAAACATGCCTTCGATCTCGACCCACGACGTCGCGCAGGACCAGTGGACCTATGCTTCTAATGAGGCAATTGCGCTCGCTGCAGAGCAATACGATTTTGAATACCTTTTTCCGGTATCCCGCTGGCGCGGATTTGGTGGCGAAACCAATTTTCTCGGTACGTCTCTCGAGACAACAACCTGGGCGTCGGCCTTGCTCCGCGCGACAAGTCGCATCAATATTTTTTCAACGGTGCACGTTCCCTTATTCCACCCCTTTGTGATTGCCAAGATGGGCGCGACCCTGGCGCATATTAGCGGCAACCGCTGGGGCTTGAATGTGGTTTCGGGGTGGAGTGAGCGCGAGTTCGGCATGATGGGAATTGAGTTAGAGGATCATGCTCGGCGATACGACAGGACAGCCGCTTTTATTGAGATCCTTCAGGGACTTTGGTCAGAGGCAGGCCAGCCCTTTGACTACACCAGTGACTGGTATCACGTGAAGGGTGGACAGGCCTCGCCAATTCCTGATGTGCCCCCACAAATCGCCAACGCCGGTGCGTCCGAGGATGCCAAGGCGATGACCGCGAGATTGTGCGATTGGGCATTTATCTCAACTCCGTCGATACCGGATGTCGCCACTATTATTAACGATATTAATACACGGGCTGAAGCGCATCATCGCGAGGTCCGTACCGCCATCTTTCCCTTTGTGCTCTGGGGAGACTCGAGAGATCAGGCCGAGGACCAGTTGCACGCCATCATCGAAAAGAAAGATGAGGTTGCCACAGCAAATTGGCTACACGACTTAACAGCGGGGAGTGGTTCTTTCGATGCCTTTACCTCAGATATGCTGGCAGCCTCGGGCGGTGGCGTGCATGTACACGGAACGGCTGAAGATGTGGCAGAACAGCTGAGGGAGGCCAACCGGCTGGGTGTCGATCTCGCGATGCTGACGTTTCCTCATTATCTCGAGGATCTGCACCGATTTGCCCGTGAGGTTCAGCCCTTGCTCCTTCAATAAATATAAAAGAGTTGTTAATGAAGCCTTTAGCCCACAGCTACTACTGCGGCACCTCCGACGAACAGATTATCTACGAAACGATTGGGGTTTACTTCGATCGGATCTGCGCCCAGTTTCCAACCACCGACGCGCTTGTCGTTCGTCACCAGGATATTCGCTGGACCTATCAGGAGTTAGCACAGCAGGTTAATGATCTTGCCGCTGGACTGCTAGCCCTCGGGGTTGAACCGGGAGATCGAGTCGGCATCTGGGGGCCCAATAGCTACGAATGGGTAATGGTGCAATTGGCCACCGCCAAAATTGGGGCGATCATGGTGTGCATCAATCCCGCATACCGCACCTACGAACTCGAATTTGCGCTCAACAAGGTTGAGTGCAGCATGCTGATTACCGCCGAGCATTTTAAAACCAGCGCCTATCTGGATATGCTCAACCATCTCGCTCCCGAACTGGCAAACAGCAAGCCAGGCGAGTTGAAATCGAAAGCATTACCCCATCTTCGTCAGGTAATCAGGATGGGTGATGAGGCCACTCCGGGGATGTTTAATTTTGCCACCGTCTGCAGCATGGGCGGTGACAAAGAAAAGAAGCGACTAAAACAGCTTCAAGCCGAGTTGAAGCCGGACGACGCCATCAATATACAGTTCACCAGTGGGACGACTGGTAATCCCAAGGGTGCCACCCTTTCTCATTGCAACATACTCAACAATGGCTATCTGACCGGCGCCGCGATGGGCCTTAGTAACGAAGACCGGCTTTGCATTCCGGTTCCCTTGTATCACTGCTTCGGTATGGTGTTGTCGGTGCTCGCGTGCGTCGCCCATGGGGCAACCATGGTATTTCCAAGTGCTGCCTTTGATCCTCTGGAAACATTAAAAACCGTACAACAAGAAAAGTGCACGGCGTTACACGGTGTGCCGACCATGTTTATTACCGAGCTTGATCACCCGGACTTCTCTCAGTTTGACCTCTCGTCACTCAGAACCGGGATCATGGCTGGTGCCCCTTGCCCGGTGGAAGTCATGAAGCGGGTTCTCGCTGAAATGCACATGGAAGATATTCTGATCGCTTATGGCCAGACCGAACTGAGTCCGATTAATAATATGACCTTACCCAATGACTCCCTTGAACGACGCACGGAGACCGTTGGTCGCGCAATGCCCTGGGCGGAGGTCAAGATCGTGGATGAAGAGGGCCATGTGGTTCCCGTGGGTGAAAAGGGAGAGATATGCACCCGCGGCTATTCGGTGATGCAGGGCTATTGGAATGATCCTGAGCGAACAGCGGAAACCATAGACAAGTCTGGATGGTTACATTCGGGAGATCTGGCCACTATGGATGAAGCCGGTTACGTACGAATTGTCGGCCGTATAAAAGACATGATCATCCGTGGGGGAGAAAACGTTTATCCCCGGGAAATAGAGGAGTTTCTCTATCAGCACCCGGCGATATCCGAGGTGCAAGTGTTTGGCATTCCTGATGACAAGATGGGAGAAGAGGTCTGTGCCTGGGTTCAGCTCAATGCAGGGCAGACAATGTCCGAAGAAGAATTGAAGGCATTCTGCAAAGACAAGATCACCCACTTCAAGATTCCGCGCTTTATAAAGTTTGTGGACGAGTATCCGATGACCGTTACGGGGAAAATTCAGAAATTTGTCATGCGCGAGGAAATGCTCAAAGACCTAGCGAGCTCTTCGCATAGTAAAGGGTAGCGATCAGCCGGTTGCAACCGTCTCAAACTGGGTCCAGTCCGGGCGCGCCATCGCTGCCGTGAAGTCGCCATACGTCCAGGGCCAGCTCGCCGGTATTCCCCGGCTATCCAAATACCAGCTCTGACACCCCCCCTTAAACCAGACGGTCTGTTTGGCCGCCTCGCTTCGTTTTTCCTCATAGGCTTCCAGTGCATCACGGGTACAGCAGACTTCTGATATTTCGCCCGAGAGAACAGGCTCCATCAGCTGCCAAATGTAGTTCCACTGGTGCTCTGATATATCGATGAGTGAGAAGTTGCCTACGGGCCCATTGGGTCCATTTAACATGAACAAGTTGGGCATATCCGGCATCGAGATAGCGTAATAGGCTTTAGGGTAGTCGTGCCAGAGTGTGTCGAGGTTTGTGCCCCCTCGTCCGGTAATGGTCATGGGTCGCATAAAGGCGCGGGCGTCGAACCCCGTCGCGAGCGCGATTACGTCCAGCTCGTGAAGGACACCATCCGCGGTTCGTATACCAGTCGCTTCGATGCGTTCAATAGATTCTGTTACCAGGTGAGCGCTGGGGTGTTGAATAGCTTGATAGTAGTCAGGCGAGAAAATGAGTCGTTTGCACAAAGGTTGATGCGAGGGGGTCAGCTTTTTCTTCAATACCGGGTCAAGCACGCTTTGTTCAAGATTGGCGCGACAGGCATCACCCAGTGACTTGGCACCCTCCGAAGACTCATCGATTAACGCTTGGGTATAGGCTTCCACGGATGCCAGATATTCAGGCATATTCATGGCTGCGCGCAGGGTCTCGGGATCTTCAAAAGAGAGCTGCTCGGCCTCGCTAAAGTGGCCGTTTTCCACAGGCATGATCCATTGGGCTGTACGCTGAAAGTGGAATAGCGCGGGCACTTTACCTGCGAGGGCTGACACAATCTGCACGCCGGTTGAACCATTCCCCACGACACCCACTCTACTCGTTGAGAGATCAACGGTGTGATCCCATCGGGCTGTATGAAAAAGAGCCCCCTCGAAGCTGTCTAAACCCGGGATGTCTGGCAGTTTGGGATGATGCAGAACCCCACTCGCCATAATGAGGACAGTGGCCTCATCGGTCTTACCTGAGGCAAAGGTGAGGTGCCACAGGCCTCCATGGTAGTGCGCGCTGATGGCCTCTTCATTGAAGCAGGTATGGGCAGTAAGCTCGTATTTCTCAAAGACACCTACAAAATAGGCCTGCACCTCGGGTCCGGGTGGTAGGTGGCGTGTCCATCTGGGATTTCGTTCGAAGGAATAGGTGTAGTGATGAGAGGGCACATCGCAGGTGAGACCCGGGTAAGTATTTTCTCGCCAGGTGCCGCCAATCTGACTCGCTTTTTCGTAGATCGTGAAATTTTCAATACCCGCTGACTTGAGCTTTATGCCGGCGAGGATGCCGGCCATACCTGCTCCGATAATGATGATGCGTGGTGTCGATTTCGCCATCGTTACAGTCTCTCGGGGTCTGATGTATTCTTTTGTGCTAGGGCGCTTTTGCTCTGATAGCTATTTTACAAGTCACTCGCTCAAGAGACCATCTAATGACGACATCTCTGCGTTTAATTTTTGCATTCATCTCGTGGACGTTACTCGCTATTTCTTTTGCGGTGCCCGTGCATGCTAAAGATTACGAAACGATCAACAAAGATGCAGAGTTCAGAGCGAGCCTGAATTTGGCCGAGGGGGCAAGTTTTGTCGAGCTTACTCAGGGCTACACGTATTACCGCACGACGAACATTTCAGATTGTGACGAGCCGATAGTGCTGGTGCATGGCTTTTCCGTTCCCTCGTATATCTGGAATCCAACTTTTGATTTTCTTGAGAAAAAGCAGCGTTGCGTGGTGATGCTCGACCTTTACGGACGTGGATTTTCTGATAATCCTGATGTCCACTACACCGATAAGTTGTTTGCTACTCAGGTGCTCGAGCTTATGGATCACCTTGACCTTGAGCGAGGGACCTTTATCGGATTATCCAATGGCGGTCGGGTGATCAGCCAGCTCGCAGGGCAAGCTCCTAAAAGGGTCAGTGCTCTGATCTATGTTGCATCATCGGGCTTTCGTGATGTGGTGCGATCACCCGATACCACCGTCGAACAGGCAGAGATCGACGCGCTGATTGCGACCTATCCCGAATTGCCCGAGGGCCAGCTCGCGGATTTTAAATATCCTGATCGTTTCCCGGACTGGGCTGACAAATACGAAGATCTCCTCATGCACAAGGGGTTTGCCAGAGCGCTTATATCAACCCGGAAACATCACGACTCTACTGAGCTTGATCGCATTCATGCGGAGCTACAGACATCAGCCATACCTGTGACAACGATCTGGGGTGATAGCGATACGGTAGTCGTGTACGCGGACTTTGCCGACAAGCTTGAGCGGGTACTGCCCAAACGTCATGAGTATATGATCCCGGAGTCGGGTCATCTTCCGCATATGGAAAACCCGGAATATTTCCAAGATGTCCTTATCACGATTCTGTTCGACCAAGCTCTTTGATTGGTATCACAAGGAAAACACCTAGATAAAGGTTTTCTCGCTTTCCTTATTCATTCGTGATGGATTGGAGTTTCCTATCTAAGTTTGATCGAGAGCTGCAGCTTGCCTCGCAGAAGCGGACTGATCTCTGATCGATTTGAACTCTGAGCCCGATTTCCATTCTGGCCAACGGGTTGAGTCGGCAAGCTCATTCACTAGCATGAGGATGAGGTCAACATCCTGCACTGCCCCTGTCAGATCCCAATCTGGTGACCACGCATCACAGGGCTTGTGGTAGCACTTGCCGACGTAGTCAGCGATCCACTGGTTGCCGGCGGTGCGTCCGCCTTCGATTAAATCTGCCCCGCCTGCAATACCCATGATCAGCAGCACAGGGACACCGACTCGTGCCATAGAGAAATGATCCGCGCGATAAAACAGGCCATTCTCTGGCAGATTTTCCTCTGTCACATACCGCCCTTGTTTCTGGGCGAGCCTCGCCAGATCATCTTCCAATTCGCTCTGGCCTTTGCCCACCAGAATGACATCCTTGGCTGCCCCTGCCGTCTGGAGAATATCAAGGGTAAAGTTCGCAACTGTGGTCTCCAGCGGAAACACAGGATTACTGGAGTAGGCTTCAGAGCCGACGAGTCCTGCTTCCTCTGCTGTCCAAAAAGCAAACAGAACGCTGCGCTCGAGCGGACCTCTCGCCTTTAATACCCGCGCTATCTCCAGCACGCCGGCACTGCCCAGTGCATCATCGTTGGCACCGGCTCGGACAGTTCGACCGAGTTCGTCGGGAGCGCCGATGCCATAGGCGTCCCAGTGGGCCGATACCATGATGACTTCGTCGGGACGTGTTTTCCCGGGCAACAGACCCAGGACGTTATGACTGTCAAAGCGAGTGATTGCTATGTCCAGATCAACCGAGAGACTGACATCTTCTAATTCAAAGGCCGTGAAATCTTCATGTCTGGCAAGAGTCCGCAATTCATTGAGATCGTGGCCTGCCCGCGCAAGTAGGTCTGTCGCGGCGTCATTGTGCAGCCAGCCTTGAAAGGAGAGGGACGATGAATCGCCCTGATTGGCTAGGGTCACATTCTCACCCGCTCCGGCGGCGGCAACGCTCCAGCCATAGCCGGCAGCTTCCGTTTCATGAATCACCAGAGCCCCGATTGCTCCGCGCCTCGCAGCCTCCTCGTACTTATAAGTCCACCGGCCGTAATAGGTCATTCGCCGTTTGCCAAATTTACCCGCAACAGGTTCATCGGGGCCCGCGGCGAAATCCGGATCGTTCACCAAGAACAGTGCGACCTTGCCAGACAAGTCAGTGTCTCCATAGTCATCCCACTGTTGCTCGGGAGCATCGGCACCAAAACCAACGAAGACCACAGGAATATCGTTGGCAATTACCTGTTCAAGCGGTGATGCAGTATCGATTGATACCGAAATCCCTTGCTCGAGCGCCATGGGACCGAAGGGGCTATCAACAGTCATACTGATGGGTGACGCCACGACGGTCCTCATCATAGGGACGGCTTGTGTCCAGGCATTGTCTTCGCCTCCGGGGGCTATCCCTAGATCTGTCATCTCCTTAATGAGAAATTCCACCGTCTTGTCTTCTCCGGGGGTCCCGGGTGCTCTCCCTTCGAAGGCATCTGACGCGAGGGTCTGAACGATACTTGACAGCTTGTCAGCCTCGATAGCGGTCGTCTCTGCCAGTCCGATTGGGCTGACAAGATAAAGCGCTGCGGCTGCAATTAAACAGGTGGTTAGCTTGAATATCTGCGACATGGTGGTTTTCTCTGTGGGTCTGTAGGCCAGCTTAACCAAAAATAACGAGAGGGTCGCGACCTCTTTCCCCGGGGCTGTTAGTCTCTTGATTGAGGCCTTTAAATTTTTAATCTGCCGCGATCGGTCATAGGGAGTCGGATGGTTTCAGTGCTTTTTGTTTGTTTGGGCAATATCTGTCGTTCGCCGACAGCAGAGGGTGTGTTTCGATCTATCTGTCAGGAGCGAGGGCTCGCAAACCAAGTCAGGATCGACTCTGCCGGCACGGCCGGCTGGCATGCGGGCAAGTCGCCCGATGGGAGGGCGACGTTGGCAGCGGCAAATCGCGGCGTTGACCTTTCTGGTCTGCGCGCGCGTCAGGTAAAGGATACTGATTTCTATCACTTTGATTTTGTTATCGCCATGGATGGCAATAACGTTGACGATCTAGAGGCATTAAAACCTGTGGACGGACGGGGTGAGATACACCGATTGTTGGCATTTGGTGAATCAGATTCGCCACTCGACGTCCCCGATCCATATTACGGTGGTGATGCGGGTTTTGAGTTGGTGTTGGATTTAATTACCAGCGCTTCCCAAGGCTTTCTCGATCACCTTGTCGCCACGGGGCTTATCGCCTCTAATTGAAAGGCTCCTGATCGGTAGTAAACCGCTAAACAGACCGTGGCCTCCGCGGGTCCAGTATTGATACTCTTCCCCGGCTTTTGATCAGAGCTTTTAGGGAGGGTGATCAGTGCGGTTTGTAAAGAGAGGCTTATTAGGTTTGTTGGGTGCTACCGGTGTCGGCGTGGCGGTCGCGGCCTTTTGGTTCTGGTTTACCCCTGTTGGTGTGAACAACTACATCAATAAGGTAACTATTCAGGTAGCGATGGATTCGCCGGAGCTAATCACTCGACTCGGCCTCATTGACAATACTGTGCTTGATTTTCACAGCGGCAAGCTTGCCGACTACACCAAGGAAGCTGACGAGCGCTCTTTGGAAAAACTAAGGAATGCACGGGAAGGTCTCGACAAATATGGTCCCGAGGGCCTGAAGGGTCAGGAACTCCTGAGCTGGAAAATTGCCGCCTGGTTTTTTGACGAGTGGTTGGTTGATGCTGAAATGAAGCACAGCGGCTACCGGGTCAACCAAATTTCTGGCGTGACGGTAAACCTCCCGGAGTTTCTAACAGACGCCCACGCCATCATTGATCGGCGCAGCGCGGATCGCTATCTGTCTCGGTTGACTGAATTTGGTCGGGTCCTTCGAGAGGTTAAAGATCGGGTCATTGATGATCGGGATCATGGCGTCATCCCCCCTGATTTCGTGATCGAAAAATCATTGACGGGTATGCGTCGCTTTATTTCTGAGGGTGCTGCGCAAAATGTCCTGGTCACCGATTTCGCTAGCCGTTTGTCAGAGGTCGACGAGATAAGCGCTGAGGATAAAGCCGTATTGGTGTCGGATGCCCAAACCCGCGTGGCGTCCGAGGTAATCCCCGGATACGAGGGCATGATTGCGCTTTTTGAAGAGCTTGCGACCCAAACCAATCACGATGCTGGGATTTGGCGCATTCCCAATGGCGAGGCCATATACCGACATCGTCTTCGGTCCAGTACGACCACCGACTACACCCCTGATGAGATCCACGATATTGGTCTTGCGGAAGTGGTCCGTATTGAGGGCGAAATGCACGCCATTCTGGATACACAGCAAATACCCGATGGGGATATTGCCACTCGCGTGCGGGTAGTCATGGAGGACCCCTCACAGCAGTTTGCCAATACTGACGCAGGGCGAGAAGAGATGATTGCCTATCTCGAATCCTTTGATGCAAAAGTAATGGCGCGGGTCGCTGATTTCTTCATCACCATACCCCCGCAGCCACTCGAGATTGTGCGTGTTCCTGTCCATGCTCAGGACTCTTCCGCCGGGGGCTACTACAGCTCGCCAGCTTTGGATGGCTCTCGCCCGGGTCGGTTCTACATCAACCAGAAAAACACCGCAGACAATCCGCGCTGGACGCTCCCTACGCTGATGATTCATGAGGGGTCGCCAGGCCACCACTTTCAGTTATCGGCGTCCCAGCTGATAGAGGATGTACCTCTGCTCCGAAGACTCTCCCCATTTAATGCATTTACCGAAGGATGGGCGCTTTACTCAGAGCGCATTGCAAAAACCGATATGGGTCTTTACGACGATGATCCTCTCGGTGATCTTGGCAGGTTACAAGCCGAGATGTTTCGCGCAGTTCGCCTCGTGGTCGACACAGGTATCCATGCCAAGCGCTGGAGTCGGGAGGAGGCAATCGATTACATGCTCGCCAAAACGGGAATGACGGAAGATGAAGTCACCCGGGAGATTGAGCGTTATTCGGTCTGGCCGGGCCAAGCGACGGGCTACAAAACCGGCCAACTCGCCATTCTTGAGCTGCGGGAGGCTGCTGAGGAAGCGCTGGGAGAAAGCTTTGATATTCGACAGTTCCACGAACTGCTGCTCATGAACGGAGCTATGCCATTGGCATTGCTAAAAGCTGAGGTTACTGCATGGATTGATGACCAGGCAGGATAGGGTTTATTGTTTTCTACCCGCTGTAGTTTCCCCATGAGCCCTACGACCTTTTTGGAACATTGCTACTAGAAGCAACTAGAAACTACTTACGTGGCACAAAAAGGCCATAGAAAACATTTTGTAAATGTTTTCTATGGCTTGATAAAGCATAGTAAAACTAATCTTTACCAAACAGCTTCCCAAACGCCTTCACTGCCGAGTCTCCCAGATCTGAAACAGCGTCTAGCGCATCTTCCAACTCATTAGCATCATCTGTGATTCCTTCGAGACCACCATCCGCCTTTGGCTCATTTCTAACTTCTTTAGAACCGCCCGAAGAAATACTGCCAAGGTCAAAGCCAATCGACATAGGCTCCGCCGGCAACACGAACCGGGAGGCCTTTACTTTATCGTCTGAGTACGCTGACAACTTCATCACCCCTGATGAGCCTTCCCACATGAGCACTCCGAGATCTCCATAGGGACTCTCGAATTCATCCATACGGTCGTCGTTATCAAAAATTTGCCCAAAAGTAGATATCATTTTTTTTGAGAGATTGGCGATCTTTTTATCTTTAGTGAGGGTAACTTCCACCTCCTCTCCAGACTGCTTGTCGAAATAGGTATAAACCTCACCCAAGACGCCCTTTACTTTTTGTTTGCGGCCCGTCTTTTTCAACTCTTTAATGCTATCAAGATTACTATGAAAATCTTGTGAATCGACAGCCGCAGCACCGATTGCGCCCATGAAACCCCCTATTTCGAGCACTGACCACTCACCATCAGCTTTTGAAACTGAGTATGTCTTTTCATCAAGAATCAAAAAGTAGGTTTCTTCATTCATACTCACTCGAGTGGCACTCTCGCTAAACTCGTACTTCATGATGTTGCCGTCTCCGGCTTGATAGCTGATGCTGCCCGCGATACTCGGGAATGCTGCGGACATTAACAAGCCGAGCACAGTGCACTTAAGCGCCGAGCGGGTTTTTGAACTATGTGATGGTGACATTCGACTCTCCTTATCGAATTTGTGAAGGAACCCGGAGGTTCGGACAAAAGGACAAGGAGAGAGTGTCGCGATGAGTTGTGTTACGTCCTGCAACAGGAAACCACGGTCTTTCCTTGACCTAGGAACCCATAATGACAATTGATGCAGGAAACAGGATACCCCTTAAGGGTAATGAATCGCGGTAATTATTCACCTGGGCACAGATCGACTGCCGATACCAACCATATTTCCGCCTGTTGCACCTACGTCGCGGTGATCGATTAGACGCTCGAACTCTGGCTGCCGTGTCTTTATTACTGGATGGTGTTATGGATGGTGCAGTTACCGCGCGTCATACATGATCATGCCGTCTACCAGAGTCATGATCGTCTCTGCCCGCAAAATGGCTTGGGGATCTGCTTCCATAAAATCCGTATCAAAGATACTGAGGTCAGCGCGCTTACCTACCGAGATTGATCCTCGTTCCGCCTCTTGGAAAGCGCCATAGGCAGGCCAGAGGGTAAACATCTTCAGCGCCTCTGCCCGGGACACCGCAAACTCAGGATGCCAGCCTTCGTCCCGGGTGCCATCGAGGCGTGATCGGGTAATGGCTGCGTAAAATTCGATCCGTGGATCTCCCACTTCGACGGGAGCATCGGATCCCGCGAGGATGGGTAAGCCCAAATCCACCAGCGATCTCCAAGGATAGGCGACTTGTAGTCGCTCGGGTCCTAGTCGATCTGGTGCGAAATTAAGATCTCCAATGGCGTGGCTGGGCTGCATAGAGGGAATAACGCCCATTTCAGCCATGCGCTTTTGATCCTCAGGCTGAATGATCTGGGCGTGTTCCAATCGCCAGCGCAAATTTTCCTTTGGCCAATCGCTGGAAGGGCTAGCTTCGATCGCCTCGGCATACCAGTCCAACACATTTTTGACGGCCCGGTCTCCAATGACGTGGGTCATAATCTGAATGCGATCTTCTAATGCTTGCGCTAACACGGGCATCAATTCTTCCCGGGTCGTTCGATCCATAAAGCCCCTGGTGTCGGCATCGGCATAAGGTTCGATGAGAGCAGCGCCGCGGGAGCCAAGGGTGCCATCGATAAAGACCTTGATCGCTGCCAAGTCAAAGAAACCATCCTCAGATTTTTCTTTGCCGTGCTCAAAAAGTAGTGGGGCCTCCTCAACGGGTACCGCGATGTATATCCGGTGGAGCATTTTATCTTGTTGATGAAGGTCTCTTAGAAGAGATACCTGTCGCCAGGACATGCCGGCGTCATGGGTTTGGGTCCAGCCGCGAGACACGTTGACTTGCATGCCTCGCAGTAGATTGCCCTGAAGATACTCATCGGTCTCAGCAGGCAGGATGGCACGGATAGCATCCATCGCAGTGCCCATGATATAGCCGGTGAGCTCTCCGCTGTCATCCCGCTGATATTTCCCCCCCTCTGGATCAGGAGACCCTCGGTTTATTCCGGCCAATGCCAGCGCCTTACTGTTAACCAGTGCGGAAACGCCGTCGGCCCGGGGCAGGTACAGCGGTTTGTTAAGCGTGAAGGCGTCGACATCTTCACGGGTCAGAAATCGCTGCTCATCTTCCCATTCACGCTCGATCCAGCCTCGGCCCAATACCCAATCGCCGTCCGGAATACTGTCGGCCCATTCTTTTATTTTAGACACGGTCTCAGCGAGGCTTTTGCTGTTAAAAAGACTCAGGGTTCGGGTGCGCCGTCCGATACCTTCAAGATGCTGGTGGCTATCGGTAAACCCCGGAAAAACAAAGGCGCCGCTTAGATCAAGAATGGTCTCTGCGCCACAGCGCCAAGTGGCGCCTTGCTCGGCAGAGCCAATAAAGACAAAACGGCCGTCCCGAATCGCAAGGGCTTCTGCGGTCCATAATCCCTCGTCTGCGGTGTAAATCGTCGCATTTTCTAAAAAGGTATCTGCGGGCTGACAGCTCTCGATACTGAGATCAGGATTTTTTGAACAGGCAGTGGTGAAAATCGTCAGCGCTAATACGCTAACGACTAGATTGCGGCGGGTGCGCCCCAAAGTGTTGTTTGTAAACCCGCCAACATACGCACACCACCAGGCCCAACCGGCAGAGTTGCAGAGCTTCATTCCTGGTCGGCCAGCATGTGATGAAGCTGCTGATGAAAGGCAACGATGGCTTTTTCGTAATAACCAAAGGTCAGGTGTGAGTTCGCGCGCGTGGTGACGGTCTCTTGAATTGCGCGAGCGGCCTCTCGGTCTTCCGCCTGTCCTGATTGATTGACAAAGTCGATGTCTCGCCGAGCATCCTCCAGAGTAATGACCGCGTTTTCCGTATCCCGGTGTTTGATGTGGTAAGACACCATGTGAGTTTCGGTTGGACTAATCGGTTCGATGATCGTTACGCTGGTGTGCTTTGAGAGCACGGCGATACTGACGTTGGGAAACAGCAGGTAAACCAGCGTAGCCATACCGCTAATGTTTCGCTGGTCTCGCTCCACCGAACGCAGTTTTTCTATGCGCTTAAAGGGGTAAATAACTCGCGAGTTTTCTCCAAAGCTTTCGACGATATTGGTGTTATCAAAGCCGTAGGGGAAAAAGCTTTCCCGGTGCAGGGACTTGATGTGATAACCCTCAAGGAGGGTTTCGGTAAGGAGTTTCCAGTTTGCAGAATCCTCGGTTTTGCTTTGATGAAAGAGAACCTGGTCGGGAGTAAAGAAATCGTAGACGGCTATGGGCAGTGGAGATCCCGGTTGAGCCTCCTGCATGACATAAACCAACCCGCCTGATTCCCAAGCGGCGACCTCTACCAGACCGTTCGCCGCGAGATCGAGACCCGGGAAGCCATCTGCGCCCGGCACGCCTTTCAGGCTTCCATCGAGATCATAGGTCCATGCGTGATAGGGGCATGAAAAAGACCGTGCGCATCCTTCGCCGTTCGCTACCTGCATACCGCGGTGCCGGCAGGCATTAATGAATGCACGCACTTGTTTGTCACGGCCGCGTGCCACTAATAGCGGCGTGCCCGCGGCAGTGCGGGTGATGTAGCTACCTATTTCGGGAAGTGCTGCAGAGGGGCAGAACACAATAGGACGCCGCCGGAGCAGCGCGATCTCCTGATCGAACCGTGCCTGGCTGGTGTAATTGACTACCGGCTCTTTCCATTGCTCTGACCCCAGATCAGTGGTGCCCTCGTCAATGTGCTTAAAGAGACGATCTATCACGTCCTGATCTGAGAGTAAGCCAGCTGCGTTGGGATTTAGCATGGGTGTGTAGTCCGGGAGTTCGTGGCACGTTCTCTGTGCTCATTTATGGATGCCTGAATAGTAAAGTGACGAAAGGCCTCTTGCCAGCCATAAACTATGGTCTGGTGGGCGGCCACTCCCAACGGCGCATTGCCTTCAGTGGCGGCTGGACTTTTTGGAGGGGAGTCGTCAGGCTGGTCTTATCGAGGAATTCAAGAAAAAGAGAGGGATGGGGACATGAAAAAATCGACGAGAATCGTTTTACTGTGTTTGGCGGGTATTTTTTTGAGTGCCTGTCAGAAGCCTGCTGATGACACGGCAATTATCGAGGCTGCCAAGGCGGGTTACACGGCCTTTCAGCAGGGGGATATGGCGGCTTGGGCGGCAACTCAGGCAAGCGATGTTGAATGGATTGCTCCCAAAAGCCTTCCCTACGCGGGCACTTATTACGGCCCTGATGCGGTCATGGAAAACGTGTTCACCCCCATTCTCGAACTTTGGCCAGACTTCGAAGTCGAGGTGGTGGATTACAAGGCCAGCGGCAACACCGTGTTTGTTTCAACCAAGATTCACGCGGGCGGCAACGTCAGCGATTCGTTACATGTTGCGACCATTGAAAATGGCAAATACGTCAAATTTCAGATTTATGATGATGGCGGCTACATGATGCAAACCGCCCTCACATTACCCAAGCGAGCATTGGCCAACACCGATCACGCTTCTGCTGAATGGCAAATAGCGGCCTACAGCTCTGCCGCGCCTGCTTATATTGGTGACTTCGCCACGGTGATTGGCGGCAAGGGCGAGGTGCTACGAGAGGGAACTAACGGGTGGACCTGCTTGGGACTTAATCCCCGACCTTTCCCCGAAAGCGGTTGGAAAGACGCACACGATGCCATGCCGGGTTGTGGTGATGCAGAAGGCATGAAATGGATGCAGGCCGCACTGGCGGGCACCAAGCCCATGTTGGAGCGAGACACCTTTATCTGGATGCTGCACGGCGATGTTGGTGAAGACAACACCAAAATGGGTGTCTTGCAGGAGGCGGATTCCACACCGGGTCAGTGGATCGAGTCGGGTCCCCATTTGATGCTGATGCCAAAGGATCCTGCGACTATCGCGAAGTTCGGCGCTGATTTCACCACCGGAGAGCCCTATGTGATGATGCCGGGCTCCGACTACGCGCACCTGATGATTCCGCTGGTGGGCTACTACGAGTGGCAGGAAGGGTCGTCACCCTCAAACCGGTAGGGCATACCTCACTCTCATAGCAGGCGTTTTCCAGACTGTGCTAATCAAGCGGGCTAAGGCCCGCTTTTTTTCTTTTCTCTGTTGTAAAAGAGAAGCGCAAGACTTGTAACTCCCTGTTGTTTCGAAGGAGAGTTCTGTGCGCAGAAGCCGGAAGTATCATTTACTCAAAAGACAGATAACCGCACACTTTTTGTCAGTATACGAGTGAGAAGAAGGCGGTAGTGAAATATGGCACTGAAGATTGCAGTTATTCCTGGAGATGGTATTGGCAGGGAGGTGATGCCCGAGGGAATGAGGGCACTTGAAGCAGCCCTTGACGGTTCTGACCATGATATTAAATGGACCCATTTCGATTGGTCTTGCGAACATTATGCTAAGACCGGGAAGATGATGCCGGAAGATGGTTTAGAGCAACTTGCAGAGTTTGACGCAATCTATTTGGGAGCGGTTGGTTTTCCGGGCGTTCCCGATCATGTGTCACTCTGGGGCTTGCTAATTCCGATAAGAAGAGAGTTTGACCAATACGTGAACTTGCGGCCTGTGAGACTTTTTGAGGGTGTGCCCTGCCCGTTGATAAACAAGCATCCGGGAGATATCGATTTTCTGGTGGTGCGTGAGAATGTTGAGGGCGAGTACTCATCGATAGGGGGGAAACAATATCCCGACACTGATGACGAGGTAGTGCTGCAACAAAGTATCTTCACGCGTCGCGGTGTAGACCGAATTTTACGTTACGCCTTCGAACGCGCAATGGAGCGTCCCGCCAGGCGACTGACGTCCGCCACTAAATCTAACGGTATCATTCATAGCATGCCCTATTGGGATGATCGGGTGGCTGAGATGGCCAGCCACTATCCGGCTGTTCATGTTGAGCAATTCCACATCGACATACTGTGCGCCAATTTTGTAAAAATGCCGGAGCATTTCGACATCGTGGTGGGTAGCAATTTATTCGGCGATATCCTCTCTGATCTCGGACCCGCCTGCACGGGCACTATCGCAATCGCACCTTCAGCCAATATTAATCCTGAGAAGAAATTCCCATCCATGTTTGAGCCTGTTCATGGCTCGGCACCTGACATTGCTGGTCAGGGAATAGCAAATCCTATTGGTATGATTTGGTCTGGAGCCATGATGCTTGAGCACCTTGGGTTACCATTCGAGGCGAAGCTTATCGTTACGGCGATAGAACAGGTATTACGTGAGAGTTTAGTAATGACGCCCGATATGGGGGGGCACGCAACCACCCAAGAGATTGGTGGGGAAATTGTCAATGCGATTATGGCTTTAAGAGGGTAATTCTGTGGTGAAAGATGCCTTTACAACTCGATACCGAAACCTTTCCGGCAATACCGAGCCACTCAAGTATTGGGGCGCAGATTCGGAAACTGGTGCCCTGAAGGATGTATTGATTGGCCCTATTGCTAACCTAACTAGAATTCTGCCCACCAACTCGATGAATAAGAAACTCATTGCTGCGGGCGTGGAGTTAGACATTCCTGCCTCGAGGGCGCAGTACCAAACTATCATCGAGTGCTTTGAAGACGCAGGCGCCACGGTTCATATCACCCCCGCTGACGCCGACTTGCCTCTGCAAATCTGGGCTCGGGACGGAAGCTTCATGACACCTTGGGGCATGATCGTTGGTCAGATGGCCCAGTGGTGGCGACGCGGAGAGTATGGTCCAGTCATTGATTTTTGTGCCGAGCAGGGCATTCCTATTTATGACAAGGTCACGGCAGGGGCTTTTGAGGGTGGTGATTTTATGATGATCAAGCCCGGACATCTCTTGTTGGGATACAGCGGTCAGCGTAGTCAGGGTGAAGCAGCAAACCAAATTAAGCGATGGTTTGAGGGGGAGGGTTGGGATGTCTGTCTCTACGAGTTTGATCCTTACTTTGTTCATGCGGATTGCACCATTGCCATGCTGACCTCAAATCTAGCGGCGGTGTGCAAAGAGGTAGTCACGGCTGACGTTCAAGGCTGGTTGGGAAGTTTAGGGATAGATCTACTCGACGTGCCTTTTGGTTACATTGGTAGTTTGGGCATTAACGTGGTGTCACTGGGTAATGAGACAGTCTTAATGCCTCAGCAGAGTGATTTTCTTGCTGAGAACTGCAGGGCAATAGGGCTTACCGTTTATGACCCTGATGTCTCCGCGATCACACAGGTTGGTGGTGGAATCCATTGTATGTGTCAGCCATTGCGTCGTGAGGCTGAATCCAAGTGATAGATTTACGAGTCAATGAAGCCCGACTTTGGTCGCGTATTCAGGAGATGGCGAAACACGGCGCAACTCCAGCGGGAGGTTGTAATCGGCAGGCGCTTACTGACGAGGATAAGGCCGGTCGCGAGTTATTTATTAGGTGGTGTAAAGCGGCAGATCTGGATGTGCGCATTGACGGCATAGGAAACATCTTTGCAAGACGGGCGGGGCGGAGCGCGACTGGCGCGATTCTCACGGGGAGCCATCTGGACACTCAACCCAGTGGTGGAAAGTACGATGGGATCCTCGGCGTCCTTGCTGGCCTAGAAGTTTGTGAAAGCTTAAATGACCAAGGCATAGAAACAGAGTTTCCGGTTGAACTCGTCGTTTGGACGAACGAAGAGGGCTGTCGCTTTCACACAGCGATGATGGGCTCCGCCGTTTGGGCAGGCGCCATGCCGCTCGAGGCTGCATATGCCTTATGCGACAGTTCAGGGGCCTCTGTTCGCGAGGAGTTAATTCGCATCGATCAATTAGGGATCGATAGCGTCCTAACATCGGATATTGCAGCCGCGTTTGAACTCCATATTGAGCAGGGTCCGGTCCTTGAGGCGGAGCAGCTTGAAGTCGGCGTAGTGATAGGTGTACAGCACATGTCACGCCACAGAATTGTAATCACCGGAAAAGAGGCTCACGCTGGGCCGACCCCAATGACTGAACGTCTCGATCCCATGAGAGCACTCGCAGATTTCTTACCGAGGCTGTACGCCATGGCTGAAGCTCATGGACCAGACGCGAGGATTACCTTTGGATTCATCGAGGCCGCGCCAGGTTCAAACAACACAGTTCCTGGCATGCTGACGTTGACAGTGGATATCAGACATCCGGAGCGGGATCATTACGAAGCGATGGTAGGTGAGGCTTATCAAATTATTGGCGAGGCGTGTGATACTCAAGGTCTCCCGGTCTTAATAGAGGAATTCTGGAAGGCCGATGGAGTGTCCTTTGACCAAGAATGTATCGCTGCGGTCACCGGTGCGGTAGACCTTCTTGAATACACAGCAAAGCCAATGGTTTCTGGCGCTGGCCATGATGCTTGTCATGTAGCTAGCGTCTGCCCTACATCAATGATTTTTATTCCTTGCGAAGGCGGTCTCAGTCACAATGAAGCAGAATCTATTACCCAGACGCAGGCATCGATTGGAGCAAACGTGCTACTGCACGCAATGCTGAAGAGGGCTACATTAGTGCCGAGCAGTAAGGATTGATAACAACGCTAGTATTCCGCAGGCGAAAATGGCTGTCGCGAAAACCTGACCATCAGCCAAAAAGCCGACGACAGGTGGGCCGAGCATTGCACCCAATCCAACAGCGGGTACGGTCATAATGACTAGGCGATGTTCGATATCTCGAGCAGCAACTTCTGCCACAATCAGTGGTAGTCCAGCGCCAACGACGAAAGTCATTACGCCGGCAGCAACTCCAAAGGAGAGCATGTCGAGCGGAAGGGCGAGGGTGAATATCGATGCTAAGAAGAACATTGCACTGAGGATGAAGGGTTTTAGATTCCCATATCGGTCTCCCATCCATGCTGTAAGCAATGAGCCCGACGTGGCGGTAATGAGAGTGATTCCAAGCAGCGCGCTTAAATAATCCTGATCAAAATCGCGGGCAGCGCCCAGTCTTTCAAGAAACGCCCACATGCCGGAAGCGGCCGAAAAAAACAAAAATACCGAAATCAGGGCAAGCACAACCGAGCCATGATCGTTGGCCCCGGCAAGTTTATCTTCAGATATTTCGCTCGAGGAAACCACGGATGGGATAAAGAAAATGGCGACACTCAAGAGTGCGCTCACAAAGATCATAGCCCAGAGAATATCTGAGAAAATATTGGCCGAGATTGCGGTAGCGGGCAGGGCAAACAAAATGACCATTCCAGGCATTGGTTCAACCGCAATTTTAAGACCATACCAGCGTGTAGGATTAAGGGTTAGTCCAAGCAAATGTGTTCCGATTCCATAGACGCACGAGAAGCCGCCGCCGGCTATAAAAGTGAGCCCGAGGAGCGCCTGAAAGTGGTTAATATGAAGGGATAACAGGAGAGCGCTCATAGCAACTCCGCTGGCACCCAGAGCCACCACCCGTAAATTCGCACGATGAAGCCAAAGGTATCCGCTGCCGGCGAACAATACCCACCCTGAAAAGAACGCCGTTGGAATGAGGCCGATTTGCCAAGAGCTAAAACCAAGGTCCTCTTGGGCCGCCCCTACCAACATGGGCAGGACGTTGTAGAAAGTTGCTCCCAAGGCAGAGATCAGAACCGAGGCACAAATTGCCGAGGGGTTTTGTATCAGTGTTCTCATTGGTGGCTTTCACACAGTTTCCGCTGGGTTGGCTGATGCTACTGGGATGACTCCAAGGGGGCTATGATTTTGCACCCCAAAATGATCGAGGGGACTAAAGTATCATTTTTATGGACAAAAGTATCATTGCGAGTGGTGACGGTCGTGCTAATTTCAAAAATGAACGAATAGCAAGGAGCGGCGTGTACCCACTAGTGGGTAAGGTACTGGCGAGCCAAGTCAGCCGCGGATATTGTCCATAAAAACTGAAGCCCCTAGGAGGTTTTCCCGATGAAACCCAACCGATTGTTGATGACGACCGCGGTGTCAGCTGCACTTGCCTCTCCCGTTTTTGCGACCGACATCTTGGAAGAGGTTGTCGTGACAGCCCAGAAGCGAGAGCAATCAATAAACGATGTTGCGATGGCGATCACCGCGGTCACTGGTGACGTGGCGAGAACAATGGGCATACAAGATACCCGTGATGTGGCCTTTATCGCGACCAACATGGATATTAAGGGCGCTGGTATGTCTGATGCTAACCCGGCAGTGACGCTTCGGGGCATCGGCATGAACAACTTTAAT
>CAJXMD010000039.1 GCA_913056165.1 uncultured Halieaceae bacterium
CGCATGCGTGTCAGGGTGTTTGCTGGCTTTGACTATGTTGAAGAGGATCTGTACCGCAGTGACTTTGCCCGACACGGGTACGCCCACGGCGTCCCCATGGGCGGCGATTTGGCCTCAGCGCCCGACGGTAAAGCGCCATCGATGTTGATTGCGGCATTGCGCGACCCCGATGGCGCTAATCTTGATCGCATTCAGGTGGTGAAGGGGTGGACTAATGCCGATGGTTCTGCAGGGGAACAGGTCTACGATGTGGCCTGGTCAGGTGATCGGCAAAAAGATGGCAAGGGTAAGGTGCCGGCGGTGGGTAATACCGTGGATATTGAAACGGCGTCTTATTCCAATAGCATTGGCGCTCCGATTCTGAGCGGCTACTGGCAAGACCCCGACTTTGACCCAGACCAGCACGCCTTTTACTACGTGCGGGTGCTTGAGATCCCGACACCGAACTGGACGACCTATGATCACGTTTACCTTGGTGTAGAGCTGTCTAAGAAAGCAGTGCCATATCAACAGGAGCGGGCCTATACGTCGCCCATTTGGTATACGCCCTGAGAACGCTCGATCGCGGGCGACCGTACCTAAGGAAAGCCACCCGCAGGGTGGCTTTTTTCTTAGTGGAGGCGGCGGGAGTTTGAGTCTTCGCTCTGTATCCAACGTTAACCATGGAGAGGCCTGACAGAGGTCGCTCTTGGCCATCCGTGGCCTTCGCGACCCACCAACATCCTGTTGGCGACCCTTCCCTTCGGGCGCGTGTTCAGCTGTCTCGCCGGACAAACAAAAAGACCACCCCTTGGGTGGCCTTCCTGTTTGTTGGTGGAGGCGGCGGGAGTTGAACCCGCGTCCGCCAGCACTCTGCCTTTGGCTCTACATGCTTAGCTTCCGTTAATTAATTTAACGGTCTGCAGCCCAACGGTCAGGACGTAGACCGCGAGTCTCGTAAAGTTTAGCAGCGTCTCCCGAGACATAAGCCACTGCGATCCAGTTCTATATGACAGTCACAAGCGCGGTACTGGCACCTTGCTTTAGACCGCTAGCGGGGTTTAAGCCGCTAGAGCGTAGTTGTCGTCGTTGGCAACTATTACGTTACAGCTTTGGATTAACGTGATTGGCTGTCATCACGGCATGCACCGCAGGTTTCGTTACCGTCGTCGAATCCGTAACGCCCCCAAAAGTGGTTGAACAGTATACAGCATGGGCTTAGTCATTAAGGTTTTTATTGGAGTGAATTTGTGGGGACTTCTCAAGTGCGGAATGGCCAGCATCACGGGTTTACGACCCACCCTGAGGGTTTGTGAAGAAGATTATAGGCAGCTACAGCAGCCGTGTGCCGAAATACCAGCCGTCGGGATGCTTGGTAATTACAAGTTGACACGGTGATCCGACCTCGGCGGGTTTAGGGCCCGGGAGAACGCGACATAAAAGCCGGATACCGTCTTCCAGGTCGACAATGGCCAGCGTTGTTGGCGTCAGGAGCCCGTATATCGGGGGGCTGTTTTGAATTCGCGTGAGGCTGTATATCACCCCCCGACCACTGGATGGAGCCCAATGAAAGTCTTGGTGATGGCAGCTCGGACAGATAGCTTTGGGGGGGAAAGAGCGACGCCCGCACTCGTGGCACGTGGACAGTAGAAATTCGCCGTCTTGAAGTCCCTGCCAAAAAGGAGCGGTAACTGGTGTCTCTTCGATCTGCAGAGGGCGGGGCAAACCCATGTTCACAGTCGGCAGTTTCACTGGGGCACCCCGATTACGTGGGCCAGCGTGGCGTTGTAATTTCCCAGCTCGCAGGTATGCAAACCATATGTTGCGGACGGCACTTGTCTCTTTCCAGCTCGGCCTAATAGTTGTTCCCGAATCTCATAGATACCGTAGAGGCCTGTTAGTTGTGGCGGGTGGCCCCGTCCGAGGCAGCCGCCGGAGGTATTAATGGGATTCTCACCGAGGGGTAATGTTTTGCCCGCTGCCAATACCTCGCTGGCGCTTCCTCTGGGGAATAGGCCAATTGCTTCGGCAACCAGGATCTCGGTGATCGTGCAGGGCGCATAAAGCTCAAAGAGATCAATGTCCTTCAGCGATAAGTTTGCAGAAGCAAGAGCCGTATTGCAGGCGGCACTAGCCGATCGAAAGGCGATTAGATCGTCAGGTCTGTCGCCCATTTGATGCTCGCCTTCATGAAAGAAACCACGCCCATTTACAGTGACATAGGGTCTTCCGGATTCGGCCGCAGCATCTTCAGTACCAATAACAAGACAAATAGCGCCATCCGCCCGAGCAGGCACCTCATAAAGGCCCAGGGGTTCAACGATAGGTCGCTGATTAATGACCTCTTCCAGCGTTACGACGTGAGGAAACTGGGCTAGTGGATTATGTTGCGCGACCTGTCGGCTTTTTACGGCGACTTGAGCGATTGCCTCGCGGGTTACATTGAATTCTGCCATGTAGCGACTGCAGTCGAATGCGTACCAGCCGATGGGTGGAATACCAAACGGAGCCTGAAAGTTAACGTCACCCACAGCTCTGATGCCATTGTCGAGCGCCATTGCCGGACTCCCAGCGCTCTGTCTTACGACGCCAAGTGCCAAGGCATAGTTCGCCTGTCCGAGCTGTATTTGTGCGCAGGCGATGTCAAAAGCGAGGCCTCCGGTCAGGCCAAGCTGACTGACTTCAGAGACTAACCCGGTACACTTCAGGCCCAGCTGGGCTGTCATGAAGGTTGCGAATCCCAGCTGCTTCGTCGTGGGAGGATTCTGAGTGAATATTGCGGCGTCTATGTCGTTCACAGATAGACCAGCATCTCGAATAGCCTCGGCAGCGACCTTGGCTAAAATCTCATGCTCGAGATACTGATAGTGGGTGTTATCTGGGCTCGCAAATTTCCCAACTGGTAGTGCCGCCGCACCAACGATGGCTGCCCGGGAAGTGCTACATGGCATGAGCAGAAAGATCGTCGGTGTTGACTAGCATTTCCCTGAGCAAACGTTTTTTGATTTTGCCGCTGTCTTCACGGGGTAGCACGAGATCGAAATAATATTCTCTCGGCACCTTGTAGCCGGCGATTCGATCTGACAGGAATGACGCGACGGATCCACTGTTCAATTCCTCTGATCCCTCAATCGATGCCACCAACCGTTCCCCAAACTCTTCATCTGGGACCCCGAAAACCGCGCAGTCTGAGACCCCGGGCATGGTGATGAGTACTTTTTCAATTTCAGCAGGGTAAATGTTCACACCACCTGAGATGACCATGTCAGAGAGGCGATCGCTGATGTACAAAAAGCCTTCTTCATCGAGATGGCCAACATCGCCGGTTTGAATATAGTCGCCCCAGCGTAAGGCGTTGGTCTGCGCCTCGTCACGGTGATAGCTGACGAATGGTGTAGTCTCTGATTTAAAGCAGATCTGACTATCCTCACCAGCGCTGCATGTGTCACGATCAGGGTCAACAACACTAATGCCTACCCCTTCAACAGCTTTGCCGACTGTCCCGGGGTGCGCTAGCCACTCCTCACTGGTGCAGGTCGCAATAATGCCTGTTTCTGTCATCGCGTAGTATTCATGGATAACCGGGCCCCACCAGTCGATCATCGCCTCCTTCACATCCGCAGGGCAGGGTGCTGCACCGTGTGCGACGTATCGGATGGAACTGATGTCGGCTTTTTTTCTGGCCGAGTCAGGCAGCTTAAGTAGCCTCACGAACATGGTTGGCACCATGTGTAGGTGAGTGACGCGATAGCTCTCAATAAGTTCCAGCATTTCAAGTGCGTTGAACCGTGGCTGCAGTACGAGCAGGCCGCCATTGCGAACAACGTTCATGGCGTATGCGTTTGGTGCGGAGTGGTAGAGCGGCCCAGTCATAATCGACACCACATTTTCATCGTGGAGCCCCCAGGCGGTAATCGATCTAGAGGCTGCCCGTTGTGCCACCTCTGGTTTAACTGGCTTGCGCTTTATTCCCTTGGGTAGCCCCGAAGTGCCTGATGTATAAAACATCGGATTAGACGGAGGTTGGGCCGGTTCCGCCCAGCCGTCGAAAGAGCCAATCCAGCGATACCACTCTGGTATCGCTCCCGGTGTCTGACAAGCGGCTGACGGGACGTTGTAGGCCTTGGCGATTTCAAGGGGGGTCTCTACAGCAATCACCTCCCGACCTTCCAGCATGGCAAGCACCGATTCAGTCAGCAGATCGGCGTGCCCCACAATCACCTTTGCGTCACAGTCATTCAAAACATAATTGATCTCTTCTGAGGTCATATGCCAATTGAGAGCTACCGTGGTTGCCCCCAGCAATGCCGCGCCTTTTGTGGCCTCAAAGTACGCGAAGTCGTTCCTCAGGAGTAAGGCAATGGAGTCGCCTTTCCAAACCCCAATACTGTGCAGAGCTGTGGCAGCTCGATTCGAATTTGTATCCAGTGCTTGCAGGCTGAGAAAACGATCGCCGCTGATGAGCCCGGCCTTGGGTTCTTGGTGAATAGTGGTCATTTTGCGTTACCGATTCACATCCACGACGACCCGACCTCTTATCTCTCCGGCCAAAATGGCGGGTGCCATAGTTAAAAGTTCCGACATGGGTACTGTGGTGGATAGAGTTTCCAGATGATCTCGGTTAAGAATCGATGAAAGTCTTTCCCAAGCTAATTCCCGGCGTTCGAGTGAGGCCATGACCGAATCAATGCCACGCAAAGTGACTCCTCGCAAAATGAATGGAGCGACTGAACTCGGGAGATCCATGCCTCCCGCAAGACCGCAGGCGGTGACAATCCCTTCCCGACGGGTTTGTGCAATCGTCGTTGCTAATGTTGAGGAGCCCACCGTATCTATGACAGCTGCCCATTTTTCCTTCTCTAACGGTTTGCTGGCTTCTGCTAGTTGACTTCTCTCCAGTAGCTCAGCGGCGCCTAGGTGCTCGAGAAATTCTTTCTGGCTCTCTTTGCGACCCGTGCTGGCATGAACCTCAAAACCCAGTGTGCTAAGCAGTGAAACGGCGATGCTCCCTACCCCGCCGACAGCACCGGTGACCAGTATGGGTCCATCGCCGGGATGAACTCCATGATCTTCAATGGCCTGCAGGCATAGCATCGCGGTATAACCTGCTGTACCGATCGCCATCGCCTCTTTCGTGCTGAGTGCTTCAGGCAGCTTTACCGGCCATTCACTTTTTACTCGCTGAAACTGGCTGTAGCCACCGTTGTAAGCCTCCGACAGGCCAAAGCCATTAACGACGACCCGATCCCCCGGCTGCCATTTGTCATCCCTTGACTCTTTGACGACCCCCGCCAGATCGATGCCGCAGATGAGAGGTAGCGTACGGCATATCCTTCCTTTGCCGGTCATGGCTAATCCATCTTTGTAGTTGAGGGTCGAATACTCAACGGCAACTAGCACTGGCTCATCCGGGAGGTCAGATAAATAAAGCTGACGAAGGGATGCACTGCTTTTACCGTCAATGTCCTCAGCGATAATGGCGTTAAACGGGTGGGTCATAATTCCATACTCGATGCAGCAACAACTTTTTAGGGATTTAGGGTAGACATCGGAAGACAAGCCTACTTATGTAAAAGAAAATAAATGTGTTGAGATTCATGGGTGCCTCAAGGTTTGTGAGCCTCCCTCGCCACTGAGGGGGGGACGCCAAAACGCCTTTTGAAGGCGGTCGTAAAGTTACTCGAATATTCGTAGCCAACATCAAGAGCGATCTCTGTGATGCTTTTGCTGGTGGTTTCGAGAAGGCGCTTAGCCTCATCCATTCTGATGTTTTGCGTGAAATCGAATATGGTTTGTCCGTACAGCTGCTTAAAGTCCTGCATCAGTTTTGCCTCATTGAGACCAATGAGCCGGGCAAGCTGGTTAATGGTTGGTGGGGCTACATAATCCTTTTCCAAAATGTCTCTGGCCTTGTGCATCCGATCGATGTCTTTGTCAGTCATGCCCTTATGTGGGTTATCCAGGTTTTTCTCGTAATCCACGCACGCTGCAAGACTTAATACCAACAGCTCAAGTGCTCGAGCTTCAATGTACTGACGTTTCAAGCTACCGCGATACGAGTTTTCAAGGATTAAATTGGCGGCCGAAATCGCCTCCGTGGTCATAGGCAGCTTTTGATTAAAATGACGGGTCTCTCCCGTTGTTACAAATGCGCCTATTGTGGCCGGCAACTGAGAGGCCATAGCGGAAAATCGTGGTTGTAAAAAATTGCTTTCACAAATCAGCGTCACGGACCGCTCGTGCTCGCCTTCCAGATAGTGCTCCGATTTTTCGGTACCTGGCGGAGAGAGCAGGACCCCCATTGAGTAGCGAGTAATCTGACGCTCTTGCTCATTTGGCAAGCCCCAGCCACTAAAGCCCTCCAGCCTGAAGTGAAACTTGAGGGAGCCATCGGATTTGAGTTTTAGTGTGGCCTCCTTATGGCAAGTGATGTCGCCAGTGACCAGCTGGAACCCAGTAGCTAATTCGTATACTTCCCTGAACCCCTCAGCCTCACCAAATATCGGTAGGACACGCGTCGCTCCTTCGCCAGATAATGGCTGCACTCCGCTTAGCTCATAATAGGCGGCGAGTGCTTTGGGATCGATATGCCAGTTTGGGGCGTCAGATTTCTTCATCTAATGGGTTGCGATGACTCATCAAGAGGTGGCGCAGGATTGGACTGCTGGTGTGTGGTCATTAAGTACGTCTGAAGACTAACACTGAAAAATATGGTCCCGCCAGAACTTGCAGGCTTCACTTGCAGATGCAAAGTCTTTGAGTCTAATTTGGGCGGTCAGTAAACAGGTTGCAAAGCAAATGCTTCAGGTTTGCATAAGTCTGGACTTTAGAAGGTGTTACTGTAGGCGTGGTGGGTGAGACGGTGCAAAGAATCATGGGAAGAGAGTGGGATTTTATAGTCATCGGCGGTGGCTCCGCAGGGTGCGTTCTTGCAAGCCGTCTATCTGAAAACCCTGAGGTTCGAGTATTGCTTTTGGATGCCGGTCGGCATGACAGACATCTTTTCACGCGAATCCCTGCCGGACAGATGCAGGCCTTTCCGCGCAGAGACATGAACTGGTTATTCATGTCAGAGCCCGATCCCTCCCGAGCTGATCGTAGAGACATTTGGCCCGCTGGAAAAATCATCGGCGGTGGTAGCGCTATCAATGGGATGATGTTCGTTCGGGGTCACAGCACCGATTACGACAAATGGGCTGATCTGGGCAATGAGGGCTGGTCCTACACGGAGGTACTCCCCTATTTTAAAAGGAGCGAGACCAGCGAAGTCGGGGACGATAACGTTAGAGGCAAGAATGGCCCTCAGCGGGTAAGTAAAGTTCGAATCTCGCACCCGTTAACCGATGTTTTTATTGAGGGGGCCCAGGAAGTTGGTATTCCCTTTAACAAGGATTTGAATGGGGTAAGCCAGGAAGGTGTTGGCTACTGCCAAGCGAGCCAATACAAGGGGCGTCGTTTTAGCACTGCCGCAGGCTATCTTCGTGGCCTCAGTCGATCAAATCTACGGGTGGAACTTGATGCCACGGTCACTAAAATTATCCTGGATCAAGGTCAAGCATGTGGTGTTATTTACAAACAGCGTGGCCGTGAGCACGAGGTTAGATCGAAGAAAGGTGTGGTTCTCTCTGCGGGGGCTATGGTCTCTCCCAAATTGCTGATGCTTTCTGGCGTGGGGGAGCAGGAACAGCTGGAGGCTGCTGGCATTGCCTGCCAAATTCCACTGTCTGGTGTTGGTAAGAATTTGCAAGAGCACCCCGTGGCGCGAATGAGTTTCCATGTTAAAAATGCGCGAACGTTGACAAGCGATCTAAACAATCCGATCCGATCTCTCCTGCATGGTTTGGACTATATCTTTCGCGGTCGTGGAGCTCTGGCCACCTGCATTGGACACGCGCAGGCCCTTGTTCGAACCAGAGAAGGGCTTGAGGCACCCAATGCACAAATAATTTTTGCCCCACTATCTTATGAGCTCACTGATAATGGGCCTGCGCCCTATCGAAAGCCCGCAGTCGGTGTGGGGGTCGGCCTGTGTCGCACACAGGCGAGAGGCCAGATAGGGCTGCGTTCGAAAAACCCCGAGGATACGCCCGTCATCACACTTGACTTGTTGAAGCATCAGGACGACGTCGCGCAATTGCGGGAAGCCATGAGGTTAACTCGGGAGATTTTTACGTCGAAGGCTTTTTCACCATTCTACAAAGACGAACGTGTGCCGGGATTGGATTGCAGAACTGATGAGCAACTGGATCGATACATTCGTGAGCAATCCGGTCTCATGTATCACGCCTGTGGCACGTGTAAGATGGGCACTGATGAAGCGGCAGTCGTCGATCCCCGGTTGCGAGTACATGGAGTGAGAAAATTGTGGGTTGCAGACGCATCGATTTTCCCCACGGTGCCGGCCGGCAACATCAATGCAAGTTGCATCATGGTGGCCGAAAAGGCGGCAGACATGATCTTGGCGGATGGACTGTCCCAATGACCCTACGCGAAAAGCTGCCAGCGTCATCACTACAACAGTGCAAACATGCGCTGCCTTTCGTTGATGGCGACTTTATAGAATCACCGTCAGGCCCTCTTATTCAATTGTATAGCCCGGTCGACGGATGCGAGACGCTCGATTACCGTGCGGCGGACTCCGCCGAGATCGACGCGGCGGTGGCGGCTGCGGCATCCGCGTTTGATAAGGTTTGGGCAGAGCTATCCCCATCAAGTCGAAAGCGCCATCTGACTGCTTTTGCCGACGCAATCCTAGCGTTTGAATCTGAATTTGCTGAGCTCGATAGCGTGGATATGGGAAAACCAATCTCCGTTGCCAGAGGCGAAGTGGCGATTGCGGCTGGGTTTATTCGGTATTACGCAGAGGCTATCGATAAAATAGTCATGGGCGAGGTCCCCCTGACCGGCACAGGCGCCACGGAAATTCAGCATTGGCGCCCCAGAGGCGTAGTGGCGGCAATCATTCCTTGGAATTTCCCTTTGATAAATGCCTGTTTGAAATTAGGGCCGGCTCTCGCCGCCGGTAATACCTGTATCTTAAAGCCCTCTGACATATCGCCGCGCTCAGCAGTGCTACTCGCGGCTGTCGCGACATTAGCAGGCATTCCCGACGGAGTTGTCAGTGTTCTTCCGGGCGACGGAAATACCGCGAAACAGCTGGTAGCGGATCCCACTGTGAGTATGCTCACGTTTACGGGTTCGACAGCCACGGGTAAACAGATCCTCGCTGAAATGGGCAAGTCAACGATCAAACCTGTATTGCTGGAGTGCGGTGGCAAGTCTGCCGAAATTGTTTTCGAGAGCACTCGTGAGCTTGGTATTGAAGCAGTGGCGTCGAGGATTGTCGCCGGGGCTTTCTGGAATCAGGGTCAGGTGTGTGTGGCACGTTCCAGAATACTGATTCAGGCTTCGTGTTTTGATGAGCTGTCTGCGGCAATTGTCGCCGAGGCGGCCAAGATCAAACCCGGACTTCCATCGTCGGAAGATGTTCAGTTTGGTCCCCTGGCTAGCCGTCAGCAACTTGAGCGAGTCCTTGGTTATATAGACAGGGGGGTCAAAGAGGGTGGAAAGCTGCTTTTAGACGGCAGATCACCTGCGAATTGCGAAAGCGGGTTTTTTGTTGGTCCAACGGTTATCGCAGGATTAGAGTCTGACTCGCCGGTTGTGAGGGAGGAAATATTTGGGCCTGTTATTGTCCTTTTGCCCTTCGATGACGAGGAGCATGCGCTGACCCTAGCGAACGACTCCGAGTATGGTCTCGCCGCAACACTTTGGACAACGTCCCAGAGTCAAGGCCACCGTATGGCTGCACGAGTGCGTGCTGGAAAGGTGCGAGTGATGAGCTCGCTGGCAATGGTTGAGCCCGCTGGGTTTAACCACTCCGCCGAACCTTGTGGGCAATCCGGGTTTGGTGTCGAGGGTGGCCTTGAAGGAATGCGCAGTTATCTGAGAAAGCAGTCGGTTGAGCACATCTACGGATAGCTAGCCATGGCCTGTATCGGGCCAACCATAAAAAAGCTCTGAGGGATCGAAACGCCGTCTTGTTTCATGCAAACGGGTCCACGCTGAGCTTGAAAAGCATTGCTGTGGTGCTCCGGGGTTCGTAAACGCGTCTACTTCGTTGATGTACTGACCCTCTGAGAATGGATGCAGGGCGCTACGTGTTTTGCTGAGCCAGTCAAAATTGCGGCCATCCTCTGACTCATCATCCCATACGGTATAGGCTCCAACAAACGTGGATCCAATTCGCGAGAATGCACAGTCCTCGCTCACGTTCTTGTTCATCTTGGGTGAAATGACGAAGTGGGTTTTGTTGGACGGTGCCTGCGAAATTTGCTGGTTCAGGGAATCAGTCATGTCGTGAAGTCTGTCGGTCCAGATCGTATCGACCGCGTAGCGCCCAAAGCCCAGCCCCATCTTAGGATTCACACTCTCGATAGACATTTTTTGTAGAGAAGTGGATTTGAATTCGATAGGTGCAACCGTGTGCACCGCGTTTGGATGATTCACCAGCTGTTCGAGCTGTGCGCGAGACGCTGAATCTGATGCGGTGTACGTCACTGCGCGGGCAATCGCCATTTTTCTTGCCTGTGGCGGAGTGTCGTCCGTCGCCATTGGATTACTCGCAAGTAGCATCATCAGTTCTGTATCGGCAGGGTTTGCTCTGGCCCAGTCGTTGAGCAATTCGATGGCCAGATCAAGGTGACCGATAGGGAATATGAGCGCTGTTTCCATGACGCTCTTAGGCTTTGGGTGAAGTGCAATGTTCAAACGTGTCACCACGCCGGGAAATCCCATCCCACCGCCTTTCAATGCCCACAAAAGATCAGGATTCTCTTCGGAAGAAACGATATGGCTGTCACCGCCTGGCAGGACCACCTCGGCAGCAATTATGTTTTCACAACCTATGGCGCCCCAGTTGTCGTGGTTATAACCAATCCCGCCGCCCATGAGAAATCCGCCCATGGGAACTGTCGCGCAGTGAGACACAGGAAATGCTTTGTCTGCCTCATCGAGCCCACGGAGTAGCTCATAACTCCACAGTGCGGGCTCAACCCATGCACTTGACCCATCGGAAGAAAGCTCAAGGTGTTGAAGTTCTCCTAGATCGAGAAGTAATCCGCCATCTCTCAAGAAAGCTTCGCTAACGTTGTGTCCGCCAGATTTAACGGCTATGCGGCGCCCCTCTGCAGCGCATTTTTTAACAACACCGGCGACTTCCTCGCGGTGGTTGGGTCGAACTATCACCTCGGGATACCGCGGTGCCTTGTAAAGCTGCCAAGCCATTGCCTGACGCCATCGCTCGTAATCTCGATCACCCTGAAAAACACTTCGCCCGGGGTAGCCTGTTCCGCCAAGTATCTGGGGGGTCTCTGTTAGGGCCTGTAGGACAGGGGAGCAGGTGGCGGCGAGGGTAGCGGCGGCGCTCAAAAAGCCCCGTCGCCGCCAGACATCGACGCCGGCCCCGCTGCCTCGCTGCAAGACGTTTTCATCGGTGGGGTCGAGAGAGTGCATGGCTCCCTTCCTCTTTGTTGAAGTTATTTAAAGACTGGAATAATTCCACGTTATAAATCCTTTTGGGAATTTATCCAATGACTTCCGTTGAGAGTCTTGCGGTCTCAAAGGCGTAAGTGATGTTTGCATAAGTATGCGATGATCGCTGTGTTTTAAGCTTCAGGGCCAAAATCGATGAATGGGAGGCCTTTTATGGTATTGGTGCAGAGACGAATGTTGTTGCCAATTGACTCGATGAGGTGGGTTGCTATCGTGATGACGGCGCTCGCTTGTTTAAGTAGTGTTGGGTCTCGAGCCGATGAGCCAAGTGATTTGGAGTTTTTCTCGCAGCTTGTCGCTGAGAAGTACGTAGAACCTTTTGAGTCCGGGCAGGTGGAGCGTTGGGTGAGCGCGTTCGCTGAGAACGCCATCGCACTCCATAATCGGAGGGAGCCAGACAGGGGACGTGAGAATATACAACAGTTTGCTCAGGCCGTTCACACGATGTTCGATCTCGCTGAGTATGACGTTGCGGTGACCGATGTCCGGCGAAATGGAACCTGGGCTTATACGGTGGGCACCTATACCAGTCGGTTTCTTTTTAAAGAGGGGGGCGACGAGGTTTTTGGCCGCGAACACGGCAAATTCGTGCTGCTATGGCAGCTTTCCTCTGAGGGGGAGTGGGAGATAATATTGGATATGGGAAATAGTAACTCATAGGAATTTTCCAGCTTTCGCATAAGAGAATTAAGGGATTGGATAATACTCTGGCTGTGGTGTGGACTAGGTTTAGCTAAGGTGGGAGGGTACTGTGAGCCCCCCCAAGGCAAATTCGCCGACTGATAACAATGAGACGCAGATACATTGGGGCACTTATGAAAAAGAAATCATCCGAATTGCTTGGAATTGCTGTGGCAGCGGCACTGGTCAGTACCACGACGCTGGCAGCGCAACTCGAAGAAGTTATCGTGACAGCGCAAAAGCGAGAGGAATCCATGCAGGATGTGCCTATCGCTGTATCTGCTATCTCGGGAGATCAAATCACAACCAGTGTTGTGATTGATGTCTTTGACCTCCGAAGTGTCGTGCCCTCACTCGAAATAAGAGCCGTTGATCCTCCGTCACAGGGCACCTCTTTTGCGATTCGAGGCTTGGGTACGTCTGTGTTCAATATGGGGTTTGAGCCTAGCGTCGCGACATTTGTTGACGGGGTTTATCGCGCTCGCTCCGGCATCATTACCGGATCAGATCTCGTCGATATCTCGAGAGTGGAGGTGCTCAAAGGCCCTCAAGGCTCTCTCTTTGGCAAAAACTCGACTGGCGGCGTGGTCGCATTTCACACTAATGCCCCCGAACTGGGAGAGAGTAGCGGCGAAATCAGCCTGAGCTATGAAGAGTACGACACAATACGTGCCCGAGGATTTATCAATTTGCCGCTAGGCGATAACACTGCCTTGAGGGTTGCGGGATCCTATGCCGATGGTGACGGGTGGTTGGAGAACGTCGCTACGGGCAACGACATCCATGATCGAGACCGTTGGTATGTGCGCGGCCAATTGCTTTTTGAGCCCAGCGATAATTTTAGTCTTCGTATCATCGGGGACTACGCAGAGCTCGATGAAACCTGCTGCACCCCGCTTCGATACGAAAACGATCCAAACAGCGCCGCGGTGAACGGACCGATTGCTGCGTCTATTGGATCGACCATTATCGACCCTGCCAATATTGATGACCTCCGGGTCGCCCTGAATGCTGACCCGATGCTCAAGGCGACAGATCAGGGTGTATCTGCAGAGATTAACTGGTCATTTGGTGGGGTCACTCTTACGTCGATATCCGCCTGGCGCGAATACGAGGATGAGAACTATAAAGACAATGACTTCACGGGTGTGGACGTCCTTTACAGCAATCAGAATCTGCCCGAGGTATCAATGGCGTCACAGGAGCTTCGGCTCTCTGGCTCTGGTGACAGGCTGGACTGGACGGTAGGCGCCTACTTTGCCAGCGAAGATATTAAACTGCTGAACGAGTTCATCTGGGGTTCCCAAGGTGTGATCTTTTCTGGCGTGAAAGCCTATTCCGCAAACTTTGACCACTCCGGTGATACGCAGGCGGTTTTTGCCCACGGCTCACTCGATATAACGGACCGGATGTCAATCACAGCGGGTTTGCGCTACACCAAGGATGAAAAGGATGCCACGCTGATTAATGACCATCCTCTGGCGCCCGTTCCATTCCCGCCCTTCGAGATACCTTCGGTGTTCCCACTGCCGGTAGTCCATGATTACGAGGCAAGCACCAGTGATAGTGCGACGACGGGCACCCTCAGCCTACAGTACGATTTTGCAGAGGATGTTATGGGGTACGCCTCCTATAGCACCGGCTTCAAGTCGGGAGGTATTAGCTTGACTCGTGACGCGGCTGGCCCATTCTTGGGCTTCACGCCGGCCGGGCCGATTGGACCATTTCCTCCCGGGGATCCAACGTTCGATAAAGAAACGGCTGACAGCATTGAAGTGGGCATCAAGTCGGTTACTCTCGACGGCGCTCTTCGCTTGAATGCGGCGGCATGGATTACGACCTTTGACGATCTTCAGGTGCAGGTACTGAACCCGGACGGCAACTTCATCGTCACGAATGTCGAGGGTGCCGAATCTGCAGGTGTCGAAGTAGAGGGCGAATGGGCGGTCACTGACAATCTGCGACTGTCTGGTGCAGTCCAATATGTCGACGCCACTTACGACGATGATGTGGGTGGCCTAACGACGCCTATCCCGGTTGGAGGCACGGACCTGCCTTACGTTTCGGACGTAACAGCCAACGCTGCCTTTAGCTACGATGCACCTCTGGGCCAAAATTTACGATTTTTCTTATCCGGTAATATCTTTTATCGAGGAGATTACGAGGCAAATGCCGACACGGCATTTGGCTATGTTGCGGATGGCTTCACCCAGTACAACGCCCGAATCGGTGTGGGTGGCGCTGGAGATGCATGGGATGTTGCTCTGTGGTGCAAGAACTGCGGTGATGAGCAGGCGATCCAGTCTCGCTTCCAAATACCTTTTGATGGCGCGATCTTCTTCCCCACAACCTCTTGGTCGCATATCAATACGCCCAGAATTTGGGGTGTAACAGGGACCTATCGCTTCTGATAAGAGAGCTATCTCCTTGGTAGTGCGTTGGAGTAAAAAGGCTGCTACGTGTGTAGCAGTCTTTTTTTTGGGTCTTGTTTCGAGTCAGTCTGGTTTGACCGAGGAGGCGAACAATTGGCTTAACGCCGCCACATGTGAAAGGAGTGAATCCACACGTCAAGCGATGCTCGAGATGGATCGAATTATCAATAGCGACGCAGCTTTGGATTCCTACCTAGACTTATTCTCACCGAGTATTGAGGCGTGGGGGCTGCTGCCGGAGCGAGCAGCCTCCTGGCGAGAAGTAGAAAATCACTACAAGCCCGTATTTGGAAATTTTGACCGAAGCATACTGGTCTCTGACGAGGTTATTGTTGCTGATCGCTTTGCCGCGCAGCGATACCACGCCATGTTTTATCTAACGGGAGAATTTGATGGCGTACAGGCGAATAAAAAGAAAACCTTCATCAGAGGCTCGACCGTATTTGAATTCGATAACAGCGGTCTGATTCAGGAGAGATGGTCAGATCATGATCATAAATTCCGTCTCTCACAGTTGCTCAGTACCTCCGATGAAATTGAGAAGGAAGTAAAGCGAGCTGGAGTGCTTTCCGGACCAGGGCTAACAGGTGAACAGATTCAGGAACGGATGGATTCAATGCGGATAGCGTTCAACCAAATGCATAATCCGGAAAGGCGATTGGTAATGCTCAGCGAGCTGTTTTCTGAGACGTGGCCGGAGAGACAACTCTGGATAGGAAAGCTGCAGACTTTCTTTGAGATCATGCCTGACGCGCATTTGGCTTATGATGCGGTAGTCGCTGCTTGGTCAAGAGTAGGAATTCGCTGGCGAATCACAGGGTCCGTAAGGGGCAAGCACGAGCTGTTCCCATACCGCGATCAGCCTATTTCGCTTACGGGTGAGACGATTTTGGAAATTAACGATACCGGACAGGTCACTGCAATGCATGAAGGATGTGTTGTGTTGCGGAAAATCTAAACAAGCATAATTTTGGAAAAAAGTTTGAACCCATGACTGAAAAGATCCAAGACTCCACCAGCCTGTCGCGCTTTGAACTTTTAAGTTACTCCCTGCCGTCAGCGCCGACGTCGATGCTGATGATGATGGTGATCGTTTACTTGGCGCCATTCTATGCCGCTGAGATGGGCATGGAGTTAGCCGCTATCGGAGGTATTTTTGCGCTCGCGCGTATCTGGGATGCAGTGAGTGATCCGATAGTGGGCAACCTTTCCGATAAAACCCGAACCTCATTTGGCAGAAGAAAGCCGTGGATCATTGTTGGCACGCCGCTGCTCATGGGATCCCTGTACTTTTTCTTGCAGCCTCCGGAGGGAATCGGCCTGAACTACTTAATTGTGGTGGCAATCATTTTTTACCTCTCGATTACTATTGTTCAGATCCCATACCTGTCATGGGGCGCCGAGTTGTCTCGGGATTATCAGGAACGTATTCGGATAAACGGCTATCGCGAAGCGTTCACCATGATTGGCATACTGTTAGTAGCGTCTATTCCTCTGTTCTTTCTTCGAGGGCAGGATCCGAGTGTGGCCGACATTGTGGAGGTATTTACCTACGTGGTCTTGGTGCTCCTGCCTTTGGCTGTTATCCCGAGCGTGCTGTTTGCCCCTCAGGGAAGCTACATAGAGACGCCGACCCTGAGTTTGCCAAAAGCACTTTTCGCACTTCGACGAAACAAACCATTTTTGCGCCTCATGCTTGCCTCACTCTTTATTTGGGTGGGTGGTCATATCTACAACGCATCCTCGCTGTTCTTGATGAAAGATGCCTTGGGCTTTTCGCCAAGCATGTTTCTGTGGTTTATGGTGGTGCAGTACGTAATGGCCCTTGTATTTATGCCTGTTGTATTGCGGTTGGGTGCAAGAATAGGCAAGCATCAGGCCCTCATCTGGGTCGGGCTGGCATTCTTCCCCGTGCTTTGGCTTTACAATGTTGTGGAGCCAGCGAACGTGACACAAGTTGTTTTGGTGTATGCCCTTAAAGGAGTTGTAACCTCAGCAATATGGATCATGCCGCCGGCGATGGTTGCGGATACGGTAGAGTGCGGTCTACTGGAAGACGTCGGTGACGATACCGCTCTGTACATGTCGATTTACTTTTTCATTCAAAAATTCGCCGCTGCAATTGGTGTTGGTCTGGCGCTGCCTCTGGCTGCAGTCTTGGGCTTTGATCCGCAGGCGCCTTCATCTGATACCTTTGGCATCCGGTTTGTCTCCACCATGCTTCCCTCCATCATTGCGCTACCAGCTGTATTTTTATTATTGAAATACCCAATAGACGAGGCGCGGCACCGACAGATTCGCGCGGAGTTGGCGCAGAGAGGCGAGGTGGCGAGTTGACTACGTGTCTAATGCTTCATCAGAACAATCATGAGCATTGATAACTTGCACGCTCATGCCGATTGGCACAGCAAGGACGCCCATGAAGCCTCCTTGCGATTTCGCGAAGTTTGTTCTGCCGTTGCAAATCAACAGGCTCGTTACGAGCATGATCTGAGCAGCCCCAACGGGGATGAAATTGCTGTCGATACGGCCTATTTTGGCAGTGAGACGGCGTCCAAACTTCTTGTGGTCGTTTCCGGGATTCATGGTTTGGAGGCGCTCGCAGGCTCGGCGATTCAAATTGGATGGGTGGCATCAGGTGGCCCCGCGAGCTTGCCGGAAGACTTGGCTGTCCTCATGGTTCATCAGATCAATCCCTGGGGGTGTGCCTGGAGACGCCGGTTCAACGAGGATAATGTTGATCTGAATAGAAACTTCCTGGATTTCAACAGGTCAGTGCCATCTAACTCTAAGTACGCAGGAATCCATGACACACTGAAGCCGGAAACAGCAATGGGTACTTTTGGCGAGGCGAGTGCCCAATACCTTGCTGGCTTGGTAGCCGAGCGGGGGATAGAGGACACTATCGATCTTTTGATGGGAGGCCAACACGAATACCCCGACGGTTTCGGGTTTGGGGGTCAGGAACCATCATGGTCGAGGAGAACGTTTGAACATGTGCTGGCTCCATTTCGCGACCAGGTAGAGCAAGTTTGCTATTTAGAGCTTCATTCGGGGTTGGGTCCTTACGGTTACGGACAAATCATTTCCCTGCAGCATGGAGATGTTCTCGCCCGCACGCGAGACTGGTTCGGTCAATGGGTCTTTAACCCAAGAGCAGATCGGAAGCCGGGGGAGCCGGGATACCGTGAGGTCGCGGGACACAGTACAGACGGATTCTCCAGTCTATTCGCAGGAGCAGAAGTTACCCCCGTGACACTGGAAATGGGCACCTACCCGCCCTTTGAATCTTTGGCGCTTCTTCTTGAGGAGCACATCCTTTTTCAGGCAGGAGATGCGGCCCCAGCGGGCAAGCTTGAGGCCGTTCGTGAACGCCTAGAGGAATACCATTGCCCGGCTGATCTCCATTGGCGAGATGCTAACTGGCTGAGAGGTTATCAGGTCATCAAGCAGGCAATCGACGGGCTGAGCAGTGAACCCCGGTAAGGTGATTCCCAAGGAACTGCAGTTGAGTCACTTGCGTGACGCAAGGGAGCGTATAGCGCCCTTCGTGGTCACGACCCCGTCGGTGCGTTGGCACTCAGGATTGCTTCCTGGCTTACTGCCACCGGGTACTGAGGTATGGGCAAAGCTCGAGCTGTTCCAGAAAGCGGGTACCTTCAAGCCACGGGGTGCAATGAATACTCTACTCAGGCTTGAGCCTGATGTTCGTGAACGTGGCGTGACCGCAGTTAGTGCTGGAAACCATGCAATCGCTACCGCCTATTGCGCTAAGACGCTTGGTGTGTCGGCGAAGGTTTTCATGCCAAAGTTTGCCAAGGCTTATCGGATTGAAAAGGCCAGGGCCCTGGGCGCCAGCGTTACATTGTGTGAGACCCAAAGCGAAATGTTTGAACGGGCAAGTGCGCTGCAGGAACATGAAGGTCTTACCTTCATCCATCCTTTCGAAGGCGTGGGCACGTTGCAAGGTACCGCAAGCGTCGGGTTGGAAATCGCAGAACAGATCCCCGCCCTGGATGCCATGATTCTGCCAATTGGTGGTGGTGGGCTGGCTGGTGGTGTTGCTGCTGCACTCAAACAGATCTGGCCCTCCATAAGAATTTACGGTGTTGAGCCTGAGGGTGCCAACACAATGTCCATGAGTATCGAACAGGGTAAAACTATTCAACGAGAGAGTGTGAGTTCCATCGCCGATAGTCTTTGCCCACCCCGGACAGAGCCCTTTAGTTTTTCGGTCTGTAGAGACTTATTAAACGAGGTAGTGCTCGTTGACGACGCCATGCTACGTCGCGCGATGAGCTTGATTCTGGCTGACCTTAATTTAGCAGTGGAGCCGGCGGCGGCCGCGACGATCGCTGCACTCATGGGCCCTCTGAAAGACGAGTTGGCCGGTGTGCGAGTAGGCACCATTTGCTGCGGAACCAATATCGCCTTTGAGGATTTTCAATCGCTTATTGCCGAAGTTGAGATTTCCTGAGGTTGCATAAGAAATTAGGCCATCTTCATAACTAAATCCGGGCGCTGTAATCTAGCATCTCAGTGGTGGATGAATTGATAGGGGTTTTATATGGCCGAGCAGTCGATAGTTGCCGCGGTGCAATGGTCACCAGAAATACTGGACCCGCTTGCAGGCGGAGAAAAGGCGGCAGCTGCAATTGCCGAGGCCGCGAAGAAAGGCGCTAGTCTCGTTGTATTTCCAGAGTGCTGGCTGCAGGGTTATCCCTACTGGTCAGGCTTGGCGCCCAGTAGTCCCGAGTACCAAGAGTTCAGGAAGTTAAGCTATGAAGCCTCGATCAGTCTTGATTCGCCTGCACTAGGTCCAGTATTTGAGGCCGCCAAGTCAAACAAGTGTGCTGTCGCGATTGGCTTGCAGGAGCGAGAGGGGGGCACACTTTTCTGCACGCAATTATTTATTGGGCAGGAAGGGCATCGCTTGGGTAGCCACCGAAAGCTGGTTCCCACGCAGGCAGAACGTCTTGTTTGGGGAAGAGGGGACGGATCAGACCTCGAGGTCTATGACACGCCCTTCGGGAAATTAGGTGGGCTCAACTGTTTTGAGCATCAGATGGCAACAGCGCGCTATGCGCTTTGCTCACTTGATATTCAGCTGCACGCGGCGGCTTGGCCCGGGCATCAATTCCTGAACCCGATCGTAGACGCCTCAATGCGCCAGCTCGCTCATGAGAATGCGTGCTTTGTCATAGTCGCAAGGGAAGTCTTGAACCCCGATGATTTAAAAGACCGATTTTCAATATCAAGCGAGCACTTGGGTCATTGGGGAGCGCAGGGCGGTAGCGCCATCGTTGGTCCCGGGGGTGGCTATCTTGTTGAGCCAGTTTTTGATGTAGAGACAATTATCACTGCGCCCATCGATTTGGCTGACATTTCGGTGCACAAGTGGTTTTTTGATGGGAGCGGGCACTACGCTCGACCAGACGTTTTTCAGCTGCACTGGGACAGACGCAGGAAGCCGGCAGTCAAGGTATCAACGGATGTGCCGGAACTATAAACAGCTACTGTTGCTGGGGGTCGTCTTCTTATCCTCGCTGGCGGTCGCCGATCAAGAATTGCCCCCGCTTACCGAGCCCGCTGTCTATATCAGCTGTATTAGCTGTCATGGGCCAGATGGTCTGGGCAGTGAAGCAATCCACGCGCCGCCTATTGCTGGACAGAGAGCAGCTTATTTGGAAGCGCAGCTTCTCGCATTTAGGTCGGGGGAGCGCGGGGGTCACAACGCAGATATTTGGGCTAGGCAAATGGCATTGATGTCCAAGCCCTTATCTGACTCAGACATTAGCTCACTTGCTTTCTTTTTGTCCCAGCAGCCGCGCTGGGCCGTTCCCGCTGTAAAGGCTGATCAGACACCAACAGGATTTGCCGTGTGCGGGAGTTGTCATGGCGAAAAACCGAGTGCGGCTGGAGATCTGGATGTCCCGCAGGTGTGGGGTATGCCATCTGAGTATCTTTTTCGACAGCTGATTGCCTACCGGGATGGAATTCGAGGGCATCGAGCGTCAGAGGGGTCACCCAACGTGATGTCTCAGATCATGAATTCTTCAATGACGGACAAGATGCTTTCCGAATTTGCCGATTATTTGGCTTCGGGAGTGTTGTCCAGTGCGGCAGCTACCGCTGCAACCAACGAAAAGCAGAAGTAATTATCTAAATAGAGGGTTTGAATATGGCCTTAAAACCACATTTTTCTGCGGCAAAGCGGGCCGGTGATTTTATTTTTGTTTCTGGTCAACTGCCCTTTGATGCCAGCATGAAAATCATAGAAGGTGATGTTGCCAAGCAGACTCATGCGGTCATCAAAAATATAGAGATGGCACTAGCAGGTGCCGGCGCCGAATTAAGCGATATTGTTAAGACGATGGTATGGCTTGCAGACCCGGCTGACTTTCCTGATTTTAACACCGCTTATGCACAGCACTTTCCGGATGAGCCGCCGGCCAGAGCGACCGTTGGTTCTACCCTTATGGTCGAGGGCGCTTTGGTGGAGATAGAAGCTGTGGCATACAAGCCGTTGTAGTTGGGAGAGCCTTATGGATATCGCAGTATTAGGTGGAGGACACGGTTGTTATGCGGCTGCCGCCCATCTTTCGGAGCAGGGTCACCATGTTCGGTTTTGGCGCAGAGACAGGAATGCTTTTCAAGCTGTGCTTGAGACAGGGGTAATAACAGTCAAGGACTTTCGGGGCCAGCGTGATGTCCCGATTGGGCTGCCAACAACCGATCTGAAACAAGCAGTGTCAGGCGCTGAGCTTGTGGTGATACCGCTGCCGTCAACGACGCATGAGGCGCTTGCGCCCGAGGTGGTGCCCCACCTTGAAGATGGGCAAGTTGTTTTTCTTCCCCCGGGAACATTTGGGTCATTCTTGTTTGCACGTGCATTGCACGACTCTGGGAACGCGGCTCAAGTGAGTTTCGCCGAGACCGGTACGCTTCCCTATCTGGCTAGGAAGCATGACAGTAATCTGGTTGTGATCAGTGGCTACGCGACGCGGTTACCCACGGGCGTATTTCCCGCAAATGACACCGAGCGTGCTTTGGAGATAATCGGTAAAGCCTACCCAGTCGAGCGGTGTGAGGATGCGCTGAGTGGCGCCCTGATGAATGCCGGACCTATCATTCACCCACCGCTTATTCTGATGAACGCCGGACCACTTCAGCATTTTGAAGCCTGGGACATTCACAACGAGGGGACCCAACCCGCAATCCGACGCGTTACTGATGCCCTTGATGGTGAGCGGATTGCCTTAAGAGAGGCGCTTGGGTATAGCGCCCCCCACTTCCCGCTTCGAGATCACTACAACAAGGCCGGCGAGGGTGATGAGTGGATGTATGGTCGCGCCGCTCATGAGCGACTCACAGATAGTGGAGATTGGCGGGAAGACATTAATCTACAGAGTCATCGATATATGCTGGAGGACACGCGGCTTGGTCTCTCGCTGTTGGTGTCGGTGGGTCGCTGGTTAGGGGTGGCGACACCTGTTGCCGAAGGGCTGCTCAATATTGCGACGCCGGTGGCAGAAAGGGACCTTTACGGTCAGGGGAGAACCCTGGAGAGCCTTAATCTTTTTCACCATTCACAGGAACGCTTGAAAGCCCTGTTAGAGCAGGGGTTTTCGTCAGAGCCGGATAGCCAGTCGCCTATCGGAATTTTAGGGGCCGGCAGGATGGGCCGTGGCATCGCGCTCGCCTATGCCTTTGCTGGTGTGCCCGTGATCACGGTTGATATGAAGTCGAGAGACTCCAGTCAACAGCAGGAGTTTCAGGCGTCCTTTCATCATGAGCTTGAGATTGATCTCGATTTCTTGATTGATGTTGGGCTGATGCAGGAAGCCGATCGCGAAAAAGTCAGCGGCAGGATCAGTCTCGTACAGAGCGAGCAGGCCGCTTCA
>CAJXMD010000040.1 GCA_913056165.1 uncultured Halieaceae bacterium
GGCGTTGGACATACCCCATAGCCTGATGTGGTGATGAAGTGCTCTCTGGAAGTGCATTTCCATTGGCACAGCTTCTCACCGCTCTCTAAAGGCTGTTCAGACACTTTTTGCCAATTATGATTTGGGTGGGTTGGAATCTCAGCGCAACTAACCAGAAACACCAGTGCGGCAAAGGCGATTAGTGTTCTCATCATTGCCTGCCCTCTGAAATCTCAGACCTGATCTGATCCTACCCCGAACAAAAAAAGGAGCCAATACAGGCCCCTTTGATACATGTTGTGTCCCTCAGTAAGTGTTTGATATGCCGGGTTTTAACCCTTAATTCGCTAGTTTGATGTTATAAAACGTTCTTTGGGACACGGGCTCGGCCAATTCCCGAGAGTCAAACCAGAGCGTTCGCAAAGACCCTATTCTTGGATCTTCTGACAACCGCTTCAGATTGGCGGCCCGTTCCTCCCAAGTGGTGGAAAGCGCGACAAACTCCAGATGCCCAAGGCTACCCTCATCCTGCATCCACAGGTCGACCTTAAAACCCGCATCCTCAAACATTTTCTGGGTTTCTTTCATCGCAGAGATGGCTTCTGTTTCCAGATTAGGTCGGGGAGCAAAAGAATATTGGTCAACCACAAAAACGCCCGATTCCGGTTCGTCGATGAGGGCCATTGAATAGCTATCAATGGGCCTAAGCGCGGTCTGTGGGTACCACTTGTCATTGAAGTACTGCTCCCAAGCCTCCCCCTTATAACGCACCTTTTCTCGGTGGAAAGCGTCCTCATAGAACTCAGCCCAAATCACGACACCATCACCGCCGGGGCCGTATCGCTGAAAGTGCAGCGCGAGCGTCATATCGGTTTCATCTGCGATCTTAGCTGCCTCGTTGAGAAGCTCGTATGCCTCGACTGCTTTGCCGGGCTCAATCTCGTAGTAAAAAATATCTGCGACCTGCGGCATTGCCGACAAAGGCAGTAACCAGCCTGCCAGCAGCGCGATAATTCGTTTTCCCATGAAATACCCCCTCTTTTTTTGCTTACATCTCCCAGAATCAGAAACTTACATAACGGACCGCTCAAGGTAAAGGTTTGGTGGACTAAGGGTAGGAAATATTTTTTTGAGAGTGCGCCTTCGCTGATTCTATCGACAGGACTTGCTGTTCTGTCAAAATTCCCGGCTATTGACCCGAATACCCTGTCCGCGGCGTTGAGCATGCCATTTAACTGCGTTCATTCTTGAACGGGTGCACGCGTCATTCCACTCTCTCGAGAAGCGCCGAGTTTTCACTGGGCTGACCGTCCAGCATGATGGTAGCAGTGAACATCATGGTATCGCTGTCAGGCTCTTCCGTAGTCCACTTCATCGATGTTACAAAACTCTCATGTTCCGCATGCAAGTCGTTTGCTGATTCATCCAAAGCGATTGCGAGCTCAGTTTCCGAGAGGTTACTAACCTTAAAAACTGGCTGGGTTCCGAGCGCACAGTAATGCTTTATAACCAATTCCCCATTCCGATCAGCATAGGTCGTGAGCATTTCCACACCATCTTCTACGAGGGTCTCTGTGATGGTTTTACCGCCTGAAGTCACTCGCCATTCATACGACACATCAATAACTTGCCCTGTGGCTCCCTGCGTCATCTTGCCTTCCCATTTGCCAACCTTCTCTTTTACTTTTTGAAATGCAGCACTGCTCTCCACAGTGGGCATTACCACATCACCAATGACTACCGGCTCTTCCGCAGCGTGAACTGAACCAGCTCCTACCAATGAAAATAGTGCTGTAATTAAAAAGACTTTCATCATTCCCTCCTGGCTTGGATGTTTGTCGACTTCGGTATGAGCATACATTTATTTCCATAAGTAAAGCCAACCCTATGCACACCGTGACGCTAGACTGCTGGAGGAGCTTCAACGCACAAGCACAGTCCCGGCCTTATTTCTGTAAGGCTTTTTTTTGAAAGACGGTGGGTTTGTCCCTAGTTCACTGAGACCTTCACCTCATAGATGCTGTAGGTCAGTCTTCCTGCGTCGTCAATCACTCCGGCAGCAACGGCCTGCACTCGGTTTAACCAGAGATATTTTTCGTGGCTTGTCTGAAAGGTTGGCGCAGTTGCAATCTGCCCTGTTTCCATTTCGGCTCGTCCAGAATACTCGACATAGATATAGGCCCCATCATCCGTCTTCAGCGTGAATCTCACGTCTAGACAGCCCAGGGTTCCATTGTCACTAATTGTTAGCCAATCAGCCGCGTCATTCGTTGCCAGAGAGGCTCTTATGCGATCACTCTCGACCTCCACAGACACAACGTCGCTGATTAATCTGACCCCCTTTGGTCCGGAACCAAGTTCTATTTGGTCTCCCAGCTGAGCGGTAATTACTCCCATTGGAATAAGGGTTGCGACGGGTTTCATAAAGAGTTCCAAGCAAGCGATCGACTTGCTTCAACCTTACTTCACATAGCCGACGGTTATCAATCGATCTCCAGTGTTTCAAATTTTATGCAGCACAGCTTCGCTTGGTAAAGAACTTTTACACCAGCATCGCTGCAACATCGTAACCGGCCTCATTTAATTTGACGCCAGCCCTGTTCCCAGATCATTCGACCTCTCACCTCAGCAAGATCAAAGTTTAGTATTCTTGCCAGTACACTTTATGAAGAGTTGCATTGCTTCTCAGAGACTTTATGTACCTGCAACTCCACCCCACTAGGCCGCTTAGATAACCCTAGTCGGGCGCCTAGGCGGACTGGTCAAGCTGCTCCGCAGAGTCGTTCTACAGCATTTCGTAAGTATTGCGTCAAATGGGAAGATGTAAAGAGTTTCGGTATCGCAACGGTGTTAGCCCGATGCAACAAAAATAGGTTTCTTGGACGGAACTATAAAAACTAAGCCCAAGCGTCCCAAATCAGCAGGCAGACATCTCAATTGTTATCAGGTAAAGAAGCCTGTTTACCCAATACCTATGGTACAAAGATGGAGGAGCTTCCGTTGTTCCTAAACGAACACCTTGAGCGGAGTCGCGCTACGCACTGAGGGTATTTTTAGCGGCAGGCTTAGGCAGGATTTGGCGAGGTCAAACAGCCTTGGTCCGTTGCTCATTGATTCGAACGATAGGGGATGCAGGATGAAAAAAGTATGTCTGGTGATCGGGGCCGGCTCAGGAATAGGCGGCAGCGTAGGGAAAAAGTTTGCTCAAGAGGGTTATCACGCTGCCCTGTGCCGTCGAAGCGATGAGGAAGGCCTCAATGAATTAGTTGATGAAATTAAGGGGAATGGCGGATCAGCCAGCGGTTATCTTGTGAATGCCGTCAAAGAGGGGGCGATCGAGAAATTAATTGCGCAGGTAGAAGAGATAGGTCCGATCTCAGTAGTGCTCTTTAATCTTGGAGCTCAGATCGGTGGTCGGTCATTGCAGGATACCTCTCTCAAGGTGTTCGAGCTGGGGTGGCAGATGGCTTGCATGGGGTTGTTTCGGGTGGCGAAAGTGCTCCTCCCAGTCATGGCGGACAGAGGTGAGGGGACTCTTTTGGTCACCTCCGCCACCGCAGCGGTTCGTGGTAACGCGGGGCAGCATTCTCACGCTGCGGCGATGGGTGGCCGCCGCATGCTGTGCCAGACATTGAACGCCGAGTACGCGGCAAAGGGGGTGCACGTGGCGCACATACTCATTGATGGTGCGGTGGATGCGCCCGATACTCTAGGCAAGATGCTCGGTCCGGAGCTTTATCAGAAGCTGCGTGAGACCAAGGGGATGGAGCACGATGGACTGTTATTGCCTGAGCAGATCGCGGAGACATATTTTCATGTTGCTCATCAGCATCGATCCGCCTGGACTCACGAGCTTGATCTGAGGGCGTTCAGTGATCTTGCTTGGTGGAATCACGAGACGGCGGTGTAGGAGAGTTCAGCGTTGGAGAGGAAATGATTTCGGCAAAGACTGACTCGACCGGGTGGAAGAGCAGCTAGGGCAATGTGGCCGCTGAGGTCAAGGCGCCGCGGTTGAGAAAAATAAAAGCATTGAATTTGAGGGAGGAACAATGTCATTACAAGTAACGCCAACGGACGCCGCCTGTGGAGCAGTAGTGACCGGTGTCGACCTCACGACGAATCTTGATCAATCGGTTATTGACGAGCTCCGTGCTCACTGGCTGAAGCACAAAGTGCTCGTATTCCCACGACAAAAGCTGAGTAATGACGACCTTGTTCGAGTCTCACGATACTTCGGCGAAACGGGGGAGGATCCCTTTTTTGGCCACATTGATGAAAACGAATTCGTTTGTGCCATCCAACGAAATGCCGACGAAACCGCTCCCGTTTTTGCGGAGGTCTATCACTCTGATTGGAGTTTTATGAAGGTACCTCCGGCGGGTACAGCGTTATACGGCATCAAGATACCCCCCGTAGGGGGCGATACGCTGTTTGCAAATCAGGTGCTGGCCTATGAGGAAATGCCTGATGACCTGCGTGCTCGCACAGAAAATTTAATAGCGATTCATTCCGCTGAATTGGGCTATGCGCCCGATGGGGTCTACGGGGACAACGACGAATCCAAAAAAAGGAGCATGCGGATTCGTCCCAGTGAAAAAGCCCGAGAGAAGCAGGAGCATCCGCTCGTCAAGCCGCATACAGAAACGGGAGAGAAGGCGTTGTTTTCGTCTTTTGCTTACATCCAGGGCTTCGTCGGCATGAAAAAGGAAGAGTCGGACGCGCTGTTGGGCGAGCTGTACATGCACCAATCAAAAGACGAGTTTGTTTACCGCCACAAATGGGAAAAGGACATGCTGGTCATCTGGGACAACCGCTCTCTGCTCCATTCCGCCACGGGTGGCTACGACGGCCATGATCGCCTTTTGCACAGGACGACGATTGCCGATTCAGTAGCCTGAGACGTAGGGATATAACTTTTCCCCTTGTGCTAGCCCAAGACTTTGCTGATGGTCGGCACATTATGGATAACGCCAATAGTCTCTCCGAGTTTTTTCAGACGTGCCGCATTAGCCAATCAGTCCCACTGTTCTGCTTTTTTGCAAATTTAATAGGCACTCAGCGTTTTGGTCGGGATAGTGCTAGCGATCTCATCGGGCACAAAGAAATCCCGGAAGAGGTCCGCGCCCGGTTCAACCGCATACTGATCGAAATCAGTGATGCCTTCCTCGCGTAATACCATCTCATCGATATAAAAGTTGCCCGTGCAGGTGCTCGAGTCTCGGCACAGGATTGCGTAGGCGGCATCGGCCATGATTGAGTCAAGGCGACAGCCTTTCACCATCTCGTCATCGCCCAAGACGTTACGAATCGCCGCCGTGTCGATAGCGGTAAGAGGCCAGAGGGAGTTGACTGCAATTTTATGAGGAGCAAGCTCTTTGCTCATGCCGAGGGTGCAAAGGCTCATCCCCATTTTGGCGATCGTGTATGCCACATGGGGGGCAAACCATTTGGCATCCATGTCGAGTGGGGGGGCGAGATTCAGGATATGGGCGTTACTGCCTTTTTTAAGATAAGGAATGCAGGTTTTCGATACCAGAAAGGTGCCACGGGTATTAATCTCATTCATTAGATCGTAGCGTTTCATCTCGGTATCCAGAGTCCCCGTCGGGCTTATAGCACTGGCATTGTTGATACAAATATCGATGCCGCCGAAGGTATCGACGGCTTGTCTAATCGCTGCCTGCACCTGATCTTCAAAGCGAATGTCGCATAAAATCGGAAGAGCCTTTCCGCCGGCCTCTTCAATTTCATTGGCCGCTGTATAAATTGTGCCGGGCAGTTTGGGATGAGGCTCTGCGGTCTTCGCAGCGATCGCAATATTTGCCCCATCCTGGGCTGCTCGTTTGGCAATCGCGAGACCGATGCCGCGGCTGGCACCGCTAATGAAAAGTGTTTTGCCTTGTAAGCTCATGTGAGACTCTCCCCGTTAGCGTTGGGTTTTTTCAGGCGTGTCTGTCATAGCCTGGGTTAAGTAGTGAGCGTGATGTATTGCTTATACGTCGGAACGCGCAGTCCCGTTTAATCGCTCCGCCCGCCGCGCCAGCTTGATGGCGAGGCCCTCACCAACATCCGGCAAGGACCACGGGCAGACAGCGATGCAAATGGCACACCCGGAGGTCTCTGCAAAGAAGGGGATGCACTTATCAAAATCCACGTACCACTTTTCGACGCCCCGGACCATCTGTTTTGCCGGCGCTATCGCTTCGGGAGGGCAGGCATTTTCGCAGACACGACAGCGGCTACAGAAGTCGTCGATCCCGAACTCGCGTGCTGGTGTTGATTCGAGCGGTGCATTGGTAAGCACTGCCGATAACCGGAAGGCGGAACCAAATTCGGGATTGATGATTGATCCGTGCTTGCCCAGTTCTCCAAATCCGCACTCGAGCGCTGGGGGAATCATCAATATCTTTCCCGTCATTGGGCCCGTAACAGCTTCGGCCTGGTAACCACATTCTCTGAGCCAGGTTGCGACTTTTTTGGAGGCAACGGCGGCGCGTAAGTACTGGCGAGTCACATCCTTACCGCCTTGCAGCGCCGGTACGTGTTTTAGCTCTTCATAGTCATGCTGCACCCCAAGCATGACAACCGTGGGCAATTCAGTGGTCTCATGATCGAAAATCCACTCTGGCTTCAGCCGGGTGACCCCGGTCATTTCGCAGTCGCCGTTGGTGACAAATTCATTAAGTTGCTGTGCTAGGGTCTCTGAACTAGCACTCTCTACATCGGTAGCAACGGGCGGTAATTCGGCTGCTACGGCTTGATGACGCTGGTGCCGGAGTTGGGTCATTTCCTCGTCTGGTTTTTCCTGTTGGTAAAACCACATTTGGGCCTCGCCGAATTCCGCGTCGGCCATGTCCGGCGTCCACCACACCATCGACGGTGGTCGGAGAGCGGTCTCGCCAAGGCCGTTCACCTTATTGCCGTTGTAAGTTCCCAGCAGTTCTTTGAATTCAGCGTTAGCGGTGTAGGGACGGAAAGGATTTTTCTTTGCCATGGCACTTACCCGGTTCACCCGTTCGAATTCACCCTAGCTTTTTTTGCTGGGCTTTAGAAGTCCTCAGATACCCGGAATATCGCCTACAGAAAAGCCAACACATCTCTGGGTGTGAGAGTGGTTACGCCGCGGCCATCTGAAAAGGAGCCGACATTTGAACCGACTTGTACCGATTGGGAGTCTCAAAGCCAAGCTCCAACCGTACATCGCTCAACTGTTCATGAAGGCGATCTTCCCAGCGAATGGAGGGCATCCATTCGGCTCGCTCACCAATCGCTTTGCCCTCGGCGATCAATGCCTTGATGTCTAAATCGGGATGTTCTTTTTGGAATTTCCGACTCCCCATGAAGATGATGAACTGTATACCGCGGTTGTAAACTTGGGTCGTCATGAACGAAAGAAGGCTGATTTCGCCGATGGGATCACGCCCGTAGCCGGTCATCACGTGTTGCAGGTCGTGAATGTCCCTTAGTCGGTCTGCAAACCAACGTTCGTCAGGTCCAAGCAGTGAGTCGTATCGAGGTGCTTCTTCACTGGACGCCACCAGTCCATCGGCAGATAACCCCTCGACGTGAACGAAATTGTAATAGGCCCTGCCAATACTGCCTTCAGGCATTGCGGCGAGTGCCTCTCGGTCATTGAGCAGAGACTTGATATCGGGTTTCTCTGTCAGCAAACCCCCGCCATCGGGATGTGCTTTCAACCTGTCAACTGCGGCGAAGATGCTGTCGCCTTTCAGCGCCTCGATAATTTTGAATACCTGCCCAGTATCGTCAGGGTCTTTCAAAAGCCGACTAACTGCCCGCAGGGCGGTGATCGGTTTGATTCGATGGCGCGTGAACCAGTGCGTCATTGAACTGGTCAGTGATCGTTTGCTCATGAGCTGCTTGTGACCTCACTGTGCCCGTTGTACTCAGGCGTTGGTGACAGCGTTTGCGTGTTGTTGAGGGCGACCGAGAGAGGGTCAACCACGTTACAAGCCGAGAGTGTAGGGCACCGGCCAATGGACTGCCACTACTCGTTCAGGCGTCTAATGGGCCATGATCGAGCCCAATATTGGAATCGTAGCCACTGATCTTCGAGATCCCACAGCCCTCTCAGCGCCGTTATTGCCAGCCAGGGGAGGGGCTCAGGTGGCCAGGTCAGTCGATGCTCCATTGGGCGAATCTTTAGCCACGGAGCACTCGTTCTGGGTGTAGCAAGGCCAGCCAGATGCTCAGCCACGGTTCTGGCCATCAGGAAACTGCCGCCCACGCCCTCACCGATATAGCCCCCCAAACAGATAAGCTTTCGTTGGGTATCGGCGACCACTTCAGGCCGCATGGCGCGGGTCACTCCGACCGACCCGCCCCAGCAATGGGTAAAGCTGACTCCTTTGAGCAGCGGAAAAAGCTGGGTCGCCAGTTTGATCCGCGCATGCTGCTCCCGTGCACTCAAGTCGAAGGTCAATGAAGGCTTGGCTCCCCACTGATAGCTGCCTCTGGCCCCAACAACCAAGCGATCGTCAGCGGTGCGTTGAAGATAGGTTGAGAAGCGGCTGAAGTCAGCAAAGACTGGACGGTTCTGAAAGCCCAGCTCCGCCCACTGAGACGAGGTGAGAGGTTCAGTCGCCACGATGCCACTTTGCACGGGTAACGTAGTCACGCCTTTTCTATCGAGTCCGTTGGCGTAACCCTCAGTAGCAATAATGACGGTGTCTGCTTGCAGCGTCCCCCCATTGGTTCGTAGCGTGCCTGCATTCACCTCACAAACGGGGCTGTTTTCATAGATTGTCACCCCCAATGACAGCGCTGCACGTTTCAAGCCAAGCACCAGTTTTAGCGGGTGGATGGTAGCTATGTGGGGCGTATAAATCGCCCCCGCACACCCACGCACATTCACCATCGCGCGAGCGGCAGTCGCATCGAGCCAGTGATAGTCAGCCGGTGTAAAACCTAAACGTTCAAGGTCGCGCAAAAACCCCTGCGCTCGACTAGCCTGTTGAGGGTAGCGAGCAGCTGCAAGGGCGCCCCCGCCATGGCTAAGATCACAGTCGATGCCAAATCGGTCCAGCTGGGTTTTTACCTCGGGAATAATGGTGGTGATGGTCTCTCGGAGGTCAGCCGATAAAACGCCCGAGGAGTCAGACCAAGAGGACATGCCCTCAATACTGCCCATGAGCCAGCCCCCATTGCGGCCAGAGGCACCGAATCCACATTGGTATTGTTCGACCAGCACCACGCTCAAATCGGGAATCAATGTCTTGAGCCAGATTGCGCTCCACAGGCCGCTCAATCCGCCGCCTACAATGCTCACGTCACAGCGGGCTTCTCCCGTAAATCTGGGTGAGGGCTCGGGGAGGTCTGCAAGCGCGAGGAGATCGCCAATAGAGTCCCACCACAAACACTGGTGTCGGCTGAGGTTGGCAGGTAGGCTCGTATCCAGCACGAGGGCTCGTTTAAACCTGAAGGAAGAGATACGCACTATGACACAGACGCAATCATCTGGCGAAGTGAAACAGCACTATCGAGCCTGTCACCTCTGCGAGGCAATCTGTGGGTTAGTCATCGAAACAACGGGGGACCAGGTCCTCTCCATCAAGGGGGATCCCAATGATCCGCTTAGCCGCGGTCACATCTGCCCAAAAGCAGTGGCTCTTCAGGATATTCATGTGGATCCCGATCGCTTGCGCAAACCGGTCAAACGCGTTCGCGGTGAGGGTAGCGGTTATCAGCATGTGGAGATCGACTGGGAAGAGGCCTTGGATCTCGCGGCAGACGGCTTGATACGAACCATTCGTGAGCATGGTGTCGATGGGGTGGGCGCCTATTTCGGTAACCCCACAGTGCACAACTACGGCATGTTGACCCATCAAAATGCGTTGTTTCGCCACATCCGCACCCGCAATCGTTACTCTGCCACCTCGGTGGACCAGTTGCCGCACCATCTGATTTCGCTGTGGCTCTTTGGGCACAAGTTGTTATTCCCCATCCCCGATATCGATCGCTGCGACTATTTCCTGATGCTTGGTGCCAACCCGTTAGCGTCTAACGGCAGTATTTGGACTGTGCCCGATGTGAAAAAACGGATTAATGCTTTGACGTCCCGAGGCGGCAAGTTGGTGGTTGTCGATCCCAGGCGAACAGAGACCGCGGAGGTGGCAAGCGAGCATCATGCGATTATCCCGGGATCGGACGCCGCGTTGTTGCTTGCCATTATCAACGTGCTGTCGCAGAGAGACTGGATAAAGCTGCGTCATCTTGAAGCCTATATTGATGGACTGGATGAGGTCATCTCTGCCGTGCGTCCGTTCACTCCGGGATGGGCCGCAGAGGTAACCGGATTATCGGCCTCAACGATTGAAGCCATTGCTCGGGATATGGCCAGCGCCGAGAGGGGCATTTGTTACGGCAGGATGGGAGTGTCAACCCAGCGTTTCGGTGCCCTGTGCCAGTGGGCGATACAAGTCATCAACATCATGACGGGCAATCTCGATCGGGAAGGGGGTAGTCTGTTTACTCTGCCCGCGGTTGATCAGGTGTTGGGCACAAGTCCGGGCGGATTCGGTAGGCACCATAGTCGGGTGCGAGAACTCCCGGAATTTGATCGAGAACTCCCCGCCGCAACCCTTGCGGAAGAGATTCTTACGCCGGGTGAAGGTCAGGTGAGAGCGCTCTTCACCGGAGCGGGTAATCCGGTGTTGTCGACACCTTCTGGCGCCGCGCTTGATGATGCCCTTGAAACCCTAGATTTCATGGTGTCCCTTGATCCCTGGATTAATGAGACCACTCGTCATGCGGATGTGATCCTGCCACCCACATCACCGCTCGAACACGATCATTATGATCTGGCCTTTCACGTCAACGCGGTGCGGAACACGGCGCGCTACAACCCTCCAGTGTTTGATAAGCCTGAGGGTGCTATGCATGACTGGGAGATTCTGTCTGCTCTGGGAGAGCGCGTCGCCAAGGCGCTGGATCTGGAAGCGGCCCCAGTGATTCCGCCAGATGTCATGATGGATTTCGCACTGCGGGCGGGACCTTATGGCGATGACAGTGAGCACAAGGTGTCACTGGATGCGCTCAAGGCCAACCCGTCTGGCATCGACTTCGGCCCCCTGAAACCCCAGCTGCCTGATCGCCTCCAGACTCCTGGCAAGCGAATCAACTTAGCGGTCCCTAAGGTTCTTGATGATGTGTTGCGCGTGTACGAGGAGTTGCCTGAAGTAGACGAGGGGTATCGTTTGATTGGCCGCCGGCATGTCAGGGATTGCAATTCCTGGATGCACAATTTTCATCGATTGGTGAAGGGCCGGGATCGGTGCACCTTGATGGTCAATCCCGAAGACGCGAAGAGAGAGGGTTGGCAGGAAGGTGAGCGCGTTACTGTTGCAAGTCGGGTCGGATCGATCATCACCCATGTTGAGATCACCCCAAACATTAGAAGTGGCGTGGTGTCCTTGCCACATGGTTTCGGGCACGCTCGTGAGGGTACCCGGATGGCACTGGCTAACGATAACCCCGGGGTGAGTTGCAATGACATCACCGACGCGGGGTTCGTTGATCCTCTCTGCGGTAATGCCGCTCTCAACGGTGTTCCCGTGCAAGTCAGCCGGGTCTGAATGCATGTCCTGCCCCGGCAGCGGCCCGGGGCGTCTGGATTGGCATATGGGTTATAATTAACGCCATGAGCAAGCCCACCGACAGCCAGGTTCTCGAGCATATCCCTGTGGTTCAAGTAAACAGCGGGGAGAAGTTCGTGAATACCAAAGGCATCCACGCAATCAAGGATGGGATCAAGCGATCTCAGCAGTCTTCCGAACTGTTGAAAAAACCCGATTGGCTGCGTATGCGCATCCAGAGTAGTCCGAAGTTTGATGCGGTCAGGACCATCGTCCATGAACATCGCTTGGCCACGGTCTGCGAGGAGGCAAAATGCCCGAATATGAGCGAGTGTTGGAGTGCAGGCACTGCGACGATCATGTTGCTCGGAGATGTCTGCACGCGCGCTTGCCGATTCTGCTCGGTCAACACGGGCAATCCCAAAGGATGGCTAGACCCTGATGAGGCCGATAATACGGCCCGCGCCGTTCAGTTGATGGGGCTTCGCTACGTGGTACTTACCTCGGTGAACCGCGATGATCTTCCTGATGGGGGCGCACAACGTTACGCGGATGTGGTGAAAGCAGTAAAGTCACTCAACCCAGCTACTGCAGTAGAGGCATTGACCCCTGACTTCCTCGGTGACCTCCGGGCAGTGGAGATCTTGCTGGACTCAGGCATTGAGGTGTTTGCACAAAATATTGAAACGGTCGAGCGCCTGACCCATCCAGTGCGTGATCCCAGAGCGGGATACCAGCAGACCCTGAATGTCCTGGCCCATGGGAAACGCTACCGGCCGGACGTCATTACCAAGACCTCGCTCATGCTTGGCTTGGGTGAGACAGAAGATGAGCTCAAGGCCTGCATGGATGATTGCAGAGAGCATGACGTTGACGTCCTGACGCTGGGTCAGTATCTGCAGCCAACCAAAAACCACTATCCGATTGCCAAGTACGTTGAGCCAGAGGAATTCGAGCGCTACCGGCAGTGGGGTCTGGAGCGGGGCTTCATGGAAGTCGTCGCCGGTACCTTCGTGCGATCGAGCTATCGCGCTGAGCGTGTGCTTGAGGGCAACAACGTGGGGCTGGGTAAATGAAAGCCGAGTTCAAGCACGTGGGCCTGTTGGGGCGGCGCGAACATCCGGGTGTCGCCCAAATCGTTGCAGATCTGCTCGAGCTCCTCGACGAGCGCGGCATTGAGGCGACACTTGAGGACCGACTGGCAACGCTGTCTCACTTTGAGAAGCGCGCAACCAAGTCACGTGATGCCATCGGCAAAACGGTAGATCTTGCCATTGTCATCGGCGGTGACGGATCGCTTTTAAGTGCGGCCAGAACGCTCGTAAAACACGACACGCCGGTTGTTGGAATCAACCGGGGTAGGCTGGGATTTTTAACCGATGTGAGTCCCGATGAACTTTACAAACAGGTAGCGGCTATTTTAGAGGGAGACTTCTCCACCGACTCTCGATTTTTATTGGAAGTGCAGGTCAAGCGTGGGGACGAGGTGGTCGGAGAAGCCCACGCGCTCAATGATGTCGTCGTGAATTCGGGAACCTCAGCGCAGATGGTGGAGTTTGAACTGGCCATTGATGGAGAGTTTGTCTATCGGCTTAATGCAGATGGCCTCATCCTCGCTTCACCCACTGGCTCAACCGCTTATTCTTTGTCCGCTGGTGGCCCCATTATTTATCCGACTCTCGATGCGGTGGTACTGGTTCCCATGTTCCCACACTCGCTGACCAGTCGGCCTATCGTGGTACAGGGTGACTCTGAGATACGGATCGACGTGGTTTCGAGAAGCAACATTCATCCGCCAGTGACCTGTGACGGGCAAGTCTCAATCACCGCTCTGCCCGGGGATTCCATATTCGTGCGTAAAAAAACCGGGCGACTTACGCTTCTCCATCCGCCCGGCTACAGTTTTTATGCCAGCTGCAGGGATAAACTTCGCTGGTCAGATGCGCTCGTCAAGTAGCATTCGCGAGGCACCCATTACATTTGCTCTGATTGCCGTCAGCGCTGTTGTATTTCTGTTGTTTCGTGAGCTGGGGATCGTACAGTTTGTTCCCTGGTTTAATTTTGTACCGATTATGGCTTCCCCTGTGGGGCCTCAATTCGGTGAAGTGGGACAGGACTGGTGGCGCTTCATCACGCCGACACTGCTCCATTTTGGTTGGATGCATGTGGTCTTCAACAGCCTGTGGATTTGGGAGTTTGGTCGTCGCATTGAAAAGCGCCTGGGTTCGCTCAATTTGCTTGGCCTCTATCTGGTGGCGGGCGTTGCCTCAAACCTTACGCAATATATGGTGACTGGCCCCTCAATATTCGGCGGAATGTCTGGGGTTGTTTACGGTTTTTTGGGCTTTATTTGGGGCGCAAACAAGGTGGTTCCCTACTGGCTGGAATCTCTGCCGCCTGCAATTTTTGGCTTCATGATGGTGTGGCTTTGTCTGGGGATGGTTGGCGTGCTTGAGATGCTGGGGGCGGGAGCTATCGCGAACGGCGCTCATGTGGGTGGCTTTCTGGTGGGGCTTGCCATGGGGGCGCTATTTGGAGTGCTACGACGCCTAGGTGGCGCTCGAGGATAGACAGGTTATGACGGAATCAAGAGACCCTCTGTATCTGGATACCATTCGCGCCATGAGTCGCGACGTTTACGATGCCATGCTGCAAGCCCTTGAGACCGGGAAGTGGCCAGACGGTCGTGTTGTCTCGACTGACCAGCGAGATCATACGATGCAGGCGGTGATCACTTGGGGGGAGTTGCATCTGCCGCCCGAGGAGCGAGTGGGGTTTATCGATAAGGGCAAAAAGGCGGGGGAGGTCTGTGATGACACCCAACCTATCTCGTGGAAGGGGGACTGTTGAAGGTGGGGCATATTGCTGGTTGTGTGAGAAAGATGAAAAACCATCTTGAATCCATCGTTCGATACGAATGGGTGACGGAGGATGGTGTTCTGTCTCTGGACGACGCTCTGGGTAAAAAACTGACCATTGATTTCTCGGGCACCATTAACTGTATTCATTGTGGTCGCGCCAGCAAGAAGAGCTTCAACCAAGGATACTGTTACCCTTGCTTTCAGCGGCTTGCCCAATGCGATAGTTGCATTGTAAAACCTGAGAAATGCCATTTCAGCGCCGGCACCTGTCGGGAGCCCGAATGGGGCGAGGCTCACTGTAATATTGATCACGTGGTTTATCTTGCCAATACCTCCAACGTGAAGGTTGGTATCACGCGAGGGACTCAGGTGCCCACTCGCTGGATGGATCAGGGTGCCACTCAGGCTAGGCCAGTCGCGATAGTGTCGACTCGACACCTCTCCGGCTTGCTTGAGATCACTCTCGGGCAACATGTTGGCGACAAAACCGCGTGGCAAACCATGCTGAAAGGGGACGGTGAGGCCATTGATTTGGCCTCGAAACAGGCTGAGCTGCGCTCCCTTTGCGCGGAGACGATCGACCAATTACAGACCGAGCACGGACTTAACGCTATTCGCTGGTTGGATGACGCTGATGCCAGTGATGCAGAGGTGACTATCAGGTATCCGGTCCTTGAGTGGCCGGTCAAAGTGAAGGCTCACAATTTGGATAAAACGCCGAGGGTGGAGGGCACGCTATTGGGGATCAAGGGCCAATACTTGATGCTCGATACCGGCGTCCTGAACGTAAGAAAATATGGTGGGTACCACCTGGAACTGAAGGTCGATTCATGATGCGAGATGGCGCGCCGAGAACTATTTTTAGAAAGGACTATCAGGCACCTGCCTTTCAGGTGTCGTCGGTATCCCTGTTTGTAGATATCAGGCCGGGTGAGACAGTGGTTGAAGCCGAGCTGCAAATGACCCGAGTTGGTAACGGCACAGCACCGCTCATTCTCAATGGCGAGGAGTTAAGTCTGCAGTCCATCTCGATCAACGGTACCGAGATCACGGATGAGCATTACGTGTATGACGGTAAGACCCTCACTATTGCTGATGTACCCTCGCAATTTGTACTGTCGAGCAGAGTAGGCATATGCCCCGAGAGCAATACCTCTCTTGAAGGTCTTTATCGATCCCGAACGATCTACTGCACCCAGTGCGAGGCCGAGGGCTTTCGTAAAATCACCTTCTATCCTGATCGCCCCGATGTGATTGCAGTCTTTGAAGTTACGATTGAGGCCGACAAGGAAAGTTGCCCGATTCTTTTGAGCAACGGTAATTTGATCGCTGTCCGAGAGCTACCGAATGGCCGTCATCAGGCGACCTGGCATGACCCTTGGCCTAAATCGGCGCACCTGTTTGCTCTCGTGGCAGGCGACTTGGTTTGCGTTGAGGGGGAATTTGTTACTGGTTCAGGTAGGAAGGTAGATCTCCGGATCTATGTCGAAGCGAAGGATGCCGACTATTGCGCGCACGCAATGACCTCCCTGCAGCGCTCTATGGCCTGGGATGAGCAGGTCTACGGTCTTGAATACGATCTTGATCTTTTCAATATCGTTGCCGTGGATGACTTCAACATGGGCGCTATGGAGAACAAGAGCCTGAACATCTTTAATACCTCCTGTGTCCTGGCCGCACCCAACATCACCACCGACGCTGGCTACCAACGTATCGAGGGGATCGTCGCCCACGAATATTTCCATAATTACTCGGGAAACCGCGTGACTTGCCGCGATTGGTTTCAGCTAACACTCAAGGAGGGCTTTACGGTTTTTCGGGATGCCGAATTTTCCGCAGATATGAATTCCCGTGGCGTTAAGCGAGTGGAGGACGTGGCTTTCCTCAGGACTAACCAGTTCGCTGAAGATGCGGGGCCGATGGCACATCCGATCAGACCCGATAGCTTCATTGAGATATCCAACTTCTACACCCTCACCGTTTACGAGAAGGGCTCAGAAGTCATTAGGATGATGCATACGCTGCTTGGTCATGATGCCTTCATTGCAGGCGCCCGCCATTATTTTGAAACTTTTGATGGGCAGGCTGTTACCTGCGATGATTTTGTTGACTCGATGCAACACGTTTCAGGGCGCGATCTGTCGCAATTCAGGCGATGGTACCAGCAACCGGGTACGCCGGAGCTGGCGATCAAGAGCACTTACGATGCAGCGCAACAGCGTGTCGAGTTATGGGTCAATCAGACCAACACCAAGGCGGGTGGCGTGAACGCACCCCCTTTACACATTCCATTGGCGGTCGGGTTGCTGATTTCTGGAAAGCCCATCACCTTCGATACTGGTAACACCACCATGCTCTTAGAAGTCACCGACCGTGAGCAACAGTTTGTTATTGACGGCGTTCCCGAAAAGCCGGTTCTGTCGCTGTTGAGAGGGTTTTCGGCGCCCGTGCGTTTGGAGGTTGACACCGATGAGCATGATCTAGCGACGTTGATAGCTGGTGATGATGACGATTTCGTTCGTTGGGATTCAGCTCAGCGATTCGCGAGCCGCGTCATAGAGCAAGCGATGTCTGGGGAAGCTATCTCGGAGTCGTTTTTTTCGGCTTTCGAGCGTGTCATTGATACCCCGATGGATCCCGCCATGAAGGCTTTGCTACTGACGCTTCCCTCCGAGGATTACCTGCTTGATTTATTTTCCCAGCGCGACCCGGTCGATCCGCTCGCGCTGTATCAAGCGAGAGAGACAGTCAAACACGCGCTTGGGCTCCGATTTGGTGAGGCATGGCGTAGAATTTTTCGGGCCGAGGAGAGAGCCGGGGACTATGAGGCCTACGGCGAGCAAATAGGCCAGCGCTCTCTGCGTCATGTGGCGCTGGACTACCTCTCCTATGTCGACGATTCGGCTGTAGCACTGGCTGTCCAGCTGTTTGAGTCAGCCGATAATCTCACTGACCGCCTCGCCGGGATAAGATCTGTGATTAAACATGGCTCCGCCAAAACCAGAGACTCCGTGCTGGACGGGTTTTTACAGGCGTGGCGAGATGAAGCCCTGGTGGTCAATCAGTGGTTTAGCATGCAGGCGATTCGTCCCGCCTCGGAGGCGGTAGAGGAAGTAGAGCGGCTTGCCGGGCATGAGGCTTTCGACTGGCGCAATCCGAATAAAGTGAGGGCGCTTATCGGCGCGTTTGCTAGCGCGAACCTTGTCGGATTTCACCGGGCGGATGGTGCAGGTTACCGGCTCCTGGCTGACGCCATCATCAAGTTGCAAGCGGATAATCCGCAGATCGCAGCGAGACTCTGTACCCCCTTGACCCGATACCGTCGATACGCGATTGGGCAAGAGAACATGCGCGCTGAGTTAGGGCGCATCGCTCGGGTCGAAGATCTGTCAAGGGACGTGTTCGAGGTGGTTGAACGCGCCCTTGCTGGCTAACTGAATGCTGTCCTAGCAACGGTAGCCCCATTTTTAGCTGGCGTCAGTCTCCTCTGGGCAGTCGCCATAGTCCTTCGAGTCGACAACCTTTAGTTAGCCAGTGGGATACAGGGCCGGCATTTTGCCGGTTTCCGGTTGCTCAGGCGCCGAGTCTTCGCTTTGAATGAGGGCGAACAACCGATCACCATTCCACATTCCTCCCGAGCGTTGATATAGCGCCTCGTCAAGCGTCTTTAGCTCAGCGCTCAATGCTTCACCGACAACTGCCCTGATTTCCTGGAGGGTCACAGTCGCGCCCGGGGAAAGGCGGAGTTTGCCCCATTCAATGACAGCCGCCCTTGCGGCCTCGGGATTATTGGAGGAGCATGCGAGTCGCAGTGACACCAGCGGTTTGACACCGTCTCGCCTGGGGCCTTGGTTGGGGGTGACTGGCTCTTTGGTCGTTTGGCGCTGCCACAGCCAGAGCCCGGCAAATACAGCCGTCAGTAACCAACCAATTACAGCGGCCCCTTGCCACAATCGAGTGCCCAACGACTGAACTTGAGGTCTTTCTACGGTTTCCGCATCTATCGATCCTGTTCCGAGTGCTTCAACAACCGAGGCGCCTTCTACAAGGATTTCTTCTCTTGGCAACTTGGCATATTCAAGCGAGTCGGTCTCGGTGTTCCACCAGGGAATTGACAGCGGAGGCAGCTCCCAGTCACCGGCGCGACTGGCGACAAGAGCCTCACTCTGCAGCCGATATCCCTCCAGACCGGATTGCACTTCTCTCTGATCGATCGTCTCCTTGTCTGGATAAAAACGTAGGCCGTCAAGCCCACTGGAGCCGCCCAAGCTTGTTATTGGCGGGAGCTGGCTACCCTGTAAACCCTCGGCAACTATCTCTATGGTTCTGGTGGTCGAATCACCGGTGACAAGCGCTGCGGGGGGTGCACTCCATTGGCTTGTGAGCTCAAGGCGACTTGCTGGGAGCCAAGTCTCCCCGGGGAAGGAGGCCGGCACCGCTTTTACCTCGATTTTTATGGGTTCCGATTCGAGTGTAATACGTCGACCCAAACGAGCCCCCAACAGTGACCGACCGGGCAGCAGCTCTCGACCCGAAAACGCCAGCGCAGGTATCTCAAAGTCTTCTGACTTCTGTGGGAATAGCGCGTAGCGGAGTTCGGTAACTTGCCACAACCTGCCGGAAATTCGTCGCTGAAAACTCTTTTGCTCAAGAGGTTCAACGTATACATCCGGAATATCCAGCTCGGTAATCGTACGGTTATCAAGGTTGATAGCTTGTTGCAGAGTTACGGTGAGGATGAGCTGAGCCTGAACATAGACATCGGTTTGATCAACTTTGGTGTCAAAGGCCACCAGTTCATCGCCTGGCATGACTTCCGGTTGTGGGGAAACTTTGATGGCAATGGGGGTTGTTCGTCTGCCCCCAGCGGTCAAAGACGGGATCGTCATAACCCCATCCCGGCGGGGTGAAAGATCAAGCTCCAGGGTGCGCGTGACACTCTGCTCGCCGCCCACGAGTCGAGCGCTGGTAGAGCTCGAGCGCTGCAGGATTTCAAAATCCCGCTCGATCCCGGATAAATCAAGCTCGTTCGGTTGTTCCCCGGCATCGGCACGTATGGTGAGCCGGAGTGTCTCACCCAGTGCCACCTCGGTTCGATCTACCTCGGTGAAGATTGCCCCTCTAGCAACCAAGGGCATGGTCACCGTGCAAAGCAGCAGCAGGCATAGTTGCAGAGATTTACCAGCGCACTTCATTGTCAGGCTCCTCTCCTTGTCGTAGTCGTTGAATCGTTTCATACCTGAATTTGCGCTGTAGGAGGCCTCCGGGATCATCAGGCACCCTACGCATCCACTGTTCCAGCGCTTGCTGCTTTTCAAGTCCTTCGTCAAATTTACCCATTTGTTGCCGGGTTTGCTCTGCCAGCCGCTCGCGCTGTTCATCGCTTAGTTCTGTCGGCGCCTCATCGCCCTGTTGCTCCTGTTCTGAGGGCTCTCCTGACTGACTATTTTCTTGAGGGGAATCAGAAGAATCCGGTGAGCCGTTGGAGTCTTCCGATGAATTCGAATCCTCGGGCGACTGCTGATCATTTTGGTCATCGGATGCCTCGGAGTCGCCGCTCTGATTGTTCTGTTGGTCTGATTGCTGTTCCTGCTTGTCGCTTCCATTCTCACCCTGCTGGTCCTGTTCGGATTCCTGATTTTGTTGCTCTAGCAGTTGTCTTACGATATCGCGATTTTTCAGGGCGTCAGCCTGATCCGGCTGTAAGTTCAGCGACTGATCGTAGGCAGCAATGGCGTTCTCGTACTGTCCCGCCTGCGCCAATGAATTGCCCCTGTTGTACCAACTATTGGCTGTATCGTTGGCCTCAAATGATTTTGTGGCTTCCGTCCATTGACCGGCTCTGTACTGAGAAACACCCCGCCAAGCGGGGTTCTCGAACAGTGTTGCCGCTTTTTCGTGATTACCTTCCGCGGCAGCTTGTGCCCCCTGTTGATCAGGTGTCTGCCAGAGATGTTGCGCCAGTTGAGCCTCCGCCGGTGCGCTCCAGAGAAGAGGGGCTGTGAGGAGCACTGATAAAGCGCCCCGACGAAAGAGGGGAAGCAGTCCCAACGCAAGCAGGAGGGCAATCCAGTTGCCCTGGTCCAGCCAGGTGTCAGTCTTTCTGTCCAGCTGCACTTCGCCTTGATCATCAAAGGCTGTCTCGGTCAATAAGTAGTCGATATCTCGATTATCCAGAGCGACTTCCGCATAACGACCGCCTAATCGACGGGCAATGTTTTGCAACTCTGCGCTATCGAGTGTCGGGATGACGATCTCTCCATCGTCGGCGCTAAGGAATCCGCCATCTGCGCGAGGGATAGGCGCGCCGGCTACCGTGCCCACTGCCAGAACGGCGAGTTCGGCGTTGGCAATCTCTAGTATCGGGGCAATGGCATCAGCGTCGAAGGCGGGCATGCCATCGGTAATGAGGAGAAGTCGCCCACTGGCGAGACCACCCGCCGCGAGAAGTCCGGTGGCGGCCTCTAGGGCCGCCTTGGGATTTGATCCCGGCAGCGGCATAATCGCGGGGTCGAGAGCCGGTAACAAATTTTCGATCGTGCGCTGATCGTCTGTGAGAGGTGCCACGACATGAGCGTCACCCGCGTAGACGACCAGCCCGGTGACTCCCTCGGAGCGACGATTCAAAATATCCATAATTTTCTGACGAGCCCGCTGTACACGACTCGGCTGGATATCGGCAGCACTCATTGAGGCACTGAGATCCAGCACAATGACTAACGCATCAGCACGCTGGAATACTGGGACATCTATCTTTTCAAAGCTCGGCCCGGCAATACCGAGGATTGCGATAGAGAGCCCGACAGGCACGAGCCAGTGATTTTTGCGTGCCTGCTTTGTTACGCCACCTTTGAGAAGGTGGGGTAGGAGTTCTGCATCGATCACGCGGGACCAGTCGCCACTGGCTCTCACTTTTTTCATAACCAGCCAGGTGACAGGTAGCACTGTCAGGATCAGCCACAGGGCTTCCGGTCGCAGGAGTGTGGCATCTGACACGCTCATACAGCTTTACTGCCGATTCTCGCGGGGTCGATTGGCCAAAGTTGCGACAACGCTCGACCAAAGAGCAAGAGCAATGCCAGAGCGAAAGCCGCCAGCATAGGAAGCCAACTTAGTGCTTGAATGGGTCGGAAGGTGGATGTCGCTTGCTCGACAGGCTCTAACTGGTCGAGCACTGCGTAGACCTCTTGTAACTCGGCAGGACTGCGAGCCCTGAAGTAGCGGCCCCCGGTTGAGGTGGCGATCGCGGTCATTAACGCCTCATCGACTTCGCCTGAGGTGTTGCGGCCGGTGCCAAGACGACGACTTATGCCGATAGTATAAATTTTTACTCCCATCTCGGCCGCGAGCGACGCGGCTTCCATTGGATCCACGGTGCTCGCCGTATCCTGACCGTCGGTGAGAAGGATGAGTACCCTTGATTCCGCGGGTCGTTCCCTCAGCCTTTTGATAGCCAAACCAAGCGCGTCGCCAATTGCAGTGTCCTCACCCGCAAAGCCCAGCTGCGATTCCTCTATAAATTGACGAACCGTTTTGGTGTCGAAGGTAAGCGGCGCCTGCACATAGGCTTTGGTGCCAAATAGGATTAATCCCAGTCTGTCTCCAGTGCGTCTGGCAGCGAAGTCCGCGGCAATGGCCTTTACGGCGGTGATCCGCGAGACGAGGCTGTTTCCTACCTGCATATCCTCGATTTGCATACTGCCTGAGAGATCGATGGCAAGCATGAGGTCTCGGCCTGAATTAGGGAGTTCGATTGGCTCTCCTATCCACTGAGGTCGTGTGGCGGCAAGCAACAGGCAGCACCAGATCAGGGCAAGT
>CAJXMD010000041.1 GCA_913056165.1 uncultured Halieaceae bacterium
AGGCTGGGCTGCCAGTCTTGATCAAAAGGAGGAGGGGTCGACACATCGAAAGCCTGATGGTGTCGCTGTTGATGCCGCCACGCGGCCAGAACGTGTTGCCGAAATCGGCTGTCCCGGCTGTGCTCGAGAGTCCCCGCCTCGAAGTCCTGCAATTGCCGGATGGCAAACTGGCGATCAATGCCATGATTCATCTGCAGCATCTCGAACACGGCTTCATTTGGCACCCAGTCTATGGGTTGATTGCCGGTGGATGGATTGGCCGAGGTAGGTTGAGTCCCCGTTTGCTTGGTAGAGCCCGCCGCGGCTATGTGGATACCCGTGTCATTATGATGCCCTGACAGGGCAATGATGCCCAGGGTCTCGAGGGAGGCTAATACCCCTTTGATTTGATCATGAGTCCAGAAGGGGAACTGTTGGCTAAGCTCCTGATATTGCAGCAGGTGCCATTGGCCGGAATCCCGGGGTAGCAATGGCCCCAAAAATTGCATAAGCACCGCTTCCTCCAGCCCGATTGTGGCGGCCAAATCAGGGGAGAACGTCAGCTGACGATCGGGAATGAAAGAAGCTGGTGGCATAAGGTCAGAGTTTACTCGGTGATCTCTGCTAGCATACCCATGCGTTGGGGTTTGTGCACTTTTGTTCTGACTCCGTGGTTACATTTTTTCGTGATTTGAGGTCGCTATCACCATGGCCAAAGCAAAAACTGCCTTCGTCTGCAACGATTGTGGCGCTGATTACGGAAAATGGCAGGGTCAGTGCAGTGAGTGCGGCGCGTGGAATACGATCACGGAGATTCGTCTTGGGCCTGCCAAACGAAATCGGGATCTTGGGCAGGGGACCCGCAAGGGCTTCGCCGGCACGACCGCCGAGGTGCGGCTGCTCAAGGATATAGATCTGGTCGAAGTGCCCCGCTTCAGCAGCGGCTTCTCGGAACTTGATCGGGTTCTCGGAGGAGGCTTCGTACCGGGCTCGGCGATCCTCATTGGTGGTCACCCCGGGGCGGGTAAAAGTACCTTACTTCTGCAAGCGCTTTGCGGCTTGGCCGAACACCAGCAGGCGCTTTACGTCACCGGCGAGGAGAGCCCCCAGCAGGTTGCCATGCGGGCGGACCGCCTGGGGCTGCCGGTCGACGCCGTGAAATTAATGGCGGAAACCGACGTCGACGAGATCATAGGGGCCGCCGAGTCTCACAAGCCCGGGATCATGGTGGTGGATTCCATTCAGGTGATTCACTCAGCGGCGATTGCGTCTGCCCCGGGCAGTGTCTCGCAGGTGCGGGAGTGTGCAGCGCAGTTGACTCGTTTTGCCAAACAAACCGGGGTCGTTCTTATTCTTGTCGGACACGTGACCAAGGAGGGTAGCCTCGCGGGACCAAAAGTGCTGGAGCATATGATCGATTGCTCGATTCTTCTCGAGGGAGAGCAGGATAGTCGCTACCGCACCTTGCGCAGCAGCAAGAATCGGTTTGGTGCAGTTAACGAGCTTGGGGTTTTTGCGATGACCGACAGGGGGCTGCGGGAGATAAAAAACCCCTCGGCGATTTTTCTGGATCGTGCGGAGGATCCGGCCCCGGGCACCACGGTCATGGTGGTCTGGGAGGGAACCCGTCCACTTCTGGTCGAGATTCAGGCTCTAGTAGACGACAGTTCTCTCGGTAATCCCCGACGGGTCGCTGTCGGGTTTGAGCAGAACCGCTTGGCGATGTTGCTCGCCGTTCTACATCGACACGGCGGCATTATGGTCGGGGATCAGGATGTTTTTGCCAACGTAGTTGGCGGCGTTCGTGTGGTTGAGACAAGTGCAGACCTGGCTCTTTTACTTGCGGTGGTTTCCAGCCTGCGAAACCGGGTATTACCCGAGGATTTGGTGGTGTTTGGTGAGGTAGGTCTTTCGGGAGAAATAAGGCCCGTGCCCTCGGGACAGGAGCGCTTGAGCGAAGCGGCCAAGCATGGCTTTCGCCGTGCGATTGTTCCCAGAGGGAATGCGCCTAAACAGGCCGTTGAGGGCTTGGAAGTCATTGCCGTAAGCCGTTTGTCAGAGGCACTTGAAGCCCTTTTGTGACAGGGGAGACCATGACTGTAGGTGAAATAGACGCTGCGGGCCCCTGACTGCTCGAGCTTACGCTTGACAGGGCTGTGAGTCTAAAAAAATATAGATTTATAGCGAGAAGTTATTTAAACTAATGTGGAGTGTACGGTTGAGACCCTGGCATGGAGCCCTCGAAGCCCACTAACTTCGCTCAAGATAGGCGCCGCTATCTTGACACCTTAATTGCTGTAATCCCAGTTGGGCCTTGGTGTGCACTACTTTTTGCTTGGTCCGCCGCGGTCGCGATTCCGGCGATGGCGATTGAAGATGAAAAGCACGAGTCGGAGATAACGCCCCAAGCCCTGTGTCCGGCCACCCCTTCTGGTCATAAAGAAAATTCAATCGGCTGCCCCGAGTCTGTATTGGACGCCGATAACGATGGCATTGCTGACCATCAGGACCAATGCCTCAACTCGGTCGCCAATCAAGGCGTGTTGGCCAGTGGCTGCACGCAAGCGAAGGAGGATCTGGCGAACTCAGGCACTGATCTGGCGGAACTCGACGATTTGTCGTCTGCTGAGAGAGAGGTGGCTTCAGCTATTGATGAGCTTTGTCCGCGTCTGATTCTTGCCGACAACCAAGGCCCTCTCATGGCGGAGCAAAAAGATTTGCGCGACGCCTGCGCAAATCTCAAGAACAAGGACAGTACCGTTGAGCAACAAACCGTAGCGATTCGAGTCATTACTCCAGAGCAAATTAGCAATCGCACAGACATCGCGCTTGATACGGGTGGAACTCAGATGAGGCAAATATCCCAGCGCTTGCTTCGTGTTCGAAGCGGCGATGCGCGTGGGTTGTCTCTAGCGGGTCTGACGCTCAACTTCAATGAGCAAGCGGTGCCTGGCACGGTGTTGGATCAAGCCGTGGAATCGGTCACTGATGAGCATTCGTCGTTTCAAAATTTCGGCCGTTGGGGGGTGTTTGTTCAGGGTGACGTGGATGTTCTCGATCGGGATTCTTCAGATACCCGTGCATCCTATGAGTCGGATAGTTGGTTGGTCACTACCGGGGTTGACTACCGATTCGATAACAACTGGTATGCGGGTGTTGCGGTCAATTACGGCGAGACTGACACAGACTATCGCGATGCCTCAAGCGCGTTAGAGACCATCGGAATCAGCCTGTACGGAGGTTGGATTTTTTCTAAACGAGGTTTTATCGATTTTTTAGTTGGTTATTTAGACGACGATTATGACCTTTCGCGACGCGTGGCCTACAGCGATTCCGCTGGCAGCTTCGAGTCCCGCTACGGCGCTTCAACGGCGGGTCATCAGTTAACCGGCGGCTTCAATTTTGGCTGGATGTGGAATCAGGGGGGATGGCGCTTTGGACCCACGGCATCAGTGTCCTTTATCGACGGCAAGGTCAGCGGTTATCGGGAGTCCGCGGACGGCGTGGATTCGGCGGCGTGGGCGCTGGGTGTCGAAGAAACGGCCTATAGTCAGTGGAGTGTCCGCCTGGGAGCTCAGCTGGACTACGCCTGGATGACCGACTTCGGGGTTATCACGCCCGGACTGATTGCAAATTATGTGGCGGAGACCTCTCGTGAGGCGGACGACACCTCGGCGTTATTTGCCAGTGATATTGCCGGCTTCGGTGAAGCCTTTACCATCACCCGTGATTTTCGCGATTCACGCTACTACGACGTCACATTTAATCTGGCAGGGCAGTTTTCCTACGGCGTTTCTGCGTATGGAAGCTACCGCATCACGGGTGGCCGGCGTGGGGTCAGCCATTCCGGGTACACCTTTGGACTGCGCTGGGACCAGGCGTTTTAAGTCAGGGTTGTTGGTTACCGGCTTCAACCCATTAACTTGCGATGCTTAACGCGACTGGGGACTTCTGCTTCTTTGCCCATGCGTTTGACCCGGTCCTCTTCGTAGTCACTGAAATTGCCTTCGTGAAACACAACGGATCCGTCATCCTCGTAGGCGAGGATGTGGGTCGCAACGCGATCGAGGAACCAGCGATCGTGCGAGATCACCATGGCAGAGCCGGGAAAGGCGAGAATGGCCTCCTCGAGGGCTCGCAGAGTCTCTACATCGAGATCGTTGGTAGGCTCGTCCAACAACAGAACGTTACCTCCCTGTTTCAAAAGTTTGGCTAAGTGGAGACGATTCCTCTCTCCGCCTGACAGGTCTTTAACGAATTTCTGCTGATCCGACCCCTTAAAGTTAAAACGCCCAACATAAGAGCGCGACGGAATTTCATAGGTGCCGATACGCATAATGTCCAGCCCATCGGATACCTCCTCCCAAACGGTCTTGCCTCCGTCAAGATCGTCTCGAGATTGATCAACGTAAGCAAGCTGAACTGTTTCCCCGACATCGATGTCACCGCTGTCGGGCTGTTCGATACCCATGAGCAGCTTAAAAAGGGTTGATTTGCCCATGCCGTTAGCGCCGATGATGCCAACGATACTGCCTTTGGGCACGGTGAAACTCACATCATCAAACAGAAGCCGGTCACCAAAAGTTTTACGCAGGTTGCGAACCTCAATGACTTTTTCGCCAAGCCGCTGGCCTGGGGGGATATAGATTTCATTGGTTTCATTACGGGTCTGAAATTCTTGAGAATTCAGTTCCTCAAAGCGGGCAAGTCGCGCTTTGCTCTTTGCCTGACGCCCTTTGGGGTTGGAGCGAACCCACTCGAGCTCTGCCTTTATTGCTTTCTGGTGGGCAGCCTCGGTTCGCTGCTCTTGTTCGAGTCGTTTTTCTTTGGCCTCAAGCCACGTGGAGTAATTGCCTTCATAAGGAATACCGCGGCCCCGGTCGAGTTCCAAAATCCAACCTGCTGCGTTATCCAGAAAATACCGGTCGTGAGTGATCGCCACCACGGTGCCACTAAAGCTCTCAAGAAAGCGCTCGAGCCAGGCAACGGACTCAGCGTCCAGATGGTTGGTCGGCTCATCGAGCAGTAGCATGTCGGGCTCGGAGAGCAGCAATCGGCAAAGAGCGACTCGACGTCGTTCTCCGCCCGAGAGGGTGGTGACATCCGCATCCCATGGGGGCAGGCGTAACGCATCGGCCGCAATCTCCAGACGTGTATCCAGATTATGTGCATCCATCGCCTGAATCACATCCTCAAATCGGGCCTGCTGTTTCGCGAGTTCATCAAAGTCTGCATCGGGCTCTGCATAAGCGGCGTAGACGGCCTCAAGACCTTGTAACGCATCGATAGCATCCTGCACCCCTTCCTCGACGTTGCCGCGCACATCCTTATCCGGGTTGAGCTGTGGTTCTTGAGGGAGATAGCCAATATTAATATCGGGCTGGGGCCGGGCTTCCCCGAGAATGTCTGTGTCGATACCTGCCATAATTTTGAGCAGAGTCGATTTGCCCGCACCGTTGAGACCAAGAACCCCGATCTTCGCGCCGGGAAAAAATGACAGGGAAATGTCCTTAAGAATTTCGCGTTTTGGGGGGACAATCTTCCCGACCCGATTCATGGTGTAGACGTACTGCGCCATCTGAAAATACCTGTAGAAAGTGTTTGTCCGGGTCAAGTCACCTTGAGAGCGACCAATCAATTGCCATCCTGCGGAGGCGACACTGAGCAGACCGGTTTCGGGATCGCTAGTGTACTGAAACCGCCGGTCTTCGGTCGATAGTTTTTCTGTTGCGCGCCTGCCGGGAATTTTGGGTGGTGACATGAGGCGGCTTTGTAAAGGCAAAAAAAAGTGCCCCGTAGGGCACTGTGAAGAGAATCAGGGTTGTGGTTAGCAAGAGGGTGCGTCACCAATGCGGATCCATGGGCCTGTCATCGGATCATTCCCTCGAGTCCACCACTTTGCCTCATACAAGCCACCTGCAAAGGTCGCCTGATCTCCGCCGTTGTAGACAGTTGTATTCGAGTAGGGGAGTACAACATCGGATACCAGCTCAAAAGCGTCGGTGGCGTCGGGTGCAGCCCCCTGAGTCCACCACTTTGCCCGATAGACCAGACCATTGTATGAAACCTGCTCGCTACCTTTGTAAGTCGCGGATGCGTCAAAGGCTGGATAAGACTGAGCCAGGGAATCCACGGCGTTGCAGACCTCTACCTCAACCTCCGGCTCTACACGGGCGTCAACCAGCGTGATGGCTTCGCTCGTTTGAACCACGCCATTGCCATTAAGTTCAGTGGCAACCACTACCAGGGTGTAAGTTTCCTCTCGTGGCATATGGACGTGTAATTTGAGATCGGCAGAGCCTCCCAGGGACCATTCGTCACCGATGACGACATTTTGGTTGGCGTCATACAGGGTGGCAGACACTGTGGCGTTAGCATTTACCGAGATAGTAAAGGGGATATCAAACATGCCTTCGAATTCAATCAACGATGGCACGCCGGTGACATCGGCTGCGAACTCAGCCTCGGGCTCCGGCGCAAATTCGACCCGAGTCTCCACGTTGACGATAGGTGCTTTTGCGTAAATCGTGTTTGCACCGGTCACGGCAGATATGACCTCGCCGTTGCGTTGCCCCGCATAGTAGACCCCCGCATCGTTGATCAGCTTGGCCAGCTCAAACGAAGCAACCGAACCAGATACCGAACCGGTTGCCTCATAACTCACTGAGAGCTCGGGCAATTCGCCATATTGGTCGAATACGATGGTGGAGATCGTGTCACCCGTGTTTAGCGCTATGGCACCCGATATCAGGCCGACCTCTGTGATGGGGTCGATCTCGGGCTCCGGGCTCACCGGGTTCTCGCCGGCGAAGTTCAGATCGATCATGTTGTAGAACGACGCGGCGGTATCACCGACATCCCATACCGCGAGGACCACGTGGTAACCCTCACGTTCTGGCACGTAGCAGTTGTGCTCGATCACCATGGGCGGACGCACCATGGCGCCGTCATATTCGCAAAAGGGCTCCAGATCAAACTGATCTCGAGTCAGCATCTCGGCAGGATTCCAATCTGCTTTGGTGATGAAATATCGCCAGTCCCGTGAGACGTGGTTGGCTGTAAACGTCCACTCGAAGGTTTGATAACCAGAAGCGAAGTCATGCTTGTACCAGCGAGAGGGAGACTGCGCGTTAAGCTCTGCCCAGGCAGGAGATCCGGCTGCAGCGATGGTGCCATCAGCGGGACCACCGATCGGGAATCTCGGATCACCGTCTGGACCCTCCACTGACTGAGGTTCCCATTGGATCGCACCGCACTCGACGTTGAGGCCGGTTTTGCAGGCGTACGAGCGACTCTCAGGCACGGATACGTAGCCATGGGCTGAGACTTCAGCGGCGATGATGGTTGCAGCGACTGCTGCGGTGATTAGTTTAATTTTCATGATGTTGTTTTCTCCGATTAACCTGTCATGGTTTCGGCGAAGAGTAGAGACTCTAGTGCTACGATTCTGTGCGCCCCGCGCCAACTGATGTGCAGGTGGCGCCACATGCGCTTGCCGAGCTAAAGGAGAAAGCAAGGAATTGTATGAAGACTGCTAATACAGTGGGCAACGGCGAGAAAAAGCTGAGGCGAATCGCTTTTTGCACGATTGTGCTTGCCGTCTTTCACCTTTCAGCGGAGACGTTTTATACCGTCCGCTATGGCCAGACAGCATTGGGCTATTTACCTGACATAGTGGCGGCGGGCTTGCTGCTGGTAGGCAGTGTTGCGGCACTCAGAAATTGGGAAGCTCGTGGCGTACTCTGTGGCGCGTGGGGATTTACCTGTTGTCTTCACTATCGTGCCTGGGCCTGGAGAGTTGAGGCGTCGCTAAGTGAGACGATCGATCCTGTTGATCACTTTCTCGTGACGGCGCTAGGCACCACGCTGATTATCTCGATTGGTTTCTTTATCGCCATGCTGCGTCTTTGCTTTCCGAGACAGAAAACGACAGGCAGAGGTTAAGGTTTTACCGAGAGTCGTGCGCGGTCTGATGGGGCAAGCCCCGATCAGCCGGCGATAGGCGCGGTGCCAGGATCGTCGTCGCTGTGTGAGTAGTCTGAGGGCAGGAGCTCTTCATGAAATTCTTCATACTCAAATTCAGTTTGAGCAGAGACTTTTGCGATGTGAAACAGAGCGTCGCCCTCATAAACGGTTGGAAGATTGGATCGTCCGATCACAATGCCTGAAATAGGCGATTTCACCTCTGTCTCGGCATCTCCCAGAGGGTCAGCAACGATACCGATGACCTGATCTTTTTCGACCTGAGCGCCAAGCGCTACCAGCACCCGGTGTACTCCACTGGTAGGAGATCTGACCCACAGAGTCGATTTGCTGGCGATGGGCTTTTTGACTTTTTTGGACCGTGACTTTCGCAGCATGCCAATGTGGCGCATGGTGTTGATGACACCTTTCACCCCCGCGCGGATATAAACCTCATCGAAGCGGAGCGCTTCGCAGCTCTCGTAGAGGATGACTGGAACGCCCATGTCCGTGGCGCACTCACGCAACGAGCCGTCGCGGATGCTGGAGTCGATGATGATGGGCGCACCAAAAGCTTCCGCCATGTCACGCACGGCGGGATCTCGCAGCACCGCCCTGATTTGGGGAAAGTTGGAGCGGTGTCGGCCACCCGTGTGCAAATCGATCCCGTGAGTCGACTTGGCCACGACCTCGTTGAGGAAGGTAGCGGCTAGGCGCCCGGTCAAAGATCCGCTTGCAGAGCCCGGAAAAGATCGGTTGAGGTCCCTGCCATCGGGCAAGTAACGGGAATGGGTATTAAACCCGTACACATTCACGATAGGGATGGCGAGCAAAGTGCCTACTAACCGTTTCTGGTCTACTGTTTTCAGAACTCGCCGGATGATCTCAACCCCGTTGATTTCATCGCCATGAATTGCCGCGCAGACGAACAGAATCGGCCCCGGCTTTGACCCTCGCACCACTTGTATTTCAACGGAAAGGTCATCGTTGCTGTAGGTTGGGGCGACATGAATAGCGACAGTGCGACGCTCACCCGGGTAAACGTCGATACCACCGATAGCCAAGGGTTGGTTGTAGCGTTTGCTCACGTTGCGGACTCTGTATGTAGGGCCTGGACTAGCCTTTAACCTGCTTTTTGGAGCGTCCTGTGTGTGCGTTATCTTCAATGAACTTGATGATGTTTGCCGCCACGTTGACGCCGGTGGATTCCTCTATACCCCTTAGCCCCGGCGAGGAGTTCACCTCCATGACCAGGGGTCCACGGGCTGATCTCAGTATATCGACGCCCGCAACATTCAGACCCATGGTCTGCGCGGCTTTCACCGCTGTGCGACGCTCCAGAGGGGTCAGTTTGGTCAAGACGGCGGTACCTCCGCGATGGAGATTGGATCGAAACTCACCCGGCGCCGACTTGCGCTCCATGGCGGCGACAACCCGTTTACCGATGACGAAACACCGAACGTCATTGCCGCCAGCCTCCTTGATAAACTCCTGCACCAAAAAGTCGGCTTTCAGCTCGATGAAAGCGTCAATCACCGACTCTGCAGCTTTCACCGTCTCGGCCAGAACAACGCCTCGACCCTGCGTTCCCTCGAGCAACTTGACCACCACCGGTGCCCCGCCCACCAGTTGGATAAGCTGGCGCGTGTTGTGCACATCGTGAGCAAATCCGGTGACCGGCAGGCCCAGACCCTTGCGCGATAAAAGTTGCAGCGCACGAAGCTTTGATCGCGATCGATTCAACGGGATTGAGCCCACCAGGGAGTAGGTGTCCATCATCTCGAATTGTCGGATGACCGCGGTGCCATAGTTAGTAATGGATGCGCCAATACGGGGAATAACAGCATCTTGCTGCTCTAGTTTCTCTCCGCGATACCACACGGCCGGTTTGGCCGAGGTGATGTCCATGTAGCACTTGAGGGTGTCGATAACACGCGCTTCGTGCCCGGCATTTTGGGCTTCTTCGACTAGCCTCGCCGTGCTGTACAGCTTTGGGTTGCGAGATAGGACGGCGATCTTCACGGGGTCTCCGGTGGCTGAGAGGCAGAACCGCCGAGTTTGAATGATTGCGAGGGATATACAAGGATATTGGGTCGCATTGCCGTCCTTCCCAGTAGCATCTTGAATCGCATACTGTCCCTGTCGGTGAGGGTAAGCTCTATTTTTTTACTCATGGATCCCAACACCAGTTCCGTCTCTATCACCGGCCGATTTTCCAGGTGTCCGCCTGAGTCCGTTACGTCGCGACGTTCCAACACCGGGGATTCACATTGAATCACCTGATCGTTCTCACCCTGTCGCGGATGCACCGAGAAGCGAACCCAGTCTTTACCTTCGCGCTGAAACAGCTCAAGCTCAAAGGCATGCAGCGCGCTGGTGCGCGCTCCGGTATCTATTTTCGCCTTGATCCAACCAATGCCCAGCTCGGGCAAGGAGACCCACTCGCGCCACCCCAATACTCCTTCAGCTTCCATTGAATTGTTCCTCAGGCTGAGCGCTACCCATCTCCAGACTTTACGTCTCCCCGTGTACGGGGCAGGGCGAGTATAGAACAGAAATTCCTCTGATTTATCGGGGCTACGCAGGCACCTGCGACAGGCACTAACTCCCGCCGACACATTACGATAGAATATAGGCTCTCCGGCGCCAGTAGTCCCTGCTCCCAGGGTGGCTTCTCCATTATCTCCAATTATTGGGAAATCCATTATGAACCAAGCTGCCAACTTGCCTTCCGATTATCTCGATCCCGAGGCTCAAACCATTGCGCAATTTGACGAGGAACTCTGGTCGGCGATGAAGGCCGAAAACCAGCGGCAGGAAGAGCATATCGAGCTGATCGCCTCGGAGAACTACGCCAGTCCCCGAGTTCTGGAGGCTCAGGGCTCCGTTCTAACTAACAAGTACGCCGAAGGTTATCCGGGCAAGCGCTACTACGGTGGCTGTGAGTATGTGGATATCGCGGAGCAGCTCGCGATAGAGCGTGCCAAAGAATTGTTTGGGGCGGCCTACGCCAATGTCCAGCCCCACTCGGGCTCGAGTGCCAACATAGCCGTCTATCACGCACTGCTGCAGCCAGGCGACACCGTGATGGGGATGAGCCTCGCAGACGGAGGCCACCTGACTCATGGCGCCTCGGTCAGCTTTTCCGGCAAATTTTATAACGCCGTCCAATACGGCATTGATCACGATACCGGATTGATAGACTACGATGCGCTGATGGCGATGGCGCAAGAGCACAAGCCAAAGCTGATTATTGGTGGCTTCTCGGCCTACAGCCGCACGATGGACTGGTCAAAGTTTCGAGAGATAGCCGACGCTGTCGGGGCCTACCTGCTGGTAGATATGGCCCACGTTGCCGGTCTGGTCGCAGCGGGTGTTTATCCCTCACCCATTCCCCACGCAGATGTGGTCACCTCCACGACACACAAGACCTTGCGGGGTCCTCGCAGCGGCATCATCCTCGCGCGAGAAAATGAAGAGTTCCACAAGAAATTTAATTCTGCGATTTTCCCTGGGGCCCAAGGGGGTCCGCTGATGCACGTGATTGCCGCCAAGGCAGTCGCTTTCAAAGAGGCGATGGAGCCCTCATTTGTGGGTTATCAAAAACAGGTGGTCGCCAACGCACAGGCCATGGCAGCTGCGTTTATGGAGCGAGGCCATCGGATCGTCTCTGGCGGTACCGACAATCACCTGATGCTGCTCGATCTGATTGGTAAAGACTATACGGGCAAAGATGCTGATGCTGCACTGGGTGAAGCCTTTATCACGGTTAATAAGAACTCGGTGCCCAATGACCCGCGTTCGCCCTTTGTGACTTCTGGCTTGCGCTTGGGTACGCCTGCGATCACCACCCGTGGGTTTAAGGAGGCGGAGACGACCGACTTGACCCATTGGATTTGTGACGTACTTGCGTCCCTGGAAAATGGCGACAGTGATACCGTCATCCCCGCTGTTCGAGAGCAGGTGCTAACTGTGTGTAAGCGTCTGCCTGTTTACCAGCGCTAGGAACCTGTCTGCCGTGCACTGCCCGTTTTGTTCTCAGGATGAGACCAAGGTGATTGACTCGCGTCTTGTCGCCGATGGCGGGCAGGTGCGACGTCGGCGTGAGTGTGTGAGCTGCAAAGAGCGCTTCACCACCTACGAGCTTGCGGAGCTGGTGATGCCACGCATTATCAAACAAAACGGGAGCCGCGAGCCCTTCGATGAAGAGAAACTTCGCGGTGGATTACGCCGGGCGTTGGAGAAGAGGCCGGTATCCCTCGAGGCGATTGAGCAACAGATCACACAGATCATGCATCGATTGCGTGCCACGGGAGAGCGTGAAATTCCCTCGCGAGAGGTGGGTGAAATGGTGATGGTTGCGCTCCAGGCTCTCGATCAGGTGGCTTTTGTCCGGTTTGCTTCGGTGTACAGGAGTTTTCAGGACTTGTCCGAATTCCGCGACGCCATCGAGCGGCTTGAAGCCGAGCCCGCCGAAAAGGATTGATTGCCGTGTCAGGGGTCACATCAGGGGGCGGTGCGGCGGCATCCGCAGCTATCGGCAGTAGCGCCGATCCTCATAGCCAGTTGATGAGCCGCGCTCTTGCCGTATCGAGGGCTGGCCGCTATTGGGCGTCACCGAATCCGCATGTTGGCTGTGTGCTGGTGCGAGATGGTCGTATTATTGCCGAGGGTTTCACGCAACCTGCCGGCGGCAATCACGCGGAAGTGGAGGCGCTTTTGGCAGCGGGTGATGAGGCCAAGGGTGCCACGGCTTATGTGACACTGGAGCCATGTGCCCATACCGGCAGAACCGGCCCCTGTGTCGACGCCTTGATCGCTGCGGGAATCGCCGAGGTTTTCGTTGGAATCGAGGATCCCAATCCACTGGTTAGCGGCGCGGGTGTTCGGGCGCTTCGAGAGGCGGGAATTTCCGTGACTGTGGGTCTCTGTGCCGATGGGATTGCTGCTGAGCTGCAGGGTTTTCTGTCGCGAATGTCCCGAGGTTGGGGACGGGTACGTTTAAAGCTCGCCACCTCTCTGGATGGCCGTACTGCCATGGCGTCGGGTGAAAGCCAATGGATTACCAGTCCCGAGGCCCGATCCGATGTGCAGGAACTCCGGGCAATCAGTTCATGCATCTTGACGGGTATTGGTACCGTTCTGGCAGATGACTGCTCTCTCACGGTCAGATCAGATCAACTGTCGCTGAAGGGTGACGAACTCGAGCGTGCCACGGTGCGTCAGCCCACCCGGGTTGTCCTGGATACCAACGCCCGATTGCCCGAGCAAGCCCGGTGCCTCGAGGACAGTGCACCACTATGGATCATGACTGCAGAGGGCAACTCGGTCCCATCGCCCGCGCGGGTGATTCACATGCCTAAAGTCTCGGATGGCACCCTTGATTTACAGGCAGTTCTATCGAGACTTGGCAAAGAGGGAATGAACGAAATCCTGGTGGAAGCCGGTCCAACCCTTGCAGGGGCGCTACTTCGGGCGTCGTTAGTTGATGAGCTGGTGATTTATCAGGCCCCGTTGTTGCTGGGTAAAACCGCGCGTTCTCTGGTGGATCTCGAATTTGACACCCTGGCCGAGGGCGTCCGATTGGCCTATCGAGAGCTGCGTCAGATTGGCCCCGACCTGCGTATCATGGCCACCCTTCAGGCAAAGGACTGAGTTGTGTTTACAGGAATCATACAGGCAGTGGGCGAGATTGCGGCCATGGAACCCAGCGGCGGTGATCTTCGACTGCGCATAAAAACCGGGTCATTGCCCCTTAGTGATGTGCAGTTGGGAGACAGCATAGCGACCAGCGGCGTCTGCCTGACCGTAACTGAATTACCCGGCGATGGCTATTGGGCGGACGTATCCATGGAGTCATTGAAACTCACCACTCTTGGCGACCGCGCCCCCGGTGATCGGGTGAATCTTGAGAAATCACTGACCCCAAGCTCCAGTATGGGCGGCCATATCGTCAGTGGTCATGTGGACGGTGTAGGCACTATCAAAGAAGTGGGTCGTGAAGGGCGTTCCTGGCGCTACGTGGTGACCGTACCCCCAGAGCTTGCTAAATACATAGCGCACAAAGGTAGCATCACTGTCGATGGCACCAGTTTGACTGTCAATGCGGTCAGTGGCGCTGACTTTGATTTAAATATCATTCCCCAAACCTATGAAGAGACCACCTTCTCGGATTATCAGGTAGGACGCCGGGTCAATCTCGAGGTTGATGTTATTGCTCGATACCTCGAGCGACTATTACAGGGAGATCAGGCGGCAACTGGTGCCGGGTTAACTCTTGAGCACTTGCGCGAATCGGGCTACATCGATGAGTGAAGATTGGAGCTATCTTGAGCCTGATGCGCTCATCAGCGAACTTCGTCACGGCCGCATGGTGCTGCTGCTGCTCGACAATAGCGCAGGTACCGAGACGGGGGTTGTTACCCTCGCCGCGGAGTTGTGCGAAGCGGAACACATTACCTTTATGGCGAGGCAGGCGAGGGGTCTCGTTTGTCTCGGTTTAACACGGTCTCGCTGCGATTTTCTAAATCTACCGATGATGGTCGAGGGGCGTAACGACACGGCGCCATTTACGCTTTCAATAGAGGCGGCCGAGGGTATTGAAACGGGTATCTCCGCGGCAGATCGGGCAAGAACAGTCCGGGTGGCTGTCGCTTCCGACACTGTCGCCGCCGACCTGGTTCAGCCCGGTCACATTTTTCCCGTTGCAGCCGCTGATGGCGGCCTCTTGACCCGTGCAGACCGAGCGGAAGCCACCACGGATCTTGCACGGATGGCGGGCCTGTTTCCCGCCGCCGTGTTTACGGATGTGCTTGATCAGGAGGGCAACATGGCCGAGGGTGCTGCTCTGAGGGCCTTCGCTGAACAGCATCAGCTCCCGGTCGGGCGGGTATCGGATCTGGTTGACTATCGCCTCACAAACGAGCGAACGGTTGACCGTATCCGATCCGGTACAGTGTCAACGCCCCATGGTGATCTTCAGCTCCACGCGTACCGCGACCTGAATACTGGGCAGATCCATCTCGCACTGACCCGGGGAAGTTTTGATCCCGACCTGCCGACCAAGGTGAGAGTGCACGTTACCTCGGTGCTACGCGACCTGGTTGGCACGACCCTTGAAGATCGGGTTAGTTGGCGGTTCGAGCAAAGTCTCGCCGAGATTGCCTCGGCCGAGCGGGGTGCCCTGGTGCTCATTGATCGCCCCGAGACCGCGGGTGACCTCCTTGCGGGCATTGACCGCCTGCTGGGCAATCCACCGTCAGAAAACGGTAAGCAGCCCAATAGCTATGCATCGATAGGATTGGGTGCGCAAATATTGAATGATTTAGGTATTGGAAAAATCGAACTGCTGGGGGCGCCACTGAAGTACAATGCGCTCGCAGGATTTGGCTTGGAAGTGGTGGATTTCATCGCCGCAAGCGATTAGGTACCACCGAAGCAAGGAGATCATCATGAGTACTGAAGCAATCAAGACAACAGAGGGCGCCCTGAGCGCGAATGGCGGGCGCTATGCATTGGTGGTTGCTCGGTGGAACAGCTTTGTTGTCGAACATCTGTTATCAGGCGCTATCGATACCCTAAAGCGACACGGCATTGGTGAAGACCAGCTGCACATTGTCCGCGTGCCTGGGGCCTTTGAAATACCTTTGGTATGCAAGCAGGTAGCGGCCAAGACTGACTGCGACGCGATCATTGCGCTGGGGGCTGTGATTCGTGGCGGTACTCCACATTTCGAGCATGTTGCTGGCGAGTGCACCAAGGGTATCGCACAGGTTCAAATGGAATCGGGCAAACCCATCGCCTTTGGCGTGTTGACGGTGGATTCCATTGAACAGGCGGTTGAACGCTCGGGCACGAAGGCGGGTAACAAGGGCGCCGAGGCGGCCATGAGCGCTTTGGAAATGGTCAACTTGATGGCAGCGCTCGACGGAAAATGAGTGAGGTTAACGCGCTGGCGGCACAGCGGCGGCGCGCGCGTCACTTTGCCCTTCAGGGCCTCTATCAATGGTCCATGACCGGGGCTGCGCTTGCCGAGATTGAAGCAGAGTTTCGGGTTGATAACGATTTCACCCATGTGGATGGAGACTACTACCGCGATCTGCTAACGGGTGTTGTCCGCCATGCTGATGACCTTGACGAAGCCATGCGCGCCAAACTGGATCGCGCTATTGATGACCTCGATCCCGTTGAACACAGTCTGCTGCGCATGGGCGTTTACGAACTTCGTGAGCGTATTGATGTGCCCTATAAAGTGGTACTGAATGAGGCTGTGGCTCTTGCCAAAAAGTTTGGTGCCACCGAAAGTTTCCGCTACGTCAACGGCGTCCTCGATAAAGTCGCTCATGATTTGCGCCAGCTTGAGATCAGCGCGGAGCGAGCCTAGCCCGGAGTCAGGCTTTTGCTTACGCTGAGGAAATGCTAGCAAACCCCGCCAAGGACAAGAGTCAGTGATCTCCGAGTCCCAAATAATCCAACGCTACTTTTCCGCTTTTGGACGCGGTGATTCGGTGACTCTTGGTATCGGTGACGATGCCGCGGCGCTCCGTCTACCCCCTGGGCACGAGCTGGTGGTTTCCACCGACACCCAGGTGGCGGGTCGACATTTTTTTCCTGATGCACTGCCTGAGGATGTCGGCTACCGCGTGATTGCTGCAGCGGCAAGCGATCTCGCAGCCATGGCAGGGGCTCCGGTGGGTATGACCTTGGCCCTGACGCTCCCTGAGGTTGATGAACTTTGGCTTCACAGTTTTTCTCAGGGTGTCGGTGATGCGGCCACAGCTCTGAAACTTCCCCTGGTTGGGGGGGACTTAACCCGAGGTCCCCTAACCATCTCGGTCACGGTGATGGGGTCGGTTCCAGCCCAGTCTCTTGTGTGTCGAGACGGTGCTGTAGCAGGGGACTTGCTCGTCGTGACTGGAACCCTGGGCGACGCCGCCTGCGCTCTCGCCATGCTTGAGGGGCAGCTGCCCGATCGCTCTAATTGTCGCGAGATTGACGAGGCGTTTTTCAACACACGATTTTACAGACCCAGCCCCCGTTTTGAGTGGATTGATTGGCTGCGGGAACATGCCCACGCGTGTATTGATATTTCCGACGGCCTGTTGATGGACGCTACACGCATGGCAGAGGCATCAGGCGTTGGTCTTCGAATTAATCCCGAGGCACTTCCTTTATCCCCCAATACTCACCGACAAGGTGAGCAACAGGCGATCGAATGGGCCCTGACCGGGGGTGACGACTATGAGCTGGCCATTGCGGTTCCTCCAACCTGCGATATACCGCAGGGAATGACCGTTGTGGGGGAATTCACGGTGACTACCGAGTTACAGTGTCCTGGTGTGGACGTAAGTCAGCTTGGGTTTGATCATTTTTCCGGGGAAAACTGAGAGTGAGTGTTATGTGGGTAGAGAGGGTCGACGTGGCGGGGACCAAAGTGGTCCGTCCATGACGGAGAGTGCCGATAAGTCCTTGGGCTATCCCGTGGCGGTGGTGATCGCGAGTTGGTTTGGTTCGGGGTTCGCGCCGACGGCGCCGGGCACCGCAGGAAGTCTCGCCGCGCTTCCTATGATCTGGGTGCTCTTTTATTCCAACTCCCCCTGGCTTGTCGTCGCGGTCACGATGTTTCTTTTTGTGGCGGGTATCTGGGCTGCGGGAGTGGTAGGCCAATCCTGGGGCAAGGTGGACCATGGCTCCATCGTTATCGATGAGGTGGTGGGTATGGTTCTGGCAGTGTCTCTGCCTTTTTATCTGCTTGGACAGTGGGTTGATATGTTGGCGGTCGCGTGCCTGTCCTTTATTACGTTTCGGTGCTTTGACATCGTCAAGCCATGGCCGGTGAGTCTCATTGATCGGCGCGTCAAAAATCCTGTGGGTGTCATGCTCGACGATATAGTTGCCGGCCTTTACGCCGGTGCATTGACAACGGTGCTGCTACTCGCCGGCATTATCATCAGTCTTTGAAACCACCCAGCGCTAGTGGGCGCGATTCACCATGGCATTGGCTGTGGCTCTGAGAGGCTCGGCGGCATCTCCAAAATAATCAAGGCATGACAGGCCCTGACGAAGAAGGCGCTCCGCCTCCTCTTTGGCACCCGCCAGTCCAAGACATCTCACGTAAGTCGACTTTTCTGCCGACTGATCCTTGCCCGCGGTTTTGCCGAGAGCAGCCGTCGTTTGTGTCACATCGAGCACGTCATCTGCTACCTGAAAGGCGAGACCAATATGGTCGGCGAATTCTCCAAGCCGGTTGAGTGCTTCGCTGTCGGCATTGGCGCAGCGGGCCCCCGCCAAGATCGCCGCTTTGATCAGAGCGCCAGTTTTTTGCAGATGAATTTCACGCAGCCTGTCTATTTCCAGCGTCTGATGCTCGGCGGCCATATCAAGCGCCTGACCTCCTACCATGCCACCGAAGCCGACAGCCTCGCTGATCAGGGCAATGATGCTGAGTCTGGTCTCGGGCGTCAGGGTTTCTTCTTGAGCGATCAGGTTAAAGGCTGCGGCTTGTAAGCCATCGCCCACCAGAATCGCGGTGGCCTCATCATAGGCCACGTGAACGGTCGGCTTGCCCCGCCTGATGGGGTCATCATCCATCGCGGGGAGATCATCGTGGACAAGTGAGTAAGCATGAAGCCATTCAATGGCGGTACCGATGCTTTCGGCGGCGGGGAGTGGCTCTCCGGCAATGAGCTCGCAGGATTCCCGGGTCAATCGAGAGCGGAGCTGTTTCCCTGGATTTGAGAGGACATAGGCGGTGGCTTCAGATAGCCGTGGGTCAGAACATCGCAGTGACGAGGCGTCGGAAGTCTCAGCGCTCATGAATCCAGTGCCTGAACCTCGTCCTGGTCATTGATGACGGCGACCCGCTGTTCCGCCGCTTCGAGTGCCTTTGTTGCAGCCCCCACCAGAGCCATGCCTCGCTCGTACAGGACCAGCGAGTCCTCCAATGAAACCTCGGGGTCCTCAAGTTTCTCGATGACTGCGGCCAGTTCATCCATTTGGGTTTTAAGGGTCGGGCTTTTAGCCTTACTCACGGCGAACTCCGAAAGACAGTTGGCTTTTTGAGTTTAACTAATGTTCGCAGCGGCATGCACGGGTGTTACCTCGCGCTGGCCCTGCTCAATGATGTTGTCGACGGTCAGACCTGCCGCATCACGAGTTTGTTGCTGTGAGCCGTGATGGATGAAGTTGTCGGGAATGGCAACATGCCTGACTTCACAATTTAGTTCCCTGCTGGCCAACAGTTCAGCAACGGCGCTGCCCGCGCCCCCCGCCAGCGCATTTTCTTCCACGGTGATGATTCTGTCATGCTGCCTTGCGACCGACTCCACCAGGTCTTCATCCAGAGGCTTGGCCCACCGCATGTCGACCAGCGTTGCATCAAGTACTTCAGCTGCGGCCTTGGCTTCTGGAAGCAATACGCCGAAATTCAGAATGGCTACCGACTTACCCTGCCGCAAAGTCACCGCTTTTCCGATGGGCAATGCCGTCATCTCTTCTTCGATCAGTGCGCCAGTTCCCTCACCTCTTGGATAGCGAACCGCAGCGGGGCCTTCATGCTGATAGGCGGTGTACAGCAGTTGGCGGCACTCGTTCTCGTCAGAGGGGCAGGCAATGATCATGTTTGGAATACAGCGCAGGTAGCTGAGATCGAAAGCCCCATGGTGGGTGGCGCCATCCTGACCCACCAAGCCTGCTCGATCGAGAGCAAACGTGACATCCAGATTTTGTAATGCCACATCGTGAATCAGCTGGTCGTAAGCTCTTTGCAGAAAAGTTGAGTAGATCGCCACAACGGGTTTCAAGCCATCACAGGCCATGCCTGCTGCCAGGGTCACGGCATGTTGTTCAGCAATGGCAACGTCGTGGTAGCGGTCAGGAAACTCTTTTGAGTATTTCACCATGCCCGAGCCTTCGCACATGGCTGGCGTAATGCCAATTAATCGTTGGTCCTGTGCTGCCAGGTCACACAGCCACCGTCCAAACACGTCCTGATACTTCGGCGGCTTGGGCCGACTCTCTACCGGGGCAGCAGGTTTGGCTTCGATCTTGTTGATGGCATGGTAGCCGACGGGATCGCTCTCTGCAGGCGCAAACCCCTTGCCCTTCACGGTGCGCACGTGCAGAAGTTGAGGGCCTTGTAGCTGAAGCATCGCTTCCAGTGTCTGCACCATGAGCGGTAAATCGTGACCATCGAGTGGGCCAATGTAGTTGAAACCCAATTCCTCAAACATCATGCCCGGCGCCACGAGGCTCTTCATTTGCCCTTCGGTTTTTTTGACGATATCCCATGCCGTGCGAACGTGTTCAAGGATGCGCTTTGAGCCTTCGCGGAACGAAATATAGGTCGGGCTCGCCCAGATTTTTGCAAAATAGGTGGCCAGGCCACCTGTGTTGTGTCCGATAGACATCTGATTGTCATTGAGAATGACCAGCAGATTGGGGCGGACATGGCCGGCATGTGCAAGGGCTTCAAACGCCATGCCGCCTGTGATGGCACCATCGCCGATGACCGCAACGACTTTTCTGTTAGGCGCCAACTTGCCGGCAGCGACTGCCATACCCATGGCTGCAGAAATGCTGGTGGAGCTGTGCCCAACGCCAAAGGTATCGAATTCACTTTCGGTACGCTTGGGAAATCCCGAGAGGCCACCAGCCTGACGGATGGTATGCATGCGATCCGCGCGCCCCGTTATGATCTTGTGCGGGTAGGTCTGGTGGCCGACATCCCAGACGATGCGATCTTCGGGGGTGTTGAGAACATGGTGCAGGGCGACGGTCAGTTCGACAACACCGAGACCCGCGCCGAAGTGACCACCGGTTTGGCTAACGGAATACAGCATGAATTGACGGATCTCATCCGCGAGATGAAGCAAATCATCTTCGGAGAGAGCGCGTAACACCGCGAGATCAGTTTGTACCTTATCGAGCAGCGGAGTTATTGGCTTATTATTAGGAAACGTCTCGATCATGGGGTGATCATACAGCATTAAGCTGTGAAAACGATATCAGGATTCGACGTCCGAAATTCCATGGCGTCGCAGACGATTTAGCTGTCTGCGGGCATACTTGTCAGGTCGGTGATCTGGCCTCGCCATGCTGCCGGCGGCTTTGCGTGCAGCCTGTTCTCGCTGCCGCTTCTCAATGCTTTTGGGAGTTTCCTCGTAAAGCGTCTGAGCAATCTGCGCCGATCGCCGATCGGTGCTCAGGGCTACCACAACCACTTCCTTTTCATCCCAGCCCTGTCGGATAGAGAGTCTGTCTCCAACACAAAGCTCTTTGCTGACTTTGATGCGCTGCCCATCCAGATGGACCTTTCCGCCCTCAATCGCAGTTTTTGCAAGACTCCGGGTTTTGAAAAATCGGGCTGCCCACAACCATTTGTCGGCCCTCACCTTTGTCATAGAGCTATCAGCTGTCATGCTCGGGCAGGCCAGCGAATATCTCGTCAAAGTGATGAATGGACGGATAACGGGTAACCACTCGTGGCTCCTGTTGGCTATCGGGTTGTCGCAGGGTCAGTAAATATTCAACGCCATAGTCCTCCGCCGCTACCAGCACGTGCTCGGAATCATCGACAAAGAGCGTTCTTTTGGGATCGAAGGGCTGTGATTTCTGCAGCTGCTCCCAAAATGTCCGGGACTCTTTTGGGGCGCCAAACTCATGAGATGTGTAGAGCTTGTCGAGGAGTGGTGCGAAGGTCAGTTTTTCCAGTTTTATCTCAAGAGTGGTTGGGTGGGCATTGGTGATGAGGATTGCTTCACAGTGACTGGCGCGGAGTTTCTGCAGAAAACTCTCGGCGTGAGGACGCCATCCGATGCCGTGGGCTTCCTTTCTTTTTAG
>CAJXMD010000042.1 GCA_913056165.1 uncultured Halieaceae bacterium
TGCTCAGGGTTTCATGGAGGGGACGGGGTCGCGCAACATATACAGTTCAGCGACTCAAGATTGTGCGAACCGCTTTGCCTCTGCTCAGGCGATGTACGGGTTTCCCTTCACTCAACCGTTCCCTGATCTCGACCACGTACAATATCTTCTGGTGTTGGGTACCAACCCGGTGGTTTCAAAATGGACGTTTCTTCAGGTAGCGCACCCGGTCAAGCGGTTGAAGAGTGTGCTGAAACGGGGTGGACGCATCGTCGTGGTGGATCCACGCCATAACGAGACTGCAAAGGTTGCGGGAGAGTATCAGCCGATCAGGCCCGGGACTGACCTCTGGTTCTTGCTAAGTTTTCTTCAGGTCATGGCGAGTCGGGGTATCGATCCAGACATCCTCTCGAGCCCCCATTTTGATGGAGCAGCGACTGTACTAGAGGCTGCCGCCGACTGGCCTCCGGAAGCGACCGCCGATATCACGGGTATTGCGCCCGATGAGTTGCGCCAGCTGGTCGAGGATTTTTGCTCCGCCGAGGGCGCTTCGATTATTACCGGCACCGGCATTGGGATGAGTGGCCATGGCACGCTGGTCCAGTGGCTTGTAGAGGTCATTGTTGCGTTATCCGGAAACCTTGATCGACGTGGGGGCAACCTCGTTGGAGAGGGTATTTTTGATTTTGCGGGCTATGCAAAAAAGAAGAAGTTGTTCTCCCGTCAAACACGTTCACGCATCGGCGGGTTTCGCGAACTCAATGGCGGCATGCCCGGCGGTATTTTAGCCGATGAAATCATGACCCCCGGTGACGAGCAGATAACGACACTTTTTGTTACCGGCGGCAACCCGCTCCTGACCATGCCGGGCGCGGAGCGATTGCGAACAGCTTTTCAGCAGCTTTCTTGTTTGGTTGTTACCGACATCTACCTGAATGAGACGGCGAGCCTTGCCGATTATGTCTTGCCAGCCACGACACCACTCGAACGCCCGGATTTGCCCTTTGTCTTCCCTCTTTTTCTCGGCATGCAGTCCATCCCTTATCTTGCGGCCACGGAAGCGGTGGTCACGCCTCCTGAGAACGTATTGGATGAATCTACGATTTATATACGTCTTGCTGCTGCCAGTGGTGTCGGTTTGTTTGGCAGCAGATTGGTCACATCGATCCTGAATGGCATTACCTATGTCAATAAGCTCATTTCCCGGGGACGAGCAGGCTTTCCTCAGCGTTGGTTGCTCAACCGAATTCTTCGGCATAATGGCCAGCCCGATTTTGCAACGCTGGTCGCCCATCCCGATGGCTACCCCTGGCAGGGTGCACGCCCGGGAAGCTTCCTTGCTAAGCGGGTAACCACTGATAGTGGACGGGTGCAACTTGCGCCCCCGGAGTTTTTGGAGGAACTCCGAACCGCCGCGGCGCCACAAACGCGGGGAGAGGGGCATCGCTTTCAATTGATTACCAAGCGCAGGCATAACACCCATAACAGCTGGACCCAGAACGTCCGATCATTAACCCGCGGGGAGAATGAACAGACCAACGTCATCTACATGCATCCTGTTGATATAGAGTCACTCGGCATTGAGGAGGGGGCGGCGGTAGATATTGCGTCCAGTGCTGGCGAGATCAGGCTGCCGGTCGAGGCACTGGCGACCTTGCAGCGGGGTGTGGTCGCGGTGCCCCATGGCTGGGGCCATCAGCACGCTCGGGGATTATCCGTAGCCAGTGGTTTGCGCGGCGCTAACGTCAATATTTTAGCGGCGGATGGGCCCGAGGCGATTGAGCCTTTGTCCGGTATGGCCCGCCTCTCTGCGGTTCCAGTGTCGGTATCGAAAGCGGCGGGGCCTATTGATCCTGCCAGCTGGTCCGGGAGATAGCCGGATGATTGTTGTGATGGTCGTAGACGGTTGGGATCAGCCTTTCAATGGTACGGTCGTCTCATCACGTCGCTTTGCCGAGGCCTTGCTGGCGAGGGGCGTTCAGGTACGGGTTCTGGCAATCAATGGGCGCTCCCGGGAGGTGCCCGGTGTGGAGTTGTTCCAGATGCGGAAATTGTCGGTTCCCGGGGCAAACAAAATGATGGATCTGATGCGTGTTCCCGTGGCTGTTCCAGACCGGGCCCTGATCAAACGAGCGTTGGCAGGTGCATCGGTGTTGCACGTTCAGTTCCCATTATTCCTTGGTGCCGCCGCCATTAAAGAAGCCAGAGATATGGGCGTGCCGGTGGTTTCGTCCTTTCACCTCCAGCCAGAGAACATCCTGCGGAATCTTAAGCTACCGAACTTTCTGTTCAAGCGATGGATCTACCGCTTAATGCATCGTTGGATCTACAAGCGCAGTGACCGGATTATTGCGCCGTCCCCTTTTGCGAGAGAGCTATTGCACCGAGAGATGCCGGTCCCGGTTGATGTTGACGTGTTGTCAAATGGCATTCCCGAGAAACAGCTAAGTGCTTTCAGGCTGCGCACCCGAATGCCAGATCGCATCCATGTACTTTGCGTCGGTCGACTGGCTCGAGAAAAACGCTACGATCTCGTGATCGACGCCCTGGCGATGAGCCGTTCGGCTGATCGGGTCCATGTTACCTTCGTAGGGTCAGGACCTATGCGCGAGGCTCTCAAGAAACAAAGCCGCAGACGCGGCTTAAGTTCTATCTTTGTTACCCCAACGGATGCGGAGCTGGCTGAGCTATATGCGAAGGCCGATTTGTTTCTTCACGCCGGGGAGAGCGAGCTTGAAGGAATGTCGGTCATGCAAGCCATGGCCGGGGGTGTGCCTGCCATTGTTTCGGATTCTCCGGACTCTGCTGCTTCGACTCTGCTGAATCATCAGACAGCCAGGTTCACCTACCCTGATGTGCGCCACTTTGCCCAACAAATTGACTGTTTATGCGCGCCTGATGGCCCCATTGAAGTGTTGAGTGCTGCAGGACACAGCATCGCCAAATCACTGCGATTTGAGGACTCAGTGAGTCAGCTCTTGCAGATTTATAGAGATATGGTGCTTGTGGAAGAAAAACGCAAAGAGTCTCACCGTGCGCTGGCTTGAATCCTGGGCGACCCTCTGTTTCTCGCGAGGCTGGCTGATATTAGTCATTCTTCTGACCTCCACGCTCGGGCTAGGCGGCTACGGTTTCTCGCACTTCAATCTGAACTCGGATATGGATCGCGTAATTACCCCGCGAGATGCCGACAGCTGGTTCCACGAAGACGACATGATCAAGCGTGCGTTTCCCCAATTCAGGCAAACTGTCGTTGTGGTGCTCTCCGGGAATAAAGCTGGGGAGGTCAGTCGGGCGACCAACGCATTTCTGGATCGAATACCCAAGGACTCACTGCTAGACACGGTCACCGTTCCCAACCGTGAGCCCTTGCTTGATTCTTCCTGGATTTACTACGCGAATGACGAGGACTTTAACGAGTTGATTGATGCGGCCACGGCGCTTGGCGCTACCGGAGGTCAGCTTCAGTCAGTCGGCGCGGTCGTTGGTTTGTTGCAGGGGGTCACGATTGCGCGTCGCGCAAATGATAGGGACAGTGTGGCTGCCCTGAGTAAGTTGCTGACCGATGCTCATGGGGACCGCGGGGGCCAGGGGCTAATAACAAAACCGCCACAAACCCTCGAGGGCGCGGACGGGCGTTTTTACGAATTGGTTGTCCTCAAAGGCACGCCTAGCTTTGAGGAGCAGCTGCCTGCAGCAAGTATTGTTGAGTCAATTGAGAGTTGGCGGCAGGCGATTGTCGGGCAGCACCCAACCGTTAGTATCGCCCTGACGGGAGACTTGGTACTGGCCAATGAAGAGATTAATGATGCACTCAGCGGTATCAAGCTTGCGGGCACGCTATCAGTGCTGTTTCTCATCGTCGTCATCGCTTTTGGTGTTCGCTGCTGGCGACTCACCCTTGGGCTGTTGCTGCTCATCTTGATTGGTAGCGTATGGACCCACTCGCTGGCCATGTGGACTGTCGGCACCTATAACACCCTGTCTCTTGCGTTTGTGGTGATGTTTTTCGGTCTGGGTGTTGATTTTGGTTTGCACTACGGACTTGCAGTGGGGGAGTCGCCGGGTGACAAGTCGGCGATCGCGGCGGCGGTGAGAAAAACAGGTGCCGCGCTTGGTCTCTCAGCTGTCTCGACAGCGCTGGCGTTTCTCTCTTTCTCACCGACGGAATACACGGGTCTCGGTGAGCTGGGCATCATTTCTGCGTTAGGTATGCTGGTGGCTTTTTTCCTCACCCTGACTTTATTGCCAGCGTCATTCGGGGTCTTGGGTCTGCCCAAACCCGCGAATACCAGCCCGCTCCGCAGCAAGCTGAAGCTGCCTGGGCCTTGGTTGGTTATCGGCCTATGGCTCCTACTGGGAGCTGTTGGATTGATGGCTGCGCGTCACGCGTCCTTCGACTACTCGGTGGCGGGCATGCGCAACCTACAGTCTCCCGGGATGCAGGTGCTCGAACAGCTTCAACAGGCTGATCTGATGACTGACTACAGCATCTCCAGCTTGGTAGATGAGTCCAATGTTGGAGAGGTGACAGATGCCTTGGAGAGGCTGCCTTCAGTGGCATATGTGGCCTCCATCGACGATTACTTGCCCGAACCTGTGGTAACCAGCGCGCGGCGGACAATCCTTGTCAGTCGTCTTGACGCCCTCCTCGAACAGTGGAGCTTCCCTGAGTGGACCAGCGATGATCTCAAGCAAGCGGTCGATGGGCTTTATGCGATTGCACAGGGAGACAACACGCTGGCAGACCTTGAATTTATCAATGATCTGAATCCTCTCGAATTGGCCCAGCTGGAGGCGCACGTGCAGGCGCTGCTCAATGACAGGCGAAGCTGGTTCGCTGGGTTGATTGACTCCCCGGTACCTTCCCGCAGCAAACTGTCACCGGCGACTCGTGCCAATTGGGTGGACGATAGTGGCAAGTTCCGCCTCGAGGTTGGGCCTGCCTTTAGTACCAGCAGTCGACAGAACATCGAGCAATTTGTGTCAGAGGTGCGATCAGTGGTTCCCAATGCGGGTGGGCGTTCGGTGATTGAATTCGGTGTCGGTAGCGTGGTGGTGCGCGCGTTTCAGCAGGCAACAATACTGGCGGGCTTGGGGATTGTACTTATTCTGACGCTTTACTACCGAGGTCTGTTGGTCCCTGCGATCATTCTGTCTTCATTGGCGATTACAACCACCCTTACCTTTGCGGTGATGGAGTTGCTGGGTCTGTCACTAAATATGGCAAACGTGCTGGTGGTACCGCTGATCCTTGGGTTGGGCATAGATTCGGCTATTCACGTAACCCATCGTTACATGGTGCTGGGTGACTCCGACTCCTTCATACACTCGAGCACTCCTCGGGCAGTCTTTTTATCGGCAGTGACCACAGTGGCGACTTTTGCCTCGCTCATGTCCAGCAGTCATCAGGGAGCTGCTTCTCTGGGCCAGTTGTTAGCGATTGCCATCCCCATCATGGTGGTTGTAACGTTCACGTTGATTCCCAGTTTATTGGAACTTGTTCCAAGCGCCTCAGGAAGAGAAGCGACAAACCCATAAAATAAAAAGGTGGTTACAGCGTGAAAATCATATGGCAGCGCCCAAACCCAGAGATGCCTAAAGCGGAAGCCCTGGTCCGGGTAACAGCCGCTTACGTGATAGCGGTGTTTGCTGCCGGCGTTGTTCTTGCGTTGATTCAATTCGGCCCCGTCAGTGGGATGTTGCTTGCCGACGTGGTCGCTACGCTGGTCATCTTTGGTTTTAGCCGCTGGCACAGCAACAGCAGTTTTTACGATCCCTTCTGGACCGTTATTCCGCCGCTGATCATGCTCGCGTGGATGGCCACTGGTGATAGCAGTTCAGTTGTTCGGGAGTTTATGGTTCTCGGTCTCATTCTGTACTGGGCGACTCGTCTAACGACTCATTGGGCGTACTACTGGCCTGGTATTCAACACGAGGACTGGCGCTATCCCATGCTGCGGGAACGGTCGGGTGGCAGTGGCTTTTGGACTGACTTATTCGGTATCCATCTGTTCCCGACGGTTCAGGTTTTTCTCGGCATGCTGCCGGTTTATGCGGTGACGCACCTGGGGGATAGCCCTCTGGGATGGCTTGATGTCGTTGCCTTCGCTGTGACCTTTGGTGCAATCACTTTGCAGATGGCTTCTGATTTCGAGCTACATGCTTTTGCAGAAAAGAGCCAGCCTGGCGATATTCTCGATACCGGCTTATGGTCTTTATCCCGGCATCCTAACTATCTTGGTGAAATCGGCCTGTGGGTTGGTTTGGCTCTCTTTGGTATTGCGGCGTATCCCGCGGGGGCGCTTTGGTGCAGTGTAGGTGCAGTGGCCATGATTCTGATGTTCAGGTTCGCCAGTATCCCCATGATGGAAAAAAGATCACTTGCCCGTCGGCCAGCTTACAGTGAAACCATTAGGCAGATCCCCATGCTCATCCCTCGTATTGGCGGGCGACAGCGCCGCTGATAACGAGAACACGGCGGGTCTCTGCAGAAGCGGGTAAACAATACAACATAACGCATCGCTGCATTTGTTCCTCGGGTCATCCTGAATTTACGCTGAATCCCTCGGTGAGTGTTGGCTTTTGGATCCCATCTGGCCCCTTCCACCCCAATACCTACGACATTGATCGGTCCAAAAACGACTCATTGACAGACTGCCGTTTGAACGGGAAAAGCAGGGTAAATTCACCGCTACCTATTAGTCGTCAAGCATTAAAGGCCCTGGAGACAGAAAAGCCCCTCAAAACCCGCATAAAAGCTACGCTTTTTGGCAGGTTTGAATAATCACATTCGGGGTTGTCTGTCGTGGTTCCCACCCGCCTCGCCACCAGATCATACGGGCCGTTGATAGATGCGCTTTTTGTCATATTGATCCCGCTCATATTTATTCGAATAATGCGCGCGCTCGGGACATCTCGCGAACACTGGATCTCGGGGCGTGGGGGCGATAGCCCGGCATAAAAACATCTCTGGGACGGCATGGGCTGGGGCTCAGCGCGACAGGGACAACCGATAAATTTGCGAGTAGCAAAAAGGGGTGATCATGCTTTCCGATATCGAAATAGCGCAGGCAGCAGAGATAAAACCTATTGTCGACGTGGCCGATGTGCTCGGCATTCCCGATCAGGCGTTGGAGCCCTATGGACGTACAAAGGCCAAGGTGGATCTCTCCTGGCTTCATGACCAACCGATCAAGCAGGACGCAAAACTAATTTTGGTCACAGCCATCAGTCCGACTCCCGCAGGGGAGGGCAAGACAACAACAACGGTCGGACTTGGTGATGCGCTAAGAGGAATCGGTAAGCACGCAATGATTTGTTTGCGTGAACCCTCGCTTGGTCCGGTATTTGGTATGAAAGGAGGGGCTGCTGGTGGTGGCTATGCGCAGGTGGTTCCCATGGAAGATATCAATCTTCATTTCACCGGGGATCTGCATGCGATCGGTGTTGCCAACAACCTGCTAGCCGCCCTTGTGGATAACCATATTCATCACGGTAACGCATTGGGTATCGATGTGCGTAGGGTGTCATGGAAGCGCGTACTGGACATGAACGATCGTGCACTACGCGATATTACGGTGGCTCTCGGTGGAGTGGGTAATGGCTATCCCCGGGAAGACGGCTTTGACATTGTTGTGGCCTCAGAGATCATGGCGATCTTTTGCTTGGCGAGGGACCTCGATGATCTCAAGGAGCGCATCGGCAAAATCGTCGTCGCCTATACCCGTGACAAGCAGCCAATCTGTGCCAGCGATTTGAAGGCGGAGGGCGCCCTGACGGCAATCCTGAAAGACGCTCTGGCCCCCAATCTGGTTCAGACCCTTGAGGGAACTCCTGCGTTTGTTCATGGAGGCCCTTTCGCCAATATTGCCCATGGCTGCAACAGCGTTATCGCCACACGGGGTGGTTTGCGGCTCGCTGATTATGTCGTGACAGAGGCAGGCTTCGGTGCTGACTTGGGCGCCGAGAAATTTATTGATATTAAATGTCGTACTGCAGGTATCCATCCCTCTGCCGCTGTGTTGGTTGCCACCATACGTGCCCTCAAGTTTCATGGGGGGGTTAAGACCGCTGATCTCAATCAAGAGAATGTGGATGCCCTGCGTGCGGGACTCAGCAATCTGGAAAGACACGTAACCAATATTCGTGATCACTACGGTGTGAGTCCAGTGGTGTCCATCAATCGTTTTTCATCGGACACGCAGGCGGAAATTGATGCTCTTATGGCTCACTGCGAGACTTTGGGTGTACCCGTGGCGCTTGCCAGTCATTGGGCAGATGGTGGCGCGGGAGCACAGGACCTTGCTCACAAGGTTGTCGAGATTTGTGAGACAGATTCCGGGTCGGGGGCTTCGGCTCACGAGTCCTTTGTGTACCCGGATTCCGCATCGCTCTTGGAAAAGGTGGAAATGATCGCCACCAAGATTTATGGGGCATCCGAGGTTACCGCCAGCACCAAAGTGCGTAATCGGCTCAGGGAATTGACGGCCGAAGGTCACGGTCATTTGCCGGTGTGTATCGCCAAGACACAGTATTCGTTTTCAACAGACCCCCAGTTGTTGGGCGCTCCCTCTAATCACGCGATGGATATTCGAGAGGTAAGGCTCTCGGTGGGAGCAGGTTTTATCGTGGTTGTCTGTGGTGACATCATGACGATGCCCGGACTACCTAAAATCCCGGCGAGTGAAAATATCGATGTCGTTGAGGGGCAAATCACAGGTTTATTCTGATGACGACGCACTCAACCGATCCTCGTCCCGTTTCCTTGCGACAACAGCTGGGCAGCGCCTGCCCTGTGGCAGAGGAGCAGTTCGACAGGGTCGTGGTAGAGGCGCCGCTGTGCATTACCGTCAACGATCAAACGGTGTCTACCACCATGCGCACACCAGGTCATGATGAGGAGCTGGCGGTTGGCTGGGTGATCAACAATACCGAGATGCAGTCCCGTTCAGAACTAGCGGCAATCGAACGTGCGGGTGCTTCTCAACTCCGACGCCAGGGCATTGAAAACCCGGTAGACACCGTGGCGCTGGAAATCGTCGAGGGTATTGATCCGCCACTACCTCGTGCTTACCTGACCTCGAGCTCTTGCGGAGTTTGCAGTAGCGATGTTGTCGAAGCCGCGCCTGCACCCCGAGGGCCGCTCCATACACGTGAGTGGAACTTGCCGCTAGGCAGGATCTTGTCGCTGGTTGATGCTATGCGAGAGCAGCAGGCGATGTTTGAACTCACGGGGTCGATACATGCGGCGGCGCTCTTCGATGCTGACCTTGAGCTGGTGACGGTGCGCGAGGACGTGGGTCGCCACAATGCTGTGGATAAAGTGATTGGACACGGTTTTCTCTCGGGCTTTTTCCCCCTTACCAACCATGTACTCGTGGTAAGCGGGCGCGTATCCTATGAAATTATAACTAAGGCGTTGTCGGCTGGTATTGCAGGTATTGTTGCTGTGTCGGGCCCAACAACGCTGGCAGTCGACCTCGCGCGCGCCAGTAATTTGATACTGATTGGTTTTGCCCGGGATGATCGACTCAACATCTACTCTGGGGGAGAGAAGGTGACGCCATGATTTCGAGGTCTGCCTTTCCGCAATGGAACGAATCGGACGCACGTGCGCGGCTAACGAGCCTTATTCGCGAGCATGATGGCCCGGTGTTACTGTGCCTGCAGGACGTTCAGATGGTTTACGGTTTCGTTCCCACCGCGGCGGTGGAACTGATCGCCGAGCTCTGCAACGTCTCCCGCGCCGATGTGACCGGTGTACTGACCTTCTATGCCGATCTGCGAACCACTCCTCCGCCAGCGATCCCCGTCCGCCTGTGTGCTGCGGAAGCCTGTCAGGCGGTGGGGGGACGAGCTCTTGCCCAGGCGTGGCAGCAGGCCTGTGATCAGGACGATCAACTGGCCGTTGACACCGGTGTTGATGAGCCCATCTTCTGCCTTGGAAACTGTGCTTTGGGACCAGCCGCTATGGTGGGCGGGCAGCTGATGGGGCGCGCTACCGTAATGTCGCTGAAGGAGCGTGTTGCCGGGATTCGTGACGGGGGCAGGTCCTCCGTAGGCGGTGAGTCATGACGGTATGGTTTGTTCCCCGCGATGCGGCTGCCAAATCAATGGGTGCAGATGGGATAGCATCGGCCCTGCTTGCTCGGGGTGAGGAAGTTATCAGGACGGGTAGTCGGGGCATGCTCTGGCTGGAGCCACTGGTCGAGTGTGCATCTGAGCGTAATGGATCACGCGTGGGGTGGTCCAACGTCACTGTCGCCGACGTTAACGAGGACCGCCTCGATACTGACCATCCGGCCTATCTCGGTGAAGTTGATTTATTGACGTATCTGTCGCGACAGCAGCGTTGGATTTATGAGCGCGTGGGCATCATCGACCCTCTCGATCCTCAGGATTTTCAGCATCATGGCGGTCTGGCAGGACTCAAGGCGGCCATGGCGATGGCCCCCGCTGACGTACTTGAGGCGGTGAAAACCTCGGGCCTGCGAGGGCGAGGTGGTGCAGGCTTCCCGGCGGGTATTAAGTGGCAGACGGTGGCGGATCAGGAACCCCAGCCGCTGCGGGGTCAGCCCTCACGTGCGACTCGCCACAAGTTCATCTGCGTCAATGCTGATGAGGGGGACAGCGGAACCTTTGCTGATCGCATGCTGATGGAGGGTGATCCTTTCTCCCTACTTGAAGGCATGGCGATCGCGGCCTATGCCGTCGGCGCTGATAGAGGCATGATTTACCTGCGTTCGGAATATCCCGAGGCCTGGGACATCTTGTGCGGTGCGATAGAGGCGGCCAGGAGCGAGGGCTGGCTGGGCGAGTCGGTTTTAGGCTCCAACTTTGCCTTTGATGTAGAGGTCAGGCTTGGTGCCGGCTCCTACGTCTGTGGCGAGGAAACAGCGATGCTGGAGAGCCTTGAGGGACGTCGGGGAATGGTGCGTGCCAAGCCGCCCCTGCCCGCCATCAAGGGGCTGTTTGGTGTGCCCACGGTTATCAACAACGTTTTAACCATAGCGAGCGTCCCCGGGATACTCGCTCGCGGAGCCGAGGCTTATGCTGCCTTGGGCTGTGAACGGTCACGAGGCACTCAGGTGTTTCAGCTGGCCGGAAATATCGCGCAAGGTGGCATTGTTGAAATGGCATTTGGCGTCAGCGCGCGGGAACTGGTCGAGGACTTCGGTGGCGGCACTCTCTCAGGTCGGCCAGTGAAAGCGGTACAAATAGGTGGGCCTCTGGGGGCCTATATACCTCCTGATCAGCTCGATGTACCCATGGCGTATGAGGCACTGGCAGACGCGGGTGCAATGCTGGGTCACGGGGGCTTGGTGGTGTTCGACGATAGTGCCGATATGGCGGAGCAGGCCCGTTTTGCTATGGAGTGTTGTGCGGAGGAATCCTGCGGCAAGTGCACGCCGTGCCGCATCGGCGCGGTGCGGGGTGTGGAGGTGATCGATCGCCTGCGTCAGGGTGACAACATCGAAACGCAAACTCTTCTACTGCGAGATCTCTGTGATGTCATGAAGCAGGGCAGCCTATGCGCGATGGGTGGTCTTACGCCTAATCCCGTGTTGAGCGCACTGGATCACTTTGCCGAGGACTTTAGGTGATGAATCGCCGCAATAAAAAAAGACGGCGACAGGTGTTTGGGGGGAAGAAAAAATGACGGTCTACGAACGTGATCTTGGAACACCAGCGGTTTCTGCCGAGACACAGGTCAGTCTCACCATAGACGGCATGCCGATTACAGTCCCTGAGGGCACCTCGATCATGCGGGCAGCGGCGCTTGTCAATGCTGCTATTCCAAAGTTATGCGCAACAGACAGCCTTGAGGCATTTGGCTCCTGTCGTTTGTGTTTAGTCGAAATCGAGGGCCGTCCCGGAACACCGGCTTCCTGCACTACCCCCTGTCAGGAAGGTATGACTGTGAACACCCAGACACCGCGACTCGACAAGCTCCGAAAAGGTGTTATGGAGCTTTATATTTCTGACCACCCGCTTGACTGCTTAACCTGCTCTGCCAATGGGGATTGTGAGCTCCAGGATATGGCGGGGGCTGTTGGTTTGCGAGAAGTCCGCTATAGCGACGAGGGTGAAAATCATCTGTCGGCGGGCAAGGATGAGTCCAACCCTTACTTCACCTTCGATGCCAGCAAATGCATTGTCTGCAGTCGCTGCGTGCGGGCGTGTTCCGAGGTGCAGGGTACTTTTGCCCTGACCATTGCCGGACGAGGATTCGGATCCGAGGTGAGCACCGCCAAGGGTACTGATTTTCTGGCCAGCGACTGTGTTTCTTGTGGCGCCTGCGTGCAGGCCTGTCCTACAGCGACCCTGCAGGAGAAAAGCGTTATTGACCGCGGTGTCCCGTCGCGCAAGGTCAAGACCACCTGTGCGTACTGCGGCGTCGGCTGTTCCTTTACGGCGGAGCTAAGGGGTGATGAGCTGGTGCGGATGGTTCCGGACAAGCAGGGCGGCGCCAACGCGGGTCACTCCTGCGTGAAAGGGAGATTCGCCTGGGGTTATGCCAATCACGAAGATCGTATTACCGAACCTATGATTCGAGACAGTATCGACGATGAGTGGCGCGTCGTTGGATGGGAGGAAGCGATACAGTTTGCGGCCGACCGTCTGAAAAAAATTCAGGCTGATCACGGCATCGATGCTATCGGCGGCATTACCTCGTCCCGTTGCACCAACGAAGAAGTCTATGTGGTGCAGAAAATGGTCAGGGCGGCCTTCGGTACCAATAATGTCGATACCTGCGCCAGGGTCTGTCATTCACCGACGGGTTATGGGTTGAAACAAACCTTTGGTACCAGTGCGGGCACTCAGGATTTTGCGTCGGTGCAGGATGCTGATGCCATTTTAGTGATTGGGGCTAACCCGACCGATGCGCATCCCGTGTTCGGTTCGAGAATGAAGCGTCGTCTGCGGGAGGGTGCAGAACTTATCGTCATCGATCCGCGGGCGATCGACTTGGTGCGCTCACCACACATCGGCGCACAGCACCATTTGCAGCTTCGTCCTGGCACCAATGTCGCCGTGGTTAATGCCATGGCTCATGTGGTGGTGACAGAAGGGTGGGTGGCCGAAGAATTTGTCAATGAGCGTTGCGATGTCGAGTCCTTCAAGGCCTGGGAGCGATTTATCGCCTTGCCCGAGAACAGCCCTGAAGCCCTCGAGGAGACGACTGGGGTACCCGCGGCCGCTGTTCGTGAGGCGGCAGAGACTTATGCCAAGGCTGGCAACGGCGCGATTTATTATGGTCTTGGGGTCACCGAGCACTCTCAGGGTTCCACCATGGTGATGGCGATGGCCAATTTGGCGATGGCTACCGGTAACATTGGTCGTCCCGGGGTGGGTGTGAATCCTCTCCGAGGTCAGAACAACGTGCAGGGCTCCTGTGACATGGGATCTTTTCCCCACGAGTTCGCCGGTTACCGACACGTATCTGATGATTCCGCACGAGCACTGTTCGACTCGGCGTGGGGCGTTTCGCTCCGGGGTGAACCCGGCATGCGTATCCCCAATATGCTCGATGCCGCTGTTGCGGGTAAGTTCCGCGGGCTTTACGTTCAGGGTGAGGATATCGCCCAGTCAGATCCCAACATTCATCATGTCGAGGCGGCTCTCAAGGCGATGGACTGCGTCATTGTTCAGGATCTATTCCTCAACGAAACAGCACGCTTCGCTCACATTTTTCTGCCCGGCACTTCGTTTCTTGAGAAAGATGGCACCTTCACTAACGCCGAGCGGCGCATCAATCGGGTGAGACCGGTGGTACCGCCGCTGTCAGGCATGAGTGAGTGGGGGGTGACCTGCGCCATCAGTGAAGCCATGGGCTACCCCATGCCCTATGCCGATGCCGCCGAAATCATGGATGAAATCGCCGCGCTCACGCCGACCTTTGCGGGGGTGTCTTTTGCCCTCCTCGACGAGGTAGGCAGCGTGCAGTGGCCGTGCAACGGCGAAGCGCCGATGGGCACCCCGGTAATGCACGAGCAGCGTTTTGTGCGGGGCGAGGGACAGTTTGTGACAACTCCCTATGTCCCTACCGATGAGCGGTCTACTCGCAGGTATCCGCTTTTGTTAACGACGGGTCGCATCCTCAGCCAATACAATGTGGGCGCCCAGACTCGCCGGACTGAGAACACGGTCTGGCATGCAGAGGATATCCTCGATATTCATGCTGCAGACGCTGAGGCGAGAGGGGTAGCTGACGGTGATTGGATCGAGATTTCAAGTCGGGTCGGTAGTACCCGTATGCGGGCGCGCCTTAGCGACGAAATTCCCGCAGGCGTGGTGTACACAACCTTTCATCATCCGGTGAGTGGCACCAATGTCATCACCACCGATAATTCAGATTGGGCGACCAACTGCCCCGAGTACAAGGTCACGGCGGTAGAGGTACGGCCATCCATGGGGGCGGGCTTGTGAGTGGCGTGGTGGAACAGGATGCACGTCTTGTTGTGATGGCGAATCAAATTGCCAACAATGTTCCGGTTGGTGGGGAAGTGCCGCAGCAGGTCGCGGATCATATTGGAAAATTTTGGACCGGCGCGATGCGCGCCGATCTTAAACGCATCGCCGAGCATTCATCAGATCAGCTTCGGCAAGAGGTAGTCGCTGCGGTTGCGCTGTTGGCGTAAACCCGACGTAATCGTTCTAGGAGAGAGTCATGGCGCAGTTACCCGATCACGCCCGCGTCGTTATCGTCGGTTTGGGTGGTATTGTTGGCGCATCGGTCGTTCACCATCTCATCGAGGCTGGCTGGGATGACATCGTAGGGCTGGAGAAGTCCGCGATTCCAACCGATATCGGTTCGACCTCTCATGCATCAGACTTCTGTTACATGACGGCTCACGACAGGCTTACCTGTTATACCAGTAACTACAGCCGGGAATTTTTTGAGGCCCGCGGCAACTACATCCGTATCGGCGGCATCGAAGTGGCCCGTAAAGACGACGACGAGCGCATGCAGGAACTGTTGCGCAAAGTGGGGTCTGGCAAGGCCTTTGGCACCCGGGCGCAAATGATTACACCTGAAGAAGCGAAAGAGAAATTTCCTTTCCTTGAGGTGGATCAAATTCAGGGCGCCATGTGGGATCCGGATGCGGGTCTGGTCACGCCACGATCCCAGAAAGTCGCCGGGGATTTGGTTGATGAGGCGGTCGCGAGCGGCAAGCTGAAGGCTTTTGCCTACACGCCGGCAACACGTCTGCTGGTGGAGAATGACACGATTGTCGGGGTGGAAACCGGCAAAGGCACCATCACAGCGGACTACGTAATTTTGTGCGTCGGTATCTGGGGCCCCTTGGTGTCGAACACTGCCGGGGTTCCGCTGCCGCTGATGCCTCTCGAGCATCCTTTGCTGTTCTTTGGACCCTGGCTAGAAGCGGAGGGTACTGGCAAGGATATTGTCTACCCCCTGTTCAGGGATCAGGGTAACTCGGCCTATGTTCGTGATACCGGGGATCCGACAACGCCTGAGGGAGGGCTGATTGAGTGGGGTTATTACGAGACCACCAATCCTCGCCTGGTAGCGCCAGAAGATATTCTCGAATCCGGTGAGGCCCGTCTATCGCCGTCCATGCGTGACCTGTCCCTTGAGCAGGTGATGGAGCCCTTCGAAAAAGCAATCGAGATGACGCCAATCCTGGGAGAGCTAGGTTGGGAGGAGCGTCGCTCGTTCAATGGTCTTTTATCGGTTACGGCGGATGGTGGTTCCATCATCGGTGAATCTTCCGAGGTCAAGAACCTGTGGCTGTGCGAGGCGATCTGGGTCAAGGATGGACCCGGTGCCGCCAAGGTACTGGTGGACTGGATGACTCACGGGCGGCCACCGATGGATGCCCATGCGGTGGATCCCGCGAGGCACTATCCCATTCAAAAAACTGACGAGTTTGTGCGCAATCGTTGTTACGAAATCGCACAGAAGGTCTACACCCCGGCGGTCCACCCCCGGGAACCCTTCGGTTCCTCCCGGGGCCTGCGCACCAGTCCCTTTTATGAGCGTGAGGTTGCTCTTGGTGGTTACTTTATGGAGGTGGCGGGTTGGGAACGCGCCCACGGCTATCAGGCAAATGAGGCGACGTTGCTAGCAAAATACCGTGATCGTGTGCCCGAGCGTGTAGCTGAATGGGACAGCCGGCATTTTTGGGAGGTGTCCAACGCCGAGCAACTGGCGATGAGCGACAGCGTTGGCATGATCAATTTGTCGCACTTTGCTATTTACGACCTGGAAGGCGCCGATGCGGAGACGCTGCTTGAGTATCTGGCGGTCGCCAAAGTTGGGGGCGATACCCCGGTTGGTAAAGGGATCTATACCCACTTTCTGGATCATGAAGGCGGCATTCACTCCGATCTCACGATTGTGCGCCTGGGTGCAGAGTCTTATCGGGTTATTTGTGGGGGCGATACGGGTCACAGGGACCTGATGTGGATTCGACGCTTTATCGACAAGATGAATCTGAGCAACGTCACTCTGCACGATCGAACTGAGGAGCTGGCCACGCTTGGCATATGGGGTCCTGAGGCCCGCAACACCCTGGCGAAGCTCATGGATGATCCGGACTCGATTTCCCATGAAAATTTCCCCTTTGCCAGCGCCAAGGAGATCGACGTCAACGGAATCAAGATCTGGGCATTCCGTATTTCCTATGTGGGTGAGCAGGGGTGGGAACTGTACTTCGATTTCGCCGACGGCCTCGCCCTTTGGGATGCCTTAGCTGCTCTCGATGTGGTGCCCGTGGGAATTGAGACCTACTCCAATACCCGGCGGGTTGAGAAAAGCCTGCGGGTGCAGAACACCGATCTGGAAATTGACTACAACCTGTATGAAGCGGGGCTCGCCCGCCCCAAGGTCAAGGCAGCAGATTTCCATGGCAAGGCTGCTTATGAGGCCCAGCGCGCGCTACCTCATCAGGCGGCCTATTTGTGCACCCTGGTCCTTGAGGACACCACTGATGCGGACGGCGTCGTGCGTTATCCGGTCGGCCAGTGGCCCCTGCTGGATCCGGAGTCAAAAGAAGTGTTGATCGACTCCCACGGTCGACGCTCGGTGGCCACAAGCGTGGCGTTTGGGCCAACCTTGGGTCTCAATATCGCTTTGGGCTATCTCCCCCATGAGGTGGCGAAAGAAGGTGATTGTGTTTTGATGGAATATTTCGGACACTTCTTTCCGGCACGAATTAAAGCGGTGGGTTATCGGGCGCTGCTGGATCCGGACAACGAGCGGGTCAAGACATGAGATAAACCGTCGCTCAACTTGGTTGGGGGCCTATGGGCGACGACGTTCACGTTCGGACAGCGAGCAAGAAGACCAAACACGTTGGTTTCCTTCTGATGGAGCGGTTTACGCTTATCTCGCTTTCCAGCGCTATCGATCCTCTTCGAGTGGCCAATCAGCTTTCCGGCCAGCCGCTTTATAACTGGTCTCTGGTGGGATCGTCCCCGGATACACAAGTCTCCAGTGACGGGATCCGAGTTGCCCTCGATGCCCAACCTAAAGCCATTGACGGCTTCGACATCGTCATCGTTGTGGGTGGCGTCGATATTCAGGAGGTCCCCCGCAAGACGGAATGCCAGTGGCTCAAAAAGTTGGCGAGGCAGGATGTCACCATAGGGGCTGTGTGTACGGGGTCCTATATTCTGGCGGAGGCGGGGTTGCTGGATGGCTACCAGTGCAGTGCACACTGGGACTGCCTCACCTTGCTCAATGAGCATTTCCCGGATGTCTATTGCAATAACCAGCTGTATACCATCGACCGCAAGCGCATGACTTGTACCGGCGGTACTGTGCCATTGCACATGATGCTGGGCATGTTAGCCGAGAATCACTCCCAGCCTCTGGTAGACGCGGTGGCGGATATGCTGGTTTGTGATCGCCATCGGGCCGACAGTGAACTGCAGCTGGTACCCATGTGGTCCCGCAAGGTGCAGGTACAGCCCAAACTCAACGAGGTACTTGAATTAATGGAGGCCAATCTCGAAGAGCCTATCCCTCTTCAAGAGTTGGCGGACTTTGTCCAGTTGTCCCGTCGTCAGCTGGAGCGGCTGTTTCTCAAAACCCTTCATTGCACGCCGTCACGCTATTATCTCAAGCTTCGTCTCGATCGCGCGCGGCGCCTGCTAAAACAGAGCTCTCGCTCTATCGTTGAAATTACCGCCATGTGTGGTTTTGTTTCCACGACGCACTTCAGTCGTTGCTATCGTAAGTATATGGGGGTGTCGCCGAGGTCTGACCGGGTAGGCTCCAGCGCTGAGGTCTATTTAAGCGATGAGTCCGGGTTAATCAGATAAGCACAGTTCTCGCTCGGCAACAGAGCCATAGGCAGGGTGTTTCAGGGTTTGTAAAAAAGAGCGAATCAAAGCCCACCACTTGGGCAAAAAAGCCGATGGGCAGGACCACAAAGATACAGATAAAGGAAAACGCCATGACAGCCACAGTTCGCCATGATTCGACGTTTCATACAGTTATTCTATGGATTTTTCTTGGTTTCTTTGCCCCGATGGCGGCAGCCCAGGACTATGGTTCCAATAAATCCCAGGGTGGCTTTGTAAAGGTCAACGACATCTCCATGTACTACGAGGTGTATGGAGAAGGACCTCCTTTGGTGCTGATTCACGGCAGCGGCCAGAGCATTGTCGACATGGCCGCTCAAATTGACGGCTTCCGTGATCAGTATCAAATTATCGTTGCGGACAGTCGTGCCCATGGCAAATCCGGTATGACGGATCAACAGATGACCTACCGGCAGATGGCAAGTGACTGGGCGTCACTGATCGCCGAATTAGCCACTGAGCCGGCACGGGTAATCGGATGGAGTGATGGAGGAAACATCGCTCTGGAGCTGGCTCGAGCCCACAGTGAGCTGATCGACCGGGTTGCCGTGATGGGAGCCAATTTGGCGCCGGACGAGTCTGCAGTCTATCCCTGGGCGGTAAACTGGGTGTTGGAGGAATCCGCCAATATCGAGAAGCAGTTGGCCGACGGGGATACGAGCCAAAACTGGGCCGCCCTCAAGCAACAGTTTTATTTGTTGCGGGAACTCCCCGACATGACTCTCGAGGAACTATCGACCATTCAGGCGCCGGTGCTTGTCATGGCAGGGGACAGAGACATTATCCGCGAGGAGCACACCCTGTTGATTTATCAAACCCTACCCAATGCTCACCTCGCTATTTTTCCTGGGGAGACCCATTTCACGCCCGCGACGGATCCCGAGTTGTTCAACCGGACGGTCGATCGCTTTATGGATCAGCCTTTCACTCGTCCCGATTCCAAAACCTTTATTTTTGGTGATGACAGTCATTAGTCCCTATGATGAATGCCTGGACACCTGACTGGAAATCTATACTCATGCGGCGTCTCCGATTTTCGCTTGAGGCGTTATCGTCAAGGTCACTGGTGATTACAGGCGTCGCTCTGGCATTGCTTAGCGTCCTGAGCGGCTGCGAGCGAACCGACACCGTCGAGCAGACCGCCACATCGGTACAAGTGATGTCGGAGCCGGCCGGCGAGTGGTTTACCGGCGGTGGTGATGAAACCCAAGCCCATTACTCTCCGCTCACAGAGATAAATCGGAGGAACGTTAGCCAGCTTGGCTACGCCTGGCATCACGATCTCCCTGCGGAGCATGGTTACGAAGCGACACCGCTGATGGTAGATGGCGTACTCTACGGCAGTGGTCCCAAGGGCACGGCATTTGCCCTTGACGCCGTCAGTGGTGAGTTGCTGTGGCGATTCGAGCCCGAAATCGATTTAGGGTTCGTGCGCAAAGTCTGCTGCGGGGTCGTCAATCGAGGAGTGGCGATTCAGGGCGGTACACTCTATGTCGCTGCGCTGGATGGCTATTTATACGCCTTGGATATGAGCTCAGGCGAAATTCAGTGGCGCGCGGACACCTTCATTGATCGAGAGCGGGGATACACGATCACCGGTGCCCCTTACCTGGCGGGTGACGTGGTGGTTATCGGTAACGCAGGGGCAGAGTTCGATGCCCGGGGCTATATCACGGCCTACGATGCTGCCACCGGTGAGCAGCGCTGGCGCTTTTTTACCGTGCCAGCCAGTGCTACCGGTCCTCATGAGCATCCTGAGCTGGCGTTGGCGGCGAGCACCTGGGACCCCGCCAGTTTGTGGGAGGTCGGATTGGGTGGAACGGTGTGGGATGCCATGGTCTACGACCCTGACCTCGATATGCTCTACGTTGGCACGGGTAATGCTGCCCCCTATCCCCGCAAGCTGCGCAGTCCCAGCGGGGGAGACAACCTGTATCTGGCATCCATCCTTGCCATCGATCCCAGTTCGGGCCGCTTGCTGTGGCATTACCAAACCACACCCGGTGACAACTGGGATTTCACTGCCACTCAAAAAATGATTCTCGCGGATTTAGAGATAGAGGGTGTCCAGAGGCAGGTCATCATGCAGGCGCCCAAAAATGGTTTTTTCTATGTGCTCGATCGCAGGACGGGTGAATTCATTTCTGCAGAGCCCTACGCCGCAGTCACTTGGGCAAGCCATATTGACCCGGAGACCGGGCGGCCCGTGGAGACAGAGCAAGCGGAGTATTTTGACGAGCCGAAGCTTATTTTTCCCGGACCTCAGGGGGCCCACAATTGGCAGCCCATGTCCTACAACCCCAATACGGGGCTCGTCTATATACCGGTAAAAGAGGCGGGGGTAATTTGGACCATGCCCGAGGAGCCTTTCGTCTATCAGAAAGGCGGCCTGAATTCTCATTCCCAGTACGTTTTCACCACGCCGGGAGAGTGGGGCCTCGACAGTC
>CAJXMD010000043.1 GCA_913056165.1 uncultured Halieaceae bacterium
AGCTGGAGCTATCCCAGACGCCAGAGCCCAGTGAGCGGACCTCTGCACCTGAGAGCACGAGGTGCGCCAGTGCCACACTGCACATAGTCTACACATAGTCACTACCGAAACGCACACGTAACGACACTTATAATATGCGCGGGCGTAAGTGTACGCTGTATGTCCGCTCTCCTCATCGCGCCGCGCTAGCGCCGCGCCGGGATACCTTGGTTGGCCAGCGCGTCCGCGCGCTCGTTGCCCGGATGCCCGCTGTGACCCTTGACCCAGTGCCAGTCCACCTGGTGTCGCTGGTTCTGCTCGTCCAGGTCCTGCCACAGGTCGACATTCTTTACCGGCTTCCTGCCCGCGGTTTTCCAGCCCTTGTTCTTCCATCCCTCGAGCCAGCTGGTGATGCCGTTGCGCACATAGACGGAATCGGTCGTCAAATCTACCCTGCAGGGTTCACGGAGCGCCCTGAGTCCCTCGATGGCGGCCGTCAGCTCCATGCGATTATTGGTGGTTTCGACTTCACCTCCTCGCAGCTCCCGCTCATGATCACCAGATCTCAGCAACGCTCCCCACCCCCCTGGCCCGGGATTCCCGCGGCACGCTCCGTCAGTAAAGATTTCAACAACCGTCATTTATCGGGCACGAGCTCTAGGGATTGTCTGGAAGACACGCCCCGTGCACCGCCTATAACGGGCTTAGCGACGGGAAGACCCATCATTTTTGCCTTTACACGCCTGGAGGGTTGCTCCTGCACATAGCCCCACACCGATTTGTTGCCGAACAGAACGTAGTAGGATCCGATAGGTATGTTGTGCTCAGCCAGCCAATGATCGGCCCGCTCAAACCAAGCTCCCCATCTGCTCTTATGGGCGAAAGGCACTGCAAGCTTATGTCGCGCGGGCGCCATCTGAAAGTTCAGGAGCCGGAGCCAATCCTCCAGTTTCCCAAGCGAAACGGACTTGGTATGAGAACTTCCACCAGGGCGTAGCCTTCTCACCAAAGACGAGATCCAACCCATTAGGCTGTTCGCGTTAGCATCGACAATAAACAAATGACCATCCGGCGTTAGCACACGATGGATCTCCCGAAGGATTCGATGAGGCTCCGTGCTCAGCTGTAAGCAGTTGAACATGACGATGACATCAACACTCTCTGTGGCGATGGGCAGATCTTCGTTGTCACCGATCAGGTGACCTGAACCACGACGTGACGTTGCCTCCACCGCCCGCTCGTCCGCGTCGCTAGCGGCTACTTCGTCAAGAGACCTCACTCGTGTAACATGCCTTACCCGAGTAGCCTCATCTACCGCCAGGCCCATATCGTCGCCGATAATCACGAGGTGGTACCCAAACCATTGATCAAGGACGAGCTCAAGATCTGCCTCAACTTGATGAACGAGGCGCCGGCCCAGAGCAGAACGCCGCGACCACCTGCGCAGGCGCTCTCGAGGAGAAAGACCGCTGGGTTCTGAGCTGTGTGCCACACGTAACATGGTGCCAAGATAGCGTTAGCTACAGAAATCGACAACCGAAAAACCACAACGACCAGAGGTTTTCATGGCAGAACTTTTAATTGAACCGATCGAAGCCTTCAGCGACAACTATATTTGGCTGCTCAGCCGCGCGGGCCGGGCATTTGTGGTTGACCCGGGGGATGCTGATCCGGTTTTGGCTCGACTGGAAAAAGACTCGCTCGAACTGTTAGGCATCCTGATTACACACCACCACTTCGATCATATTGGCGGTGTTGAACAGCTGGTTGAAAAAACCGGATGTCAGGTGTGGGGGCCCAACAACAGCAAGATGCCCTTCATTACTAATGTGGTTGCCGAAGGCGACTCTGTAACCGTTCTCGAGCGCCAATTCTCGGTGATGGAGATTCCCGGGCATACCCTTGACCATATCGCGTACGTGGGTGAGGGAGCCGTGTTTTGCGGGGATACGCTGTTTGCGGGAGGTTGCGGCCGGGTCTTTGAAGGCACCCTACCGATGATGCGCCAGTCATTGGCGCGGCTGCGTGACCTGCCCGCCGAAACACGCGTGTACTGCGCCCATGAATACACGCTGGCAAACTTCGCCTTTGCACAAACAGTAGCCCCAGAAGATCTCGCCATACTATCGAGATCAAAAGAGTGCGAACAACTGAGGGCACAAGGCCTACCTACGGTACCGACAAGCATTGACAAAGAGCGGCTATCAAATCCCTTCATGCGGTGGGACGACCCCGCCATCGTCGAGGCGCTCGTAAAACATGGCAGAGATATTCCTGCACAGGAAGACAGTGTTTTCGCCGAGCTGCGTCAATGGAAAGACACGTTCTAACTGGATGAAACGACGAAGCAATAACATGCTGCTGTGTCCTCCAGGCTTGTTGATTTTGCTTGTTCTCCTGACGCTTTTGTCGGGATGCGCAACCTCTTCTCGGCCCGACAGCGGAGCGAGTAGGCTTTTACCGGTACAGGTATCGGCGCAGAAACGCCCCATACCGGCAGAGATAAATCATGTGCTTTTGAGACCCGATGACCTGTGGGGAGGGATTGCTCACGACTTGAGCTGGAATTATGAACACCCAACGATCGACGCAGAAAGAACCCTCTGGCTCTCCCAACCATTTTTACAGGAAACCCTGTCTGAGCGCGCCCCAGTCCTTCTGCAATGGATTACTACAGAGATTCGGCGCCGACAACTGCCGATGGAGCTAGCTTTGGTGCCGGTCGTTGAGAGCATGCTGGACCCCTGGGCTTACTCTAGCCAGCGCGCAGCCGGATTGTGGCAGATCACTCCATCCACAGCGGCCTACTTCGGGGTAGAGGTAAATTGGTGGTACGACGGCCGGTTGGACATTGTCGTTGCAACCGACTTTGCATTGAGCTACTTGCAGGAGCTCTACGAAGAGTTTAGCCGCGACTGGCTACTTGCCCTCGCCGCCTACAATGGTGGTAAGGGTCGTGTGAATCGTGCGCTGGCTCAGGCGGAAGCTACTGGAAACAGCTCGCCTACCGTTTGGAATCTTCAGCTACCGAGAGAGACAACGCGGTATGTCCCTCGAATTTTGGCATTGGCTCAAATAATCAGAGAAGCCGAGCGTTGGAATGTAACTTGGCCGACCCTGCCTAATCAGATTGCACTCGGAGTCATCAACACCCACGGCCAAATGGACCTTGGAAAAGTCGCTTCGATTACCGGACTTTCACTCGAACAGCTGCGACGCATGAATCCAGCGCTGTTGAGGTGGTCAACTCCCCCAGAGGGACCCCACGACCTGCTGCTGCCAGAATCAACCCACCGTCTGCTTTCTCAGGCCCGCGACAGCATGACCGCAGCCGACAAGATGAGCTGGTATCGATATCAGATCGCTTCAGGCGATAGTCTCGGCGCGATTGCGACTCGCTTCAACACCACGGTGCAGATCCTGCAATCAACTAATGGACTGGCCGGATCATTCATCCGGGCTGGGGACATCCTGCTCATTCCGGGGTCGGCGGGAGTAGAGGCAGGCAGTGTTGGGCAAATAAATTGGCCACCGTCGCGAAAACCAAGGCGCTATACCGTGCGCACTGGGGATTCTCTCTGGAGCATCGCTCGTCGCTACGACATGCGGGTAAGCGACATTACGACCATCAACCAACTGGACGCTGAGGGATACATTCGCCCCGGCCAAACCCTGCGACTTGCGCCCTGAACTACGCCAGACTTGTCTCTTTTTGACAGGCTGAGTGGTAGGCAGATAAGAACAAATCAGCTAGAGTCCAGATCCCAACCCCCTGATGATGAGGTTATTCGATGAAATTTAAGGCGTTTCTCTTCACCCTGCTAACCGCCATGGCAGTTCCCACCTTTGCCGCCCACCACGAGGGCGACCACGGCGCCATGAGCGCCATGAAAGCCGAGGGCACTCGAGCCATGGTCGTTGCGATTGTCGGTGAGATTGTGGCGATTGATAACGAAACCAAAGAAGTGACCTTACAAGGCCCCGAAGGAAATCAGGTCACCGTGATTGCACAGGAGCAAGTCGTCAAGCTTTCTGATCTGAGCGTAGGCGATCGAGTGGCCGCTGAATATCTTGCCTCTATTCATGGCGAGGCGCGAGAGCCTACCGAAGAGGAACTGGCAAACCCCTGGGTTGTTCTCGAAGAAGGCGTTGTCGATGAGGCTCCGGAGCACCCTGCCGTTGGCGTAGCTCGCCAGATCAGGGCCGTCGTAACCATCGAAGCGATCGATGTCGATGCCGGTTTTCTGATGATCAAAGATAGCCGAGGCAAGATGCACACCATTGGCGGCGTACCCCGCGCAAAGCTGGACGCCATCGCGATTGGGGAAATGGCGGTTGTGGTCTACACAGAAGCTCTGGCCATCGGGCTGCAGAAAATGCCCAAGGCTATGTGAGGCTGAAAGCTGTAGAAAGCCCGCCCGCAATCGCCGGTGGGCTTTTTTTATGCTCTGGAATCATGGGTATGGGTAACGGAACTGCTAGGCAATGGGCTTGAATCCTTTTCCGTTGGGGAACTCAAAGTCGGTCGGCTGGCTTCCCTACGCTACACTGTTGATTTGTCTTACTGTCCAACCTGAAGTCGAGTCGGAGGATCGCAAGTCCCCCAGCCTTACTGACCTTGCACCCTACGTACTGCCAATCAGAGTACCGGTATTTACTTACCGCAATGGCCGTAAGCAGCACCACACTGAGCACTGTTCTGGAACGTTATTAGCGACCCTACCCCCCACTATTCTGACCGCCTGGCACTGTTTTGACGGACTAAAGGACCTCACCAGACCACCGGAGGGCTTCCTCGGAGACAAATGGATACCATTGAAATTGATAGCGAGCGGGGACTCGATGGCGGCTGACTGGGCTTTGCTTACCCTGGATGGCCGTAGCGATCTGCTCCTCCCCCGGGGGTTGGCTATGACCGTAGGCACTCCCGATGTTTTTTCGATTGCGGGCTTCAGTGACGACCGGCCCGGCGAGAGTACTGAGCTGTCAATAGATCACGGATGTACAGTCACCGGCCAACTCGACGGATGGCTAACAACAAACTGCGAAGCAAGTGAGGGGGCGTCAGGGGGACCCGCAGTGGGATGGGTAGAGGACGAATTAGTAATCTTCGGCGTTATCTCGGCGAAAGATGAAGTGCAAACCCTGCTGATTACCCCCGTATCCTCGCAGATCTATCCCCCGGGAATACTCCCGTCACCCCCGTGACAGTCAGGAGACTGGGGCGACGTTTCTTGCCGCTGCGCCCATTCTTCAGGGGTATACAAGTGCAAGGCTAGCGCATGAACTGGACCCTCAATGAAATCTTGCAGCAGCCCGTAAATCATCTGATGCCTCGCGACTCGTCGAAGAGAGCCGAAAGCTGGAGATACGACCGTTACCTTAAAGTGTGTTTCTGAATTTGCTGGAACATTGTGCATGTGGCTCTCGTTAAGCACCTCAACCATTGCGTCTTCTACCTGCGTAATAAGTCGCTCTTGCACGGCGGACTGTATGTTCATCAACACTCTCACATTCGGAAATTTCAGGTGCAGGCGCTGTACCACACGCTGGCGAGTTCATCGTAACCTTGCTTCCTTGGTTTGCAAAACAGGAATAACACCACGACAATCTCGTGACACACGTCAGTCACGGACAGAGAACCCTCATGGATAACCCCTACGCTGTCCATTTAAGTGGAGAACTACTTGCCGGTGACTCTGAGGCCATAGCTATGGTTGGCCTTGTTGAACCGTTCACTCTCAGGGAATCCGACCCCAGCCGGCGTGGCGTCGAAACCAATTGCGACAAGAGGACTGCGCTGGAGTATCGAGACAGGAAACAGGCTGGCATGGCAGACATCTCGCTGGCCTATGCAGAGGATCTTATTCCCTTTGTTCCAATCACGCCAAAGACGATCGATCCACAAACAGATCATCTGTCGCTAGTTCAGGACTTATCAGAGGATTCTCGTGACGCCTAACCCGGCGCCTTTGTGGCGACTTCTTTTCGCGATGATCTATGACGTCTTTTTGGTCGCGCCCCTACTCATGGCTAATGCCTTCGTGTGGGTCAGCATTTTTGGGCCTATTGAAAGCGTCGAAGAAACAGCGGTTCCAAATTGGCTGATGCAATTAACAAGCATCGTAGTGATAGCCATTTTTTTTACCATTTTCTGGTGTAAGAGTGGTCAAACGCTAGGTATGCAAGCCTGGCGCATTAAGGTGCAAACACCGAGCGGAAATTTGTTGACCCCGAAGCGGGCTTTAGGTCGATGTGGGGCGTCCGTTTTAAGCTTTGCGCCGTTTGGCCTCGGCTATCTATGGTCTCTGATTGACCGGGATTCGTGCACATGGCATGACCGAATCAGTGACACCCGAGTGATCCTCTTACCAAAAACTCAGTGACCCAGCGCTACGCTTTTCGTTGCAACAGCCACAAGCCGCACAACCAGCAGCACATGATCGGTATGACTGCAGACAATACCGTGGGGAATCCATAAATCAGACTCACTGGGCCGAAAAGGTCCTCGGAAATTCTGAACAACACCCCAACAAGGACACCTGCAAAAATACGCGCACCCATCGTGCCACTTCGTAGTGGGCCAAAAATAAACGACATGGCAATGAGGACCAGTCCAGCCACCGCCAGCGGTTGCAGCAGTTTGCGCCAGAATGCCAACTCGACATCTCTGTAGAGAAGTCCCTGAGACTCCAAGTAGCGTGCATAAGGCCATAACTGTCGTGTGGGCAGGCTGGAGTGTTCGACCGCCTCCAGGGCCAGTAACGCGGGAGTGATCTGGGTGTCCCACCGGTGGGTAGTTGCCTCGCTGACCCGAGTAGAGGTTCCCTCGAATAGAGTGAGCTCAACGCGCTCAAGTAACCAATGATTGCCCTGATAGCTGCCGCGTTCCGCCTTAAGGGCTTTGGTCATCAGCCTGTCGTTATCGAAGGTCAGAAGTTTAACTCCATAAACGACACCTTGGCGTTGGACGGCGTCGACATGGATGTAGGTGTTGCCTTCTCTGCTCCATATCCCGGAGGTATGGGCGACACCCTTATTTTCGCGCTGGGCAAGTGCGCGATGACTAACAGCCAACTGCTCTGTTAAGGGAGCAATGAACTCACCCACGGTAAAGCCAAGGGTCGCGACAAGGAGCGCAGGCTGCAGAACCATCATCCCTATTTTTGACGAAGAAAGCCCGGAAGCCTGTGCGACTGTAAGTTCACTGCTGCTGGCGAACTTGCCAAGGCCGATCAGGGCACCAATGAGAGCGGCGAAGGGTACAAACTCGTGCAGCCGTCGAGGCAAACTGAACCCGACGTAGATCAATACGTCCAAAAAGGTATAGGAGTCGCTTATGTCATCCAATTCATCGATGATCGCGCTCAGGGCGTCGAAGCCTACTATAAGGGCTAGTACACCCAGCATCGTAACAAACAGCTGGCCGCCAATGTAGCGTTGCAGTTTACCCACTGCGGCGCACCGGCATGCGACTTGAGAGGTCTTCCCAGAAAAGAAGAAGACTGGCTAGGCAAACAAACACCAAGTGCGTTGTGACGATGGGCCAGCCCTCTCCTTCGGCTTCCATAAAGCTCCTACCCTGGGTAAGGGCAATAAAATAAAAAAGAAATATCAGCAAGGCAGGCCCTATCCGGGCATACCTACCACGACGAGCATCAGTCTTGCTTAACGCGACGGCAATAATCGCGACGATAGGAACAAGCAGGGGAAGTGACACCCGCCACCAAAGCGCAGCCTTTGCCTTGAAATCTGGTCGGTTCAGCAACTCCTTGGTGGGGACTGATTCAATTCTTGGTGTGCTCCTGACGCTGCCTTCCTCTTCAGGGATAAGTTCACCAAACTCAGCAAACGTAACCACTTCGTAATCAGCCTCGCCGGGCCGGCCACGATGGCGGGATCCGTTACGTAGCTCGAGATAGCGCCGCCCTGTCTCCGGATCAATGATAATTTCTCCAGACTCCGCCAGCGTCACCGTCATCTCCGGTTCATCGTATTCGCGCTCGGCAACAAAGACGTTGTGCATAACCCCTTGATCGTCAATGCTTTCTGCATAGCTGATCAGCCTGCCTCCTCTCTGTGTTTTGAAGCGACCACTGGCAAGGACCTGTAGGTTCTCTGCCGCCTTTGGTGTCTCAAGTAAAAGCCGCGCGCGCGCGGAGCCCTCTGGAGCGATTTGAAGCGAGAGCAGTCCGACCACGGATGCAACAATGGCTGAAGGGATAAGTACTAGTCGAGCTAACTTGGCAGGGCTGACCCCACAGGCTCGCAGGACCACCATCTCACTATCTGCATATAGCCGCCCCAGGGCCAAGAGTATTCCGATAAAAAGCGAGAGCGGCAGGATCAATTCAAAAAAGCTGGGCAGCCGGTAGAGCATTACCGGTAAGAGTATGTCCGCTGTGATATCGCCCACGGCTGCCTCGGCCAGATACCGTATAAAGCGGCCGCTGAATACAACCGCAAACAACACCACCGCGACCGCGAGGGTGTGGGAGAGTATGTCACTGGTCAGATAGCGGAAAATTCTCATGGCAGATCAGGTTTCTGTTCGGGGAAATCACTGTCGGCAGGTTTTGTTACGGCTCAAGGCATCATACACTACGCGCTTTTCGGCGAGCACGCCCCGTCAGGAGTTAATATGACCAAGATCACTTTCACCGCCAAAGCCAAAACAGCGCCCGAGACCATCCGCTCTGAGTGTCTCGTCTTGCCTGTTTTTCAGACGGCATCGGGGAGTGCTGCCAAGCCCGACATCGGCAGTAGGCTTGCATCCAGAGTTGCCGACCACCTTCGTTTGGGGGATTTCAAGGGAGCCTCCGGATCAACTGTGCTGATTACTGGCGACGGCAGTATCAAAAGGATCATGTTGGTCGGCTGTGGTGGAAAGAAGAAGTTTGATCGATTTGGGCAACGCCGTTTCGCTGAAACCGTAGGGCGTGAGCTGAGCAGGCTCAAAGCAAAGGAGGCCACAGTAAACCTTCAAGGAGTCGCACTGTCAGCAGACGCTCTTGCGCAGACCCTTGAAGACCTTGCCTCACAGGTCGTAACCGCTTGTTATGTGTACGACAGAACCCTGACCAAAACCGTGGAAAAACCCGCATTGCGAAAGGTAGTCATCATCAGCGATGGAACCCTGTCTCCCGCGAAGTCAAAAACGGCGGTGGCTACCGGTGAGGCCCTTGGATTGGGCGCCAATCTCGCACGAGAACTGGGAAACACGCCCGGAAATATATGCACACCCCGGTTCCTCTCAAAGCAGGCTCGGCAACTAGCTAAAACCCATAAAGCCCTTAAAACTTCTATCCTAGATGAGGCAAAAATGCGCGAGCTTGGCATGGGGTCGCTACTATCCGTTGGTCACGGTAGTGACGAGCCATCACAGCTCATCGTCATGGAATATCGGGGCGGAAAAGCAAAGGATCGGCCTTATGCTCTTGTCGGTAAAGGGATCACCTTTGACACAGGTGGCATCTCATTGAAACCGGGTCCGAAAATGGACGAGATGAAGTTCGACATGGGCGGCGCGGCGTCAGTGTTTGGAACCCTTCACGCGATCGCAAGTATGGAATTGCCAATTAATGTTGTCGGTGTTGTGGCCGCAGCTGAAAACATGCCTAGCGGGCGAGCCACCAAACCTGGTGATGTGGTCAAGAGTCTCAGCGGCAAAACCATTGAAATTCTTAATACCGATGCCGAAGGCCGACTGGTGCTTTGCGACGCCCTCACCTACGTGGGTCGCTATAAGCCAGTCGAGGTAGTGGACATAGCAACACTGACAGGTGCCATTATTGTCTCCCTCGGACATGAGGCCTGCGGCGTCTTTGCGAATGATGATGACCTTGCTGATGCGCTATTGCAGGCGGGTGAAAAAAGCCACGATCGAGGCTGGCGCATGCCCATCTGGGATGATTACCAGCGCCAATTGGACTCTAGATTCGCTGATATGCAAAACATCGGCACTGGCACAGCAGGTAGTGTCACGGCTGCATGTTTCCTTGCGCGCTTTGCCGAAGATTATAAGTGGGCCCATCTGGACGTTGCCGGAACGGCCTTCCGTAGCGCGCCGAAGGGGGCAACCGGGCGCCCGGTACCCATGTTGGTCCAATATCTAAGGGCGCGTGCCGGTGGCTAGAGCATGACCCGCGTCGATTTTTATATTAGCAAAGATCAAACGGCAAACGCCTGTCAGTTGATCGCGGCCCGACTGACAGAGAAGGCAGTTAAACAAGGACTTAAAGTGTTTATTCACAGTGCCTCCCAGCATGAGGCCAAAACAATGGATGATCTACTCTGGTCAGCAAAACCAGCCAGCTTCTTGCCACACTCCCTTGCAGATGTTGAAGCAAACGACAGCGTCGTGATTGGCTGGGGTCAAGAGCCTGTCGGGCATGACGAGGTATTGATAAATCTGACCGCAAATGCCCCTCCCTTCTTCTCACGATTCAAACGTGTGGCGGAGGTTGTGACTCAGGATCCCGTTCGCATCGATGCACTCAGATCCGCGTGGCGCTTTTACAAAGATCGAGGGTATCCTCTCGGAAAATATGATGTTTAGTCGTAACACAAGAAAATACTCGGGGTCTGCGGCCGGATGACAATCGATAAAACTTTCTCACCCGCGGATATCGAGACACGCTGGTATCAGCACTGGGAAGCGTCAGGGTACTTTGCACCCGCCGGAGGCGAGCAAGCCTTCTGTATACCGATCCCGCCACCCAATGTCACCGGATCTCTGCACATGGGTCACGGCTTCCAGCAGGCCATCATGGATGCCTTGATTCGGTATCACCGCATGACGGGCAAGAACACCCTTTGGCAGGTGGGGACGGACCACGCGGGTATTGCGACACAAATGTTGGTAGAGCGCCAGTTGGAGGCAAGAGGGACGTCTCGACATGATCTAGGTAGAGAGGCATTTATCGAAAAAGTCTGGGAGTGGAAAGCGGAATCAGGCGGCAACATCACGCGCCAGTTGCGGCGCCTCGGCGCCTCTACTGACTGGAGCCGAGAACGCTTTACCATGGACCCAGGCCTGTCTGATGCAGTCCAGACAGTTTTTATCAAACTTTACGAAGAAGGCCTGATTTATCGGGGTGAACGTCTAGTCAACTGGGATCCAAAGCTCCACACCGCCATTTCTGATCTTGAGGTAGTCAGTGAAGAAGAACAGGGTAGTCTTTGGCACTTCCGATACCCCCTATCAGATGGGTCCGGTGATCTTGTAGTGGCGACTACACGCCCCGAGACCATGTTGGGTGACACCGCCGTGGCGGTACACCCAGATGATGAGAGATATCGCCACTTAATAGGAAAGTCGATCGCCCTGCCACTCACCGACAGGACAATCCCTGTTATTGGTGATGATTACGTGGACCCTGAATTTGGTACCGGATGCGTCAAGATAACCCCTGCCCACGACTTCAATGACTACGCCATGGGGACACGCCACAATCTCGATCGAATCAATATTTTTGACGCTGACGCCGTGTTGAATGAGGCAGTCCCGGAGGCCTATCGTGGTCTGGATAGATTTGCAGCGAGGGAAAAAATCGTCTCCGACCTCGACAGGGCCGGCCTGCTGGTTAAAGTTGATGAGCACCGCCTTAAAGTGCCCCGTGGGGATAGGTCAGGAGTTGTCATTGAACCCTGGCTCACGCCCCAGTGGTATGTTGACGCCAAAAAGCTCGCCGGCCCCGCGATTGCTGCGGTTGAAAACGGCGATATCGAGTTCGTTCCAAAACAATGGGAAAACACCTACTTCGCATGGATGCGAGATATTCAGGATTGGTGCATTAGTCGGCAACTGTGGTGGGGACATCGAATTCCTGCATGGTACGACGAAGAAGGCCGAGTTTACGTTGGGCCTGATGAAGCCACGGTCCGGGCGACAAACGGGCTGACAGCAGCTATCACGCTGACTCAGGATGAAGACGTTTTAGATACATGGTTTTCCTCTGCTTTATGGACCTTCAGTACGCTCGGCTGGCCTGAGAACACCGACGATCTAGCAACGTTTCATCCCGCCTCGGTTCTAGTGACGGGCTTTGACATCATCTTTTTTTGGGTCGCTCGAATGATCATGATGACACTCCACTTTTGTGGTGAGGTGCCGTTTCGTCAGGTCTACGTACATGGCTTGGTGCGAGACGGCGAAGGTCAGAAGATGTCGAAATCAAAAGGCAACGTCATCGATCCAATCGATCTAATCGACGGTATCGCATTGGAGGATTTAGTCGCCAAGCGAACTGCAGGGATGATGCAGCCGAAAATGGCCGCAAAAGTGGAGAAGGCAACGCGTAAACACTTTCCAGAGGGCATCCCCGGTTACGGCACTGACGCTTTGCGATTTACGTTTTATTCACTGGCGTCTACAGGTAGAGACATTAAGTTTGATATCGGTCGAATGGAAGGATATCGCAACTTTTGCAACAAGCTCTGGAATGCTGCCCGCTACGTGCTGATGAACACCGAGGACTATATTCAGGCAGGCCACGCACCCGAGTACTCACTGGCTGACCGATGGATACGTAGCAGGATACAGCGGTTAACCGAAGAGACATCTGCTGCAATAGAGAGTTACCGGTTTGATTTGGCATCCCAAGCGCTGTACGACTTTGTCTGGAATGAATATTGCGATTGGTACCTCGAATTATCCAAACCCGTGCTGTGGGACGAGGACGCCAGCCCATCACAACTGCAAGGGACGCGTGAAACCCTCCTGCTCATTTTGGAGCAAATTCTACGTTTGCTGCACCCCCTTATGCCATTCATAACCGAAGAAATATGGCAGAGCGTCGCAGCCCGAATGGGATTGTCCCGAGAAACCATCATGCTCGAAGCCTGGCCCAAGAGCGAGACGGCTCTTGAAGACAACGCCGCCGAGTCTGGTGTGGAGTGGCTAAAAGATATGGTGACAGCACTCCGTACAATTCGTGCCGAGGCAAATATCGGCCCCAGCAAACCGCTAGCCGTGCTTGTCGACAACGCAAATGCCGAGGATAAATCTCGCTTAGCGGAGAATGGACTCTATTTGCGCAAGCTCGCCAAGTTAGTAAGTATTGAGGTAGTAAGCCCAGACAAATCCATCCCTCCATCCCTGTCTACGCTGTGTCGTCAGATGGAGCTTCACGTGCCTATGGATGGTGTAATCGATGTGGAAGCGGAACGAACGCGCTTGAGCAAGGATCTAGCCAAGTTAAAGGCCGAGGTCGGTCGACTGGAAGTAAAGTTAGCAAATCCGAACTTCGCGGATAGAGCCCCCGCTGATGTGGTCAGCGCGGAAAGGAACAAACAAATTGCGGCTGAAGATGCATTGAGTAAGGTGGAAGCGCAATTAGAGCGGCTTGAGGGATTGCCTTAACAGTCAAGTACTGTTAAACATGGCCTTGTGGAAATTTCCCGGAGCAACCTATGTCCGAGCGCGTGACAGGCGTTGTGAAGTGGTTTAACAACGCAAAAGGCTTTGGCTTTATAACCATGGCCGACAGAGATGATGACATTTTTGTCCACTTCCGTGCCATACAAGGCGACGGATACCGCTCTCTTGCAGAAGGTCAAGAGGTCGAGTTTTCGCTCGCCGAGGGTCCGAAAGGACTGCAGGCTGAGGAAGTCGTAAAGCGCTAACTGTCCACAGGCCATCGGAAGCTGTTAAACTCCCGGTCCCCGTTTTTGGATGGTTCGCATGTCGTCGCAACATCAGCTTACCGGCACCGGCCGGATTCTCATCAACACTGTTATCGGTGTGGGTATCTATTTTGCTTTCACCGCGATACCCGCGTTTCCCTATGACACACTTGCGGCACTGATTTTAATGGCCATCGCGGGCAGTTTCACGGCGTCTATTTCCATCTCCAAGCCTAAAACACCCGACTCCAAAACATTCAAATCAGGCAAGCGGAGCCAGGGAAGTATCAAGTGGTTCAATGGCACAAAAGGGTTTGGTTTTATTACCGGCGATGATGGTGCCGAAGTGTTCGTTCATTTTCGAAGTGTAGAAGGCATCGGCAAGCGAGGTATTAAGCCAGGCCAGCGTGTCAGCTTTGTCACCCGGACGGGCGATCGCGGACCACAGGCAGAGGAAGTGAAGCCACTGTGAGCAACGTGAAAAAGAAAAGGGACGGTAAAGGCCGCGTGACAGAGAGAAAGTATCGAGGCGTTGTTATGCCCACGGCCAGTCACAAGGCGATTCGAGCCGTCAAAAGGGCCGGACATGAGCCATCTATTCATGGAACGAAGCTTTGGCGATCGAGCTTTTTAATCATGGACTACTTACACAAAAACCCGCCGGAGCGAGCGGACACGGTGCTTGATGCCGGATGCGGTTGGGGCATTACAGGCATTTGGTTTGCCAAACGTTTTGGGTCACAGGTCGTCTCGATGGATGCGGATCCCGATGTGTTTCCCTATCTTGATGCTGTTGCTGCTCTCAATAAAGTCAAAACGACCCCGTTAGTCGATCGCTTTGAGAAACTCAAGAAAAAGCAGCTCGCCACGTTTGATCTATTGGTTGCGGCCGATATTTGCTTCTGGGACGACTTAGTGAAGCCCGTTGGAAAAATGATCGACAAAGCCATTGATGCGGGGGTTGGACAGGTCGTAATCGCAGACCCAGAGCGGCCAACGTTTCATGAAATGGCTGAAAAAGCAGTCCGAAAACACGGTGGCGATGTGATTGACTGGTCGCTGAAGGGCAAACTGAAGGCGACTGGCGCCCTGTTGGTTATTAATAATCAGTAGCGAGCGTTGTTACTTTATGACTGATATGTGCAGGCTGATCGAGGCCTCCTGCGCATTCCCATCTTTGTCCAGCACGGGACTGAAGCGTACTGATTTAAGGTGACGCACGCCCCGACCCTTGAGTGACGTCCGCTCTGGTTCCAGCGGTAGCAGCTCAATATCTTTTAGCCCCCCCCTTTTATTTACCACGGCAGTCGCGTGATAACGCTCTGTCTCCCGCGACATAAGAGCCGTGTCTCTGGGTTCAAACAACGACATGGGAATCGGCATAGGAGTTTGAAAATCTAACAAGCTACTCTCTGATTGCGATTCTCCAGCCTGATCGAGGAGTCCTCTGTACAGGGCAAGGGCCTCGCCGGTGCGGCCGTAGAACCAAGACCAGTCTGCAAGAGCGCGAGTTAGCGCAACGTCCGCAGGGCTAATTTCGAGGGCCTTGTCAAGAATGCGCCGACCTCTCGACCTAACGCCTTGCTCGAGAGAGAGTAAACGTTGCTCGAGCGGACTGAGATTGAGGTCGTTGTTGTATCCCATAGACTCTGCGTAGCCTGCTCGTTGGACACTTCCGTAGGAATCAACGACCAGAGGCTCGACGCGGTAATCCAGCACATAAAGAAGCGCGAGCAGTCGGAGTGTCAGCGGCGCGCAAAACTGACTTGCCCAGATTGCGTCATTACAAACCTCCTCGCGGAGGTGCTCCGCGTGCTCAAGAAGAAACAGAAGCTCACCTTGACTGCTCTCCGGCACTGCTGTGATCAAAAGTTCGGTGCGAGTGTGCAGCCATCGCTGAGAGGCCAATAAGCGATCCTCGGTCCAGGGCTTGGCTCCCCGCCCCATCAATCGATAGAGATAATCAATTCGATCCTGAAAAGCCTCGGAATCACCCTTACTTCGGAGAAGTGCAAGCATGCGCTCAATGACCGGAAGTTGCTCGCTAGAATTCAGGCCTTGATTGACTCGAAGGGTATAGAGGCCCCAGCGGTATAGCTCCATTGCACGGTCCACTTCGCCATATTCGGCCGCAATATGCGCCGTCTCCAGCAGGGGGTCGGTCAGGTCCGCCGAGTAGGGTCCCCGTAGTCCCTCAATCGTTGCAATCCTCTCGCTCGCAGTATCCAGCTGGACCAATACGTCCGGAGACAACGCTAGAGGTGGGGGTAGCCGTTCAGACTCCTCTGAGAAGACTCGCAGTCCCCATGGTAAAGGCGTGTCTGCAAAGGCATGAAGAGCGGTGCCAAGGCACAGCAGACCCCAAAAAATCCTGATGGGCAACCATGAAGCCCTCATTGAAGAAACAGAGAAGACAGGCGGGTTTGGACTCATGGCCGCATGGTAGCAAATAAAAAAGCCCATCCAGGGGATGGGCTAAGGGAGACTCGGGACCTGGAGGGGATGCCTGCCAGCTCTGGGCCGTGCAGGCCACCAAATCTCGGTGACTCAACTGTCCGCTATCGCTTTACATAATTCAAATGTATTTATATTATAAAAAACATTCTTCGAGGGAATGCTTTTAGAGCCGTGAATATATCAAAATTAGCCCGTATGGACCTAAACCTATTGGTTGCGCTTCAGGTATTGCTTGAAGAGAGGAGTGTGTCAAAAGCGGCTTCGCGGATGGCAATAACCCAGCCGGCCATGTCCAAAACCCTCGCTCGTCTCCGAGAAGCATTTAACGATCCACTGTTTGTACGATCCAAACGCGGCATTCAACCCACGCCCCGAGCCGAATCTCTTGTCAGCGAATTGGAAAACATTCTGGGTTCTATCGAAAATCTGCTAATCGAGGGCGAATTCTCTCCTCTCTCCTATCAGGGAGAGGTCTCAATCGCTATCTCAGAGTATGTAGGCCTGTCCCTACTCCCCGCTCTCGCCAGCAAGCTTCAAACCATCGCACCCAAGCTAAGGGTCAAAACGATTACGCGGGTAGAGGGACAGCTGGAGCAGCTAGCGTCAGGGGAGCTGGACTTCGCGATCCAAATCGAACGAGCTTCTTACGGACCCGAATATAGAATGCAGCCCCTTGGTAGTTCTCCGCTAGCCATTTTTGTTAGGCGCCAGCATCCCCTGGTTGATCAGGGAATATCCATTGAGACCCTTCTGCAGTACCCAACAATCAATCTTTATATCTCTGACCGGGAGAATCTGGAATTAACAATCCAGAATCGCTATCGGGAAGTATTCGGTAGCGCCGGAATGGTGGAGACCTCCCACCTGCTGACCGCCTTGGAAATATTGCGCGAAACCGATTACACCCTCCTCTGCCCCGCCTACCTGGCGAGGAACGATGGTGCCACGCGGGATGTTGTCGCCCTATCCCTCCCACCCGAACATGCCACGATAATTGACTATGCATTAGTGGCTCACGAGAGAACCCAGCGATCAGCCCTTCATCAATGGTTGTGGAGCGAGATTATTGATACCGTCCGCAACATGCGCATGCGAACGGTTCATCGGGGCTAGGTGGTAGGAATCAGCCACTCCTACGGAGAGTTCTCCTGTGGCATAATTCGCGCCGCACACCCTTTGTTTTAATCCCATGCCCAGCAAAGACAGCAAACCAATCCCGCGGTTTATAACACCTATTGTGGAAACCCATTGCCATCTCGATTACCTAACGGAGGGTGATCTGGATGATCAATTACGGCAAGCGGCCGCCGCAGGCGTTGAGCGTTTTATCACCATAGCGGTCTCAGATGACAACCTGACGGCCGTCTTGGAACTAACTAAGAAATCCTCCAAGATCTGGGGGACTCAAGGAATTCACCCCCATCAGGCCGCCGAATGGTCTCCGGCTCTCTCGCAGCGGGTTGTTGCGGGCGCTGCCGATCCGCGAATTATCGCCATTGGCGAGATCGGACTGGATTACTTTTATGACCATGCAGACCGAGCCGCACAAAAACTCGCCTTTGAGGATCAACTCGCTATAGCTGCAGATTTGGAGCTTCCCGTTGTTATCCATACTCGGGACGCCGACGTTGATACACGACAGATACTCGAGAACGCACTCCCGTCGATGACAAAACGGGGGGTCATCCACAGCTTTACCAGTTCAATGGAGCTTGCAGAATTTTGTCTGGACAGCGGATTTTTTCTCGGGTTTAACGGCATCTGCACCTTTAAAAATGCGGATAACGTGAGGGAGGTTGTGGAGCTAACCCCGCTCGATAGGATTCTCCTTGAAACCGACAGCCCGTACCTCACCCCTGTCCCTTACAGGGGGCGAGTGAACAGCCCAAAATACCTCCCGTTCATTGCCGAAAAAGTTGCAGAAATTAAAAAGGTGGACATCGAGACACTCTTGGCTGCCGCTAAACACAATAGTGAACAGCTGTTTTTTGGGTCAGTATGAGTAGCTTTCACTTAGGTCAACGCTGGGTAAGCCACGCTGACGTCGAATTAGGCTTGGGCATCATCGTTGAGCTGGAGGGCCGCCGCGTCACACTGCATTTCCCTGCAGTCGGGGAAGATCGAACCTATGCCACTGACCGAGCCCCCCTCACACGACTTTCCCTTTCGCCCGGGGATGACCTGCAGCACGTCGATGGCAACACTTATTCGATTTTAACCGTCGAGGAAGCAGACGGAGTTCGATTCTATGAGACGGCGGAGAACGGACTCGTCTCAGAGCTCGATATTGATCCCTACATTCGATTGAGCTCACCCAAAGATAGATTGCTGAACAATCAGTTGGACAAGCCCGCCGACTTTAACTTGCGCTACGAGACACTTCGACACAGAGCTCGGAACATTTCCAGCAGCGTCGCAGGTCTGTTGGGCGCCCGAACTTCTCTGCTTTCGCATCAGATTTATATTGCTTCAGAGGTTGGGAAGCGGTTTGCCCCTCGAGTGCTGCTTGCCGATGAGGTGGGCCTTGGAAAAACCATTGAGGCGGGTTTAATCCTGACTCAGCAGTTAGCCACCGGGCGCGCCAATCGTATACTCGTCATCGTCCCGGACTCCCTGGTCCACCAGTGGTTAGTGGAGATGCTGCGTCGATTCAATCTGGCCTTTTCGCTTTTTAATGACACCAGACTGGATGAAGATGGTGAGGCGCTTGCCTTCGATAGCGAACAACTGATCCTCACCCCCTTCTCGCTTTTTGCTAATTCCCAGATTATGCAAGCCAGCGCACTGGATAGCATGTGGGATCTGGTGATCGTGGATGAAGCTCACCACCTAAACGCGGGCGTGGAGTCTGGGTCGCTATTTGATTTTGTGTCGGCCTTGTCGCGTACAACGAAGGGGCTCCTTCTACTCACCGCAACGCCAGAGCAGGCGGGCATCGAAGGTCACTTCGAAAGATTGCAGCTGCTTGATCCCGATCGCTTCAGTGACTTCCCGTCGTTTCAGGCCGAGCAGACGCAATATGCGGAGTGGAGCGATATGATTGGGGCTCTGCAGCAAGGCAAACAACCCGACCAGCTACCTGTGGGGGTTGACGGCGATCAATCCGCTGCGCGTCAAGTTCAGCAGCTACTTGATCGCTATGGCACCGGTCGGATGCTTTTTAGAAATACACGTAGCTCAGTCTCTGGGTTTCCAGAGAGAAAGCTAACCGCCTACCCACTCCCTCTACCGGCTCAATATGATAATGATCGGCACCGGCTCTGCCCAGAAACCTCACATGCTGAAGACAGCTGGCTGGACTTCGATCCTCGAGTTGCCTGGCTGGAACAGATCCTGCGCGAGTTGCGACCTAACAAAGTGTTGGTCATTGCGCACTCGGCTGAAACAGCGCTCGCCTTGGAGCATCACCTACATTTGCGTGCAGGTATCCGCTGTGCAGCGTTTCACGAGGGGTTGAGTCTTGTTGAACGAGATCGTGCCGCAGCGTTTTTCGCCGACGATATCGGCGGCGCTCAAGCCCTCATTTGTTCAGAAATCGGCAGCGAAGGCCGCAACTTTCAGTTTGCACAGCACCTGATCTGTTTTGACCTGCCAGAAAACCCGGATTTGCTTGAACAGCGCATTGGCCGTTTGGATCGTATCGGACAGCAAGGAGCCGTCCTTATACACGTCCCCTACCTTGAGAATTCTGCCCAGAGTGTGCAATTTGAATGGCTGCATCGTGGTCTGCAGGCCTTCACTCACTCTTGCGCCGTGGGTTATGCGGTCTATGCCGAATTTCGCGAGCGGTTGGAGTCGGCACGCCAGGCAGCATCAGACAACGAACTGCAACAGCTGATTCAAGATTCTCGATCTCGAACCGAAGCGTTGGAGCAGACAATGCAAGAGGGAAGAGATCGCCTGCTAGAACTCAACTCACATGACCCACAGAAAGCGGCGGAGGTGATAGATAGCATTCGAGACAGCGAGCGACCGGATGAGATTTTTAACTTTGCGGAGCTCCTCTTTGATCGAATTGGCATTAGTCAGGATTACCACACTGAAACGAGCCTGATTCTAAAGCCCACAGAAATGCTGATCACCGGCGACCTCCCCGGGCTCGAGGAAGATGGCATCACCGTGACCTTTGACCGCGAGACGGCGGTGTCACGGGACGATATCCAGTTCCTTACTTGGGAACATCCATTAATCCGGGAGGCCATGGATGTGGTCGCGAGTTCCGAGCTGGGGAATTCTTCTCTCGTCACGATCAAGCACCCTAAAATCAAGGCAGGCACGGTTTTGACGGAAGCCATCTACGGTGTGGATTGCCTGGCACCAGCTGAACTGGAAATTGGCAGGTTTCTCGATCTAACACCTCTGCGCTACGTGATCGCACCAAACAACAAAGACGTGGCAGACAACCTCTCGAATTCCGCGCTGAATCAACATGTTGAGGGCATTCCTGCAACGATGTCTGCCAATGTGGTTCGACAGATCCGCAGTCTTCTTGAGACTCGGCTGGAAATCGCTGACCGGTACGCTGACCAATCTCTGAATAAGCGGATCGAAGATGCTGTCAAATTGGTTAAAACAGGCCTTGGGGAGGAAATCGATCGACTTAAATACTTGGCAGAGGTTAATCCGGCCGTGAAGCCTGCTGAGATATCCTTACTGGAAGGCAGGCTGGCGCAAAGTGAGTCAGCGGTCGTCGACT